>JAHZHK010000063.1:0-10039 GCA_019420325.1 Coriobacteriaceae bacterium | reverse complement strand
ATGGGCGTTCATTCAAAGCAGGAGCTTATTGACTGCGTTGAAACCGAGCTCAAACGAGCCGGGAGCGCGCCGGTTTAAATAGAGAAACCTGTTTGATGGCCGAGGCTTGGTTGCGGTCTGGCCAATTGGGGGCAAAATAGGCCCGCAGATGTGTTTCTGCGGTGAGGCAAGCGGTGGGGGCGTTATGAAACAGCTGGTGAACAAAGATAAAAGTAGGGCCGTTGCGCGCGACGGCATGACCGGCTCGTTGCTTCCCCTCAGCCAGTTCGGCCTGGGCTTCTGGCAGGCGTGGTGGACCCTGGCGTTCTGCACCGACACGCTCGTGGGTGCGAATTCGGCCGCAAGCTTTATGCCAGATGCCCACCTGCTCATGTTCGCCATTACGACGCTAGGGTATGTCGTGACGCTTGCGATGGGCCATCGAGGCACGCTCATTTCAGGTCGCAAGGGTCGGGCAACGGCAGCGTTCCTCTGCTGCGCGGGTTCCCTGGGCATGGCGGCCGCCACGTATTTACCGGCAAGCGCGACCCTGGCGACCTCGATCTTGTTCCTTCTTGCTACAGTCCTGTTTTCACTGGGCAACGCACTACTGCTTTGCCTGTGGGGTGAACTTTGGTCGGCGCTTGCCTCGGGCAAGGTGGGCCGTTGCCTCTACACCTCGTATATCATCGCGTTCGTGCTGTTCTTTGCCGTGGGCCCCCTGCCTGTCGTTGCGCGTGCGTTGGTCTTGGCTGCTCTGCCCGTCATATCCTGCGCAATTCTGGCATTGTCGCAAGATGAGCCCCGCCGCACTCCGCGTCAACCAGCTGCGGCCCAGGCAATACCAGGCCCCCTTGTTGCTCGCGGCTTGATTGCGGCGTTCGTCCTCAACTTTGTATGGGGGCTTGGTTTGCCGGCACTCGGCATGCTTGGGTCCGCTCCAGACGCGCTGACGAGCAACGCTGGCCTTGCCATCGCGCTTGTTCTGCTAGTGTTGCTGCTAGCGTATATGTCGGTCGCGCAACCTGTTGTCGAGGCGTTTTCGCTGCATGCACCCGTAGAGGTGGCGCTTGCCGGAGGAATGCTGCTCGCGTTGCTTCTCCCGGGAGAGTCAAGCGTGCTTGGCTATGGCGTCACGGTTCTGGGCGGCTCGTGCCTCGACATACTCGTCATGCTGGTTGCAACGGACATGGCGTTCAAGACAGGTAAGCCCGCTACATTCATCCTGAGTCTTGCGATGTTGGTTGCCCGGGTGGGGTCTTTTATCGGAAGGCAGATTTGCGCCGCGCTTCTCATCCCTGGGGTCCTTGCTCCTGACAAGGCCGTTCTTGTGTGCGTGCTCGCAACGATCGTTTGTGGCTTTTGGGTCTTTACGCGTTCAACGCTCGAGGGGCTCTATCGCGCCGCGCCCGCGCTTCAAAGCGAGGGCGGGCTCGAGGAATGTTGTCGAGCGTTCGCCGAGTCGCATTCTCTTACGGCTCGCGAAGCGGAGGTGCTTGCGCTGCTCATGCACGGCCGCAGTGCGCCTTACATTGCCGAGAAGCTTTCCATCGCGCAGGGCACGGCCAAGAACCATATCAGCAACATCTACCGCAAGGCAGGCGTGGGCGACAGGCAGAGCCTGCTCAACTTGGTGGAGCAATCGGGGGAGTGAGCGGATGGTCGCATGGCCTGCGCTCGCACGGCCACTGAACCACCGCCCAATTGCGGCCAATCAGAAGCTCTGCTCTTGACTCCCATCAAAATACCAGTTCACGGCCATAGGCCTAAACGTCACGTCTTTTGGAAAGAGTGCACCTCCTGACAATGTGACCTTTCGGGCCTTCCTCATCCAGCTGCGCCGGGGCATTCTAAAACCAACGAAAAGCGCCGGGCCGCACGGCCCTCTCGACGGCTTTCCGTTCTCTGCAGTTGTTCCACGCAACGAAAGGAATGCACATGGATCGCTCGATTTCTCGTCGCAACTTTGTCGCAGGCGCCGCTGCCGCAAGCGCGCTTGCCGCTGGTGCCGCCTCGGCTCTGGCCGACACGGCCGTCTCGACCGACGTCCCTACCGCGGCTTCGCCTGCGTTCAACGCCCCCAGCTGGGCCACCAAGCCCGAGCCTATCGCTGATGCCGACATCGTCGAGACCATCGAGACCGAGGTCCTCATCCTCGGCGCTGGCAATGCCGGTTGCGCCGCTGCATGCTCTGCCGTTGAGAACGGCGCCAAGGTCCTCGTGTGCGACAAGACCGCCCAGGTCAACGGCCGTGGTGGCGTGGTTGGCGCCTGCAACTCCCGCTTGAACGCCGAGCTTGGCTGTGAGATTGAGCCTGTTGCCGCCCAGTACCGCTGGAACCGCACCTGCGGCAACCGCACCAACGAGGCCCTCGTGACCATGTGGTTCAAGAACTCCGGCCCCGCCATGGACTGGCTGCTCGACAAGGCCGACCAGTACGGCGCTACATACAGCATTTACGCCGGCTATGCGGGCGGCGCCATTATCCCCGAGGAGCCCGACGCGCACGTATTCCAGATGGGCACCTTCGAGATGCCGCCTGAGACCGGCTATTTCGTGCCCACCGCGCTTCTCTACAAGAGCTCCGTTGACCAGGGCGCCGAGTACATGTTCGAGGCTCCCGCTGTTCAGCTCGTCCAGAGCGAGGAGGGCGGCCGCGTCGAGGGCGCTATCGTGAGCACCGCCGACGGCTACAAGAAGATCCTTGCTTCCAAGGCCACCATCCTGGCCACAGGCGACATCGCCGGCGACTCCGAGATGATGAACTACTACTGCGAGAGCCGCATGCAGCGCCTCATCCGCAGCGACTACTCGCCCGCTGGCGTCAACACGGGCGACGGCCACAAGATGGGCATGTGGGCTGGCGGTGTCATGCAGGACGGCCCGCTCCCCACGGCTCTGCACCCGCAGGCCTACTCCATGTTCCACGGCCCGTTCATGTTCGTGAACCAGAACGGCCAGCGCTTCTTCAACGAGGCCAACTGGGTCCAGGCCAAGTCGCTGCAGATGCTCAACCAGCCTGGCGCTGTTGCCTACTCCATCTTCGACTCCAACTTCGGCGCCGACACGGCCGACAGCCTGCAGTACGGCGGCGGCATGTTCTGGGATACGATGAGCCGCACCGTTGAGCAGGAGTTCGACCCCCAGCAGATTATCGACCTCGTCGAGGGCGAGGCCGCTGCCGGCAAGGATGTCCTGGGCAACGAGACCGCCGTCACCGCTTGGAAGTGCGACACCCTCGAGGAGCTCGCCGACGCCATCGGTGTTGACAAGGACAACTTCCTCAAGCAGGTCGAGGAGTACAACGCTATGTGCGAGGCCGGCGAGGACACCCAGTTCGAGAAGGAGGCTCACTTCCTCTACCCGATCAAGGATGCCCCCTTCTACGCCACCAAGACCGGTCCCTGCCTGCTTGCCGTTGTGGGCGGCCTCAAGGTGAACACCGACCTGGCTGTCATCGACGCCGAGGGCAACCCCATCGAGGGCCTCTACGCCATCGGCAACACCTCGGGCGATCTGTACGCGGTTGATTACCCCATCAACATGCCCGGCAACTCCAACGGCCGCTGCCTCACCTGGGGCTGGCTTGTGGGTAAGACGGTCGCGGCGCTCTAAGGCGCGACCGCTAGGGCTTCCCCGATAGACCTGCTAGCTGCATCGTAAGGGCGGCGCACTCATTAAGGTGCGCCGCCCTTTTGCGTGCGCACGAGATCCCTCCTCCATGCATCAAAGGCACGCTATCGAAGCATGTTGCCCTCTTGCGTGTGGGCAGACGCGATTGAGATGTGACCAAATTCATGCCCCTTATGGAATGCTGGTTTTGGCGCCTTACTGTCGTTTGTACTTAAGAGACCGTTCCCGATGGAATCCCGATTCGGCTTGTTCAACAGGTCGTCTCCCATTGGGCTCCCGCCCGTTCAGAAGGCACTCCTGCCCAATCTCTTTTGTCGACTATAGAAGACAATAATATCCTAGTTTTGTCTTCTATAGTCGACAAAACTAGTGCTAATCTGTCGACTATAAAAGACAAATGTTCTCACAGGGGGTCGCAATGAACCATGACGTGCTGAAGGCGGTTATGTTCGACCAGCATGAGGTCATACGTAACGCTCGAATCGTCCTGCGGCGGTACGCCCTCGATCCTCAAGCGAACTACGCCGTGACGGGCCTGAGGCGCGCGGGCAAATCAACCTTGCTCTATAAGGTTGCCCAGGATCTTGTGGCATCAGGCGTTGCATGGGAGCGCATTGTCTATATCAACTTCGAGGATGAGCGGCTCTCGGAATTCTGTGCTCAGGATTTCAATGACATCTTGCTCGTGCAGAAGGAACTGTCCAGCGACGAGGGCTTCTTCTTCCTTGACGAGGTTCAAAATATCGATGGTTGGGAGAAGTTCGCCCGTCGCCTGGCAGACTCCGGCAAGCGTGCTTTTATCACGGGAAGCAACGCGGCCATGCTGAGCCATGAGATTGCCACGACGCTGGGTGGCCGCTACTTCATCCAGCATATAAGTCCTTACCGGTTCGACGAGTATCTCGATGCGGTCGGCCAAGCCCATGATGCGCGCTTCCTTTACACAACATCCGAGGTCGGGGCCATCATGGGGCATTTCGACCGCTTCTATCGCTATGGCGGTTTCCCGGAATCCCTGAGATATGCCTCACCCCGAGAGTACGTCGAGAGCGTTTATCAGAAGGTCCTGTTGGGCGACATCGCCGCGCGCAGGGGCGTTCGCAATGTCCAGGCGCTGCGGATACTCATGAAAAAGATCGCCGAGACGGTGCGCGGCGAGGTTTCCTTCACCACTCTCCATGGCATGCTCAAGGCGCTGGGCGTGTCGGTGTCGAAGGACTCGGTCATCGACTACGTGACATATGCGAAGGAAGCCTATCTGATTTTCGATGTCCGCAATGCAGTGGCAAAATTTGTCGAGCGCGCGGGGAGCCCCGAGTACTACTTCTCGGACAACGGGCTGCTGAACCTGTTCCTGCGCGACAAGGATACGGCCCTGCTCGAGAACGAAATCGCAGTTGCGCTGCACGACAAGTTCGCTGATGGGCTGTTCTATCTCAAGTCTCCCAAGAACGATATCGACATCGACTTTTCTGTCCCCGACGAGGGCCTTGCAGTGCAGGTGGCATACTCAATTGAGGGGCAGGCCCGTGCCCGCGAGATCGACAGCCTCGTCAAGCTCGCGGCGGTGCAGGATGACATGCACCGCTTTGTGATCGTGACCAAGCAGGAATCAGAGACAATCGAGACAGACGGCATAACCATCGAGGTCATCCCAGCATGGAAGTTCCTTCTGCAAGACCCTTCGCTGATGGGGGAGTAAGCAAGTCGCCGAGGTGCGGACTCGTTCGGTAGCCAAGCTGGCGTAGTCGGGGGCATGGAAACCCCCGTTTGATGGTCGAAGCGTGGTTGGGAATCCGGCCATTTTGGCAGCAAAATGAGTTTCGGTGCAGTTTTCTCGGGTCCACTGGCTGCCAAAAGGCGGCCGATTGCCCGTTTCGAAAAGCGTTTGGCTACCGATTGCACCCTGGCCGCGGACCGGCTCTTGGATATCAATGGGCCGGAGTTGGGCTTGCTGTGCTCGTGCTGGCGCATCCCGGCCTTGCCCTCGTGCTTCACTTTGCTTTAAGCGCTCTTCAACCACACATTCATCTTCAATGGGTATGCTTGCTACGGTAGAAGCGGATCGATCTTTCGGGAAAGGACGTGCGATGGGTCCCGTCAACTTTATTTGCAACATCATTTGGTTTGTGCTCGCGGGTGTGTGGCTGGCGCTGGGCTGGGCGCTCTTCGGCGTGCTTTGGTGCATCAGCATCGTGGGTATCCCCGTGGGCATGCAGTGCTTCAAGGTCGCGCGCTTGGCGCTTATGCCGTTCGGCAGCGAGGTGGTCAATTCGGGCGGTGCGGTGTCGTTCCTGGTAAACGTCCTGTGGTTCTTCATCGGCGGTTGGGAGCTGTGCCTGCTTGCCCTGGTGACGGGTGCCCTGTGCTGCATCACGATTGTGGGCATTCCTGCCGGCCTGCAGAGCTTTAAGTTCGCCAAGCTCGCCCTCATGCCTTTTGGCAGCCGCGTGGCTTAGGGGGATTGCTTTAGGGCTGCGCGCGTCGGCTTTCCCGCCCTCGCTCTCGTCCGCTGGGGCATTTGAGCGTGCCGCACCCGCCCTGCCCCGCATTCGCGACGTATGTGCCCATTGGGTCTTTCTGCCCTCGCGTTGGCGCTGGTTGAGTCGTCAGTCCATCTATTGCCCTACCAAAAAGTCCCGCCCACCTGCTTGCATGTCGCAGCAGATGGGCGGGGCAATTTTGTGTGCTAGCTTATTTAGCTTAGCGGTCGGCGGTACGCTCTCTCCTACGCGCTTGCCTTGTCGCTGGGGAGCTCGCCTTCGGGCCACTCGAGGGGCAGGTGCTCCTTGGGGTCCTCCTCGTTGTTGGGCAGCACTGCGTTGAGGATGATGCCCACGAGCGAGCCGACGGCCAGGCCCGACAGCGAGATGGTGACGCCACCCACCACAAAGGCGATGGAGCCGGCGGCGCTGGTAGCGATGCCCAGGCTCAGCACCAGGATGAGGGCCGCGACCAGGACGTTGCGGGTCTTGGAGAAGTCGACCTGGCTCTCAACGAGGTTGCGCACGCCCACGGCCGAGATCATGCCGTACAGCACGAGGCTCACGCCACCCACCACGGAGGCGGGCATGGCGCCGATAAGCGCGGCGAACTTGGGGCTGAAGCTGAACACGATGGCGAAGCAAGCGGCCAGGCGCACGACGCGGGGGTCGTAGACCTTGGTGAGCGCGAGCACGCCGGTGTTCTCGCCGTAGGTGGTGTTGGCCGGCGCGCCAAAGAGCGACGCCAGGATGGTGGCCAGGCCGTCGCCCAGCAGGGTGCGATGCAGGCCGGGGTTGGCGATGTAGTTGCGGTTGCAGGTGGAGCTGATGGCCGAGATGTCGCCGATGTGCTCGATCATCGTGGCGAAGGCCAGCGGCATGATCGTGATGATGGCGGTGATGGCCAGGCCGGAGTCAAAGCCCTCGCCGAAGATGGAGAACACGGTGTTGTCCCACACCACGGGCAGGCCAATCCACGCGGCCTCCTGCACGCTCGTGAAGTCGCACTCGCCGATGGCAGCGGCGAACACGTAGCTCACGATGACACCCAGGAGAATGGGGATGATCTTGACCATGCCCTTGCCCCAGATGTTGGCGATGAAGATGACGGCCACGGCCACGATGGCAACCAGCCAGTTGGTGGAAGCGTTGTTGATGGCCGAGGACGACAGCGTGAGGCCGATGGCGATAACGATGGGGCCGGTGACCAGCGGCGGGAAGAACTTCATGACGCGCTCGGAGCCGAACACCTTGAAGAGAGCGGCCAGGATGGGGTAGAGCAGGCCCGCGCACGCCACGCCCAAGCAGGCGTAGGGCAGCAGGTTGGCCTCGCCGTTGGGTGCTATGGCCGCGTAACCTGCGATGAAGGCGAAGGAGGAGCCCAGGAAGGCCGGGACCTTGCCCTGCGACAGGAAGTGGAACAGCAGCGTGCCGAGACCGGCGAACAGCAGCGTGGCGCTTACCGACAGGCCCGTGAGGATCGGCACGAGAATCGTGGCGCCGAACATCGCGAACATGTGCTGGAAGCCGAACACGAGCATCTTGGGCGTGCCGAGCGTTCGGGCGTCATAAACAGCTTCGGGGCTGTCATGCCCGCCCATCGTCGGTACGGCGTCGTCCTTTGCCATAAAACGATCCTTTCCCTCAGGGTTAAGTGCAAACTGCTCAAGTATAATGGCAAGTTGGCATGTTGAAGCGCAGGGTTTTGCAGGCATTTGGAAAGGATGTACCTATGAGCGAAGTGCACGTGCTCGACCACCCGCTGATTCAGAACAAGCTCACGAGGATGCGCCGCAAGGAAACCAACTCCCGCGACTTCCGCACCCTGCTCAAGGAGATCTCGATGCTCATGGCGTTCGAGGTCACGCGCAACTTCGAGACCAAGCTCGTCGAGGTGGAGACCCCCATCTGCAAGGGCGAGTTCCCCGTGCTTAAGGAAGACTTCATCACGATTGTCCCCATCATCCGCGCGGGAATCGGCCTGGTAGATGGCATGCTGGAACTCCTGCCCACGGCCCACGTTGGCTTCATCGGCATGGAGCGCGACGAGGAGACCCACATTCCCCGCGAGTACTACTGCAAGATGCCCCCGCACGTTGACCAGTCGCTCGTCATCATCGTCGACCCGATGCTGGCCACCGGCGGCTCCACCAACGACGCGATCGACGCGCTCAAGGCCCGCGGCTGCAAGAACATCCGCTCGATGAACCTCGTGGCCGCCCCCGAGGGCATTGCCGCCGTGCAGGCCAAGCACCCCGACGTGGACATCTACGTGGCCGCCGTTGACGAGTGCCTCAACGAGAAGGCCTACATCGTGCCCGGCTTGGGCGATGCCGGCGACCGCATCTACGGCACGGTCATCGGCTAAGGCACCGCCGTCCTTGCGCTCCTGGCTGGGCGCATAAGCGCTGCGCACAAAAGAAGGCCCTGGTCCCACCCCGAGAATGCTCTCGGTACGTGGAGTCAGGGCCTTCCGCTGTCTGGTCGTCTGCCGTTCCAGCTACGCCACGCGCTTCAGCTTGCCGGTGGCGCCGGCGGAGGCGTCCACGCGGGGAAGCGTGCCGGTCACGTTGCCGTGCTTGCGGTCGCCGCCCTTGCGCTTCTTGCGCTCGGCCACCAGGCCCATCACCTGCACGGTGATCAGCGGGGTCATCGCCACAAGCGCCACCACGCCAAAGGCGTCCATCAGCACGTTGCCGCCCACGGCCGTGCATGCGCCCATGGCGAAGGGCAGCAGGAACGTCGCGGTCATGGGGCCGGAGGCCACTCCGCCGGAGTCGAACGCGATGGAAGTGAAGATGGCCGGCGTGCGGAAGCTAAAGAGGATGGCTGCCAGGTAGCCCGGCACGAGCACCGCCATCACGGGGATATGGAAGCACACACGCAGCATCGCCAGGCCGCTTGCCAGGGCCACGCCGATGGCCAGGCACCTGCCCATGGAGGTGTGGCGCACGGCGCCGTCGGTCACGTCCTCAACCTGTTTGTTGAGCACGTGCACGGCGGGCTCGGCGGCCACGATGAAGTAGCCCACGAGCGCCGCCACGCCCACGAGCACCCACCAGGGACACTCGGCCGCCAGGACCTCGCCCAGGTAATGGCCGGCGGGCATGAAACCAACGTTGGCACCGAGAAGGAACAGGACCAGGCCCACGTAGGTGATCACGACGCCGCGCAGCACGCCGCGCAGCTCGGCCTTGTCCATGCGCAGCGATACAATCTGCGCCACAAAGAAAATCGCCATGATGGGCAGAAGACCCAGCGCGACTTCCCTGAGGTAGAGGGGCAGGTCGACCATGAAGAGCTCGAAGGCCTCCTGGGAGGTCTGAATCTCGGGGATGGCGAAGGGGACATACGCCAGGTCGGAGGTGTCAAAGAGCAGGCCCAGCACCATGACCGCCAGGATCGGGCCCACGCTGCAGATGGCCACCACGCCGAAGGCGTCCTCGTCCTTGCCGGTGAGGGCTGCCAGGCCCGCACCCATCGCGATGATGAACGGCACGGTGATGGGGCCGGTGGTGACGCCGCCCGAGTCGAACGCCACGGCGAGGAACTCTACCGGTACGAAGCACGCCAGCAAGAACACCAGGCCGTAGAGTCCCACGATGAAGTAGCGCAGCGCGATGCCGAACTTCATGCGCAGAAAGGCCACCATGAGGAACACGCCCACGCCGGCCGCCACGGTGATGATGAGCGTCATGTCGGGCACGGCGGGCACCTGGCGGGCGAGCACCTGCAGGTCGGGCTCGGCCACAGTCACTGCGATGCCGATGGCAAGGCACACGCCCATAATGAGGAACGTTTTGTTTGACTGGGAGAGCTTCTGTCCGATTGCCTGGCCGATGGGCATCATGGCGACGTCGGCGCCGAGGGTAAAGAGGCCCGTGCCTGCTATGAGAAGGGCGGCACCCAGGATGAAGAGGAGCAACGTGCCGATGGGCATGGGT
>JAHZHK010000062.1:2503-16575 GCA_019420325.1 Coriobacteriaceae bacterium | reverse complement strand
ATCATCGGCGGTCTCTTCGAAACCGTTCTCGGCTTCTTCTTGAAGCCGCTGCGCAGGTTCTTCCCGTCCATCGTTACGGGCACGGTCGTCCTCTCCATCGGCCTGAGCCTCATCAGCGTGGGTGTCAACGCCTTCGGTGGCGGAAGCGGCGCCGTTGACTTCGGTTCCTTCGAGAACTTCTGCCTGGCCCTCATCGTCCTGGCGGTCATCCTGTGGGTGAAGCACGCCACGGGCGGCTTCCTCAGCGCTTCCTCGATTCTCATCGGCATCATCGTTGGCTACATCGTCGCCGCCATCATGGGACTCGTCCTTCCCACGACCATCGTCAACGCCGACGGTGTCGAAGTCACCAAGGCATGGGTTCTGAACTGGGATAAGGTTGCCGATGCCGCTTGGTTTGCCATCCCGAGCCTGATGCCCGTCGCCCCCGTGTTCGACATTCGCGCCATTGCCCCGGTCCTCGTGATGTTCGTCGTCACCGCTGTTGAGACTGTCGGCGACATCTCCGGCGTCACGCAGGGCGGCATGAACCGCGAAGCCACCGACAAGGAGCTCTCGGGCGGTGTCATGTGCGACGGTCTGGGCTCGACGTTCGCCGCCTTCTTTGGCGTATTGCCGAACACCTCCTTCAGCCAGAACGTTGGTCTGGTCGCCATGACCAAGATGACCAACCGTAAGGCCCTTGCCTGCGGCGCCATCTTCCTGATTCTGTGTGGCCTGTGCCCGAAGCTGGGCGCTGTGGTCTCCATCATGCCCCAGTCGGTCCTGGGCGGTGCGGCCGTCATCATGTTCGCCTCCATCGTGGTGAGCGGTATCCAGCTGATCACGCGCGAGCCCCTGACCCCGCGCAACCTCAGCATCGTGTCGGTCGCCCTGGGTCTGGGTTACGGCATCGGCGCCAACTCCGCCGTGCTGGCCGGCGCGCCCCAGATGGTCGGCCTGATCTTCGGTGGTTCCGGCATCGTGGCCGCTGCTGCCGTGGCCATTCTTCTGAACATCGTGCTTCCCAAGGAGGAGAAGCCATTCCAGAAGGATGCGAGCATCTAAGTTCGTTCAACCCGCAAACACGAAGCCCGGCCGCGCAGTTCAAAACTGAACGCGTGGCCGGGCTTTTTGGTATCCGTACCCCTGGTATCACCTTTGTGGCAGCCAACTTAAGAGGGCAACCCCTCGAATCCTCGAGACACATGATCTTCAAGTACCTGCAGGTCTTCGACGGTGTCGACGTCAAAGAGCTCCCATTTGCTGGCGACCTCAACGATTCGCATACGCTCTTTGTGAGCCTTGGCCACATAACCGCCACCCTTGCCAAGCGGCAGCGCACGCAGCTCGTCAAACGTCCAGGCGGGAAACAGCACTGGGGCTCCCGGCGTGCCCTCAAAGCTCGCACGCCAGATGAACTCGGGGTCTTCTTCGGCGCGGCGAAGCAAGGCGGCGATGCTGGCCGGGCTAATGAGCGGCTGATCTGCCTGGACAAACGTCACTGTTGTGCAGCCGTCCATACCCTCCATACCCAGACGAACGGTGTCGTTGCGGTACGACTCGTTGTGCAAGATGACCTCAACTCCGAGCGCATGGCACACCTCAGCCACCTCGGCATGGCGCGTGACCACCACACGGCGCGCAAACAGACCATCGGTTGCCCGAATCACGTGCTGGATCAAGGGCAGGCCGTCCAACTCGGCCATAAGCTTGTTCGATCCAAACCGGGTGCCCATGCCCGATGCCATGATGATGCAGCCATGCTTTGCTTTATGACATACAGATAGTTGCACCATGGCAGGCTCGCTTTGCTGATTCAGCGGTTGGGCAGGTCGAATGACCCTTCACACCTCGGCGGATTCATCGTCCACAGTATAATGAGGACGTCCATGTAATCCTCGAGCGATGAGGAGACTGCCATTATTACCTTCCAAAAATACGTGCGCCCGCAGACCTTGGAAGAGGCTTGGGAGCTCAATCAGAAGCGACGCAACTGCATCGTGGCCGGCATGATGTGGCTCAAGATGAGCAGGCGCTCTCTGAGCACCGCTATCGATCTGTGCGACCTGGGCTTGGACTCCATCGAGGAGACTGAGGATGAGTTCCGCATCGGCGCCATGGTCACCTTGCGTCAGCTCGAAAAGCATCCCGGTTTGGCTGCCTATTCCTGCGGCGCGGTGGAAGCCGCGCTCAAGGACATCGTGGGCGTGCAGTTCCGCAACGGCGCCACGGTAGGCGGAAGCCTCTGGCGTCGCATGGGCTTCTCGGACGTGCTCACTCTATTCATGGCCATGGACAGCTACGTCGAGCTCTACAAGGGCGGCATCGTGGCATTGGAAGAATTTGCGAGCATGAAGTCCGACAACGACATTCTTGTGCGTCTTATCATCAAGAAGCGCCCGGGCGCATTTGCGTACCAGGCGGTACGCAAGCAGCGCACCGACCTGCCCTCGCTCAACTGCGTGGCAGCCAAGGTTGGCGACGAATACCGCGTTGTGATTGGATCTCGTCCGGCGCGCGCGATGGTGCTTCGCGACGAGCGGGGCATCCTGGCCGGCGGCATCACACAGGAAAGTGCCGCCGCATTTGCCGACTATGCAGCCAACAACGTCGCTGTCGCAGGAAACATGTGGGGCAGCGCAGAGTATCGCAAGGCTTTGCTTGCGGTGCTGACGCGCCGTGCTTTGACGGCTTTGGGGGAGGCACTGTAATGGAAGTCCAAATCAAGTTGAACGGAAAGACCGTTTCCGACGACATCCCGGCCGGCATGCTGCTCATCGACTTCGTGCGCGCACACGGCTGTCTCAGCGTCAAACGCGGTTGCGAGACGTCTGCCTGCGGTTTGTGCACGGTCCTGCTTGACGACAAGCCCATCTTGTCATGCTCCACGCTGGCGGCGCGCGCCGACGGCCGCAGCGTCTACACGCTGGAGGGCCTGCAGGCAGAGGCATCCGAATTCGTGGGCTTCATTGCCGACCAGGGCGCCGAACAGTGTGGCTTCTGCAACCCGGGCTTTGTGATGAACACCATCTCGC
This sequence comes from Coriobacteriaceae bacterium, assembly GCA_019420325.1. Classification (GTDB taxonomy): domain Bacteria; phylum Actinomycetota; class Coriobacteriia; order Coriobacteriales; family UMGS124; genus UMGS124. The sequence goes on along the minus strand of JAHZHK010000062.1, from coordinate 13,558 downwards.
TGCTGCGCGAGAACCCCGATCCCACGGATGACGAGATTCTTGCGTACCTGAGCGGGAACCTCTGCCGCTGCTCGGGTTACGAGGGCCAGCTGCGCGGCATTCGCGCCTACCTGAACAGCAAAAACGCAGGGGAGGTCCAGCATGGATAGGCCCGAGTACACTTCCGTGGGCAAGTCGGTTCGCAAAAAGGACTCGATGCAGCTGCTGCTGGGCAAGCCTGTCTACACCGAGGACATTGTGCACGACGCGCTGGTGGTAAAGCTGCTGCGCAGCCCCCATGCCAACGCCATCGTGCAAACCATCGATACCTCGAAGGCAAAGGCCGTCCCCGGTGTCGTTGACGTATATACCTGGGAGGATGTGCCAGGCGACCGCTTTACCAACGCCGGCCAGACCTACCCCGAGACCAGCCCTTACGACCGCCTCATCATCGACCGTCACGTACGCTATGTGGGCGACGTCGTGGCCATCGTGGCCGCCGAGAACGAGGAGGCCGCCAACAAAGCCCTCAAGCGCATCAAGGTAACCTACGAGGTGCTCGAGGCCGTTCTGGACTTCCGCACGGCCAAGGACAGCCCCATCCTGGTGCACCCCGAAGACGACTGGCACATGTTCCAGGACTTCGGTGGCGACAACAAGCGCAACCTCATTTCCTGCGGCGACGACGGCAGCGGCGACATCGAGGCGGTGCTTGCCGACTGCGACATCGTGATGGAACGGACCTATCACACGAAGGCCTACAACCAGGCCATGATGGAGACCTTCCGCACGTATTGCGAGATGGACCGCTACGGACGTCTGCATGTGATCTCGTCCACGCAAATCGTCTTCCACGTTCGCCGCATCCTGTCGCATGCCCTGGGCATCTCGAAGGGCCGCATCCGCGTGGAGAAGCCGCGCATCGGCGGCGGTTTCGGCGCGAAGCAGACCGCAGTGTCCGAGGTCTATCCCGCATTCGTCACGCTGAAGACCGGCCGTCCCTCCCTGTGCGTATTCACGCGTGAGGAGGCCCAGACCTGCGGCTCTCCTCGTCACGAGATGCAAATCAAGGTTCGCCTGGGTGCCAACAAGGACGGCCGCATCCGCGCCCTGCACGTGGACACACTGTCGAACACAGGCGCCTACGGCGAGCATGGCTGGGCCACCATCGGCCTCACCGGCCACAAGTCCATTCCCCTGTACACCGGCTCGCTGGAGGCGTACAAGTTCACGACCAACGTGGTCTACACGAACATGCAGCCCTCTGGTGCCTACCGCGGTTTCGGCGCCACGCAAGGTCAGTTTGCCGTGGAGACCACAGTAAACGAGCTGGCAGAGACGCTGGGCATGGACCCCATTGCACTGCGCCAGCAGTGCATCGTGCGCGAGGGCATGGCCATGCCGGCCTACTACGGCGAGGTCACCAACTCTTGCGCCCTTGACCGCTGTCTGGAGCATTGCCGTGAAATGTTCGACTGGGAGGCCAAGTATCCCGTACGCGACATGGGCAACGGCAAGGTCCGCACTGCGGGCGTCGCCATATCCATGCAGGGCTCCGGCATCTCGGGCATCGATACGGGATCGGCCACCATCAGGCTCAACGACGACGGCACGTACATGCTGGCCATCGGCGCAGCCGACATGGGCACGGGCTGTGACACCATCCTCGCCCAGATGGTCGCCGAGCACATGGAATGCCCGGTGGACAACATCTACGTGTTCGGTGCCGATACAGACGCATCGCCGTATGACTCGGGCTCTTATGCGTCTTCCACCACCTACGTCACGGGCATGGCCGTGGAAAAGGCCTGCGACCAACTCAAAGAGCGTCTGTGCGCCATTGCCGCAGGCATTCTTGCGTGCGATGCAAGCGAGTTGCAGTTCGAGGGCGACTGCGTGCGCCGCGCGAGTACGGGCCAGGCCGTCCCTCTCACCGACATCGCCGAGACGAGCCAGTGCAACAACAACCTGCTCGCCGAAGCTACCGCCACGCACTCCTCTCCCGTCTCCCCGCCGCCGTTCATGGTTGGCATGGCCGAGATCGAGCTCGACCGCGAGACCGGCGTGGTGGAAGTGCTAGACTACGCCGCCGTTGTCGACTGCGGCATCCCCATCAACCCGGCACTCGCGCGCATCCAGGTAGAGGGCGGTATCGTCCAGGGCATCGGCCACACGCTTATGGAAGACGTGACTCGTACGCCCAAGGGCAAGATTCGCGAGTCGAGCCTCTTTACGTATCGCCTGCCCACTCGCCTCGACATAGGTCGAATCAACGTGGAGTTCGAGAACTCCTACGAACCGACGGGCCCGTTCGGTGCAAAGTCCATCGGCGAGATCGTCATCAATACGCCTGCACCCGCTATCGTGCAGGCCATTTACAGGGCGACGGGCGTCTGGCATCGCGAGCTGCCCGTTCTGCCGGAGCACATCTTGCTGGCGAAACCGGAGGGATAGCCATCCTGTACGAATCCTTGCACATCCAGCGAGGTGTGACGGCCATCATCGGTGGGGGAGGCAAATCCACGCTTCTGCATGCTTTGGCAGATGAGCTGTCAAAGCATGCGCGCGTGATTGTGGCCACCAGTACGAAGATATATGTCCCCGACTGGTGCTGTGTGTTGCTGAGCGCTGAGCTTGGCGATGTCGAATCGGCGCTCAAGACAAGCCCTCTTGTGTGCGTGGGTTCCATTCATGAGCCCACAGGCAAGTTGGATGCTCCCCGCATAGCGTTTTCCGACCTGGCGGGCATTGCCGACTACGTGCTGGTTGAGGCCGACGGGGCAAAGAAGCTGCCCCTCAAGGCCCATACTGAGCACGAGCCGGTGATTCCTGCATGCACAAACCGCGTGGTATACGTAGTGGGAATCGACGGTGTGGGTGTGCCCATTTCGCAAACGTGTCATCGCGCCGAGCTCTATGCGCAGCTTGCAGGCACTTCGGTAAACGAAACAGTGACCCCCGAAATGGTGGCTGCCGTTTTGGGAGCCGAGAGCCTGCACGATGTGATCTTGATCAACAAGGTCGAAACCGAGTCCGACTGGCAAAAGGCCGAGAGCATCGCGGCCCTTGCTAAAACGCCCGTCATCGCTGGAAGCCTGTGGAGGAACGAGTTTCGATGCTTGCACTGATTCGCGGTGCGGGTGACATCGCCAGCGCCATCGCGCTTCGCCTTCGCCGATGCGGCATCTCCGTCGTCATGACTGAGATGCCGCACCCCCTCACCGTGAGGCGCACTGTGGCGTTCAGTGAAGCTATCCATACAGGAAGATGCCAGGTAGAAGGCATAGCTGCCGTTCTTGCACGAGATGGCAGCCATGCATTGGAGCTGCTGAGCGGCAGCGATGTCATACCTGTCCTGATCGACCCCGCATGCATGTGCCTCGAGGCGATAAGGCCCGACGTCGTAGTTGACGCCATCCTGGCCAAGCGCAATGTGGGCACATCCATGGATATGGCGCTCATCGTAATCGGAGTTGGTCCTGGCTTCACCGCCGGCGAGGACTGCCATGCCGTAGTCGAGACCATGCGCGGCCACACCCTCGGTCGCGCATATTACACGGGAAGCGCCCTTCCCAACACCGCCATACCAGGTCTTGTGGGCGGCTATGCAGGCGAGCGTGTGCTGCGCGCGCCGTGCGAGGGAGCCTTTCGCGGCATTGCCACGATTGGCGACCATGTTGAAGAAGGTCAGGTCGTGGCCTATGTGGACGAAACCCCCGTGGTCGCCACGCTCACAGGCGTGTTGCGGGGCCTGCTCGCCGATGGCGTCCAAGCCAAAGCAGGCCTGAAGTGCGGCGATGTGGACCCGCGCGATGACAACGGGTACTGCCAGCTGGTATCCGACAAAGGACTGTCTGTTGCTGGGGGAGTGGTGGAGGCCATCCTGCACCTGTCCGGCACATTCTCTCATCCTGCAAAGCCGTAAGGGAGTTTGCAATGCGCGATATCGCACAACACATACTGGATGCCGCAACCACTGGCTGCGACTTGGTACTGGTCACCGTTGCCGAAAGTGAGGGCTCCACGCCACGCAACGCCGGATCGCAGATGCTGGTGTCCCATGATGGCCTGGTCTGCGGAACCATCGGCGGCGGCGCAATGGAGGCCCGCGCCATTACCCAAGCGCGCGGCATGCTGGGTCAAACCGCATGCTACATGGAAGGCATGACCCTCAGGCAACAAGCCAATAGCGGTCTCGACATGCCCTGCGGTGGCGACGCCGGCCTTCTGTACACGCCCATAAGCGGCAACAACGCTGTGTGGAGCCAGGTGTCGACAGAAATTCTGCATTGCTTTGACCAGCGCATTGCGGCATCTCTGGTGCTTGCGTGCCGCGATGAAGCCTCGCTCTTCGCGGGCAAAGTTGCCCTGATTGGTGCCACAGGCCAGGTTTTGGCAGGCGATAGCAACGCATCTGGCCAAAAATTCGTTGGGTGCAAGCAGAATTGCATCATAGAGGGCCACCTTGTGATGCCTGTGCCCCTGCCCGTGCGCGCCATTATCTTTGGCGGCGGACATGTGGGGCACGCCACGGTTGGTGCCCTGTCTCGCGTCGGCTTCGACTGCACGCTTTTCGACTGCCGCCCTGAATTCGCCAGGCCCGAGCTGCATCCCGGCGCGCATGAGGTCATCTTGGGCGACTACCAGGATATTGCCGCGTCCCTGACGTTTGACAAGCACGACTACGTCTTTATCATGAGCCACAGCCACAAGTTTGACTATGCCATACTTGAGCAGGCTCTTCGTCAGCCTTTGGCCTACGTCGGCTTCATGGGTTCTCGCCGAAAGATTGCCATGGCGCGCGATCTCATGCATAAGGCAGGCATCCCCGATGAGGTGGTCGACACCGTGCATATGCCCATTGGCCTAGAGATTGAAGCAGAGACGCCTGAAGAAATCGCCGTGAGCGTTGCGGCCGAGTGCATCCTGCATCGCGCAACTCACTAAACCCTCAGGTCACGACTGCCCCCCAAACAATGCCGCTACGCACTTCGGCCTCGCAACGGAAAGAAGGTGCCCCGATGACCCATCCGTTTCCCTATGGGACCCGCGAACTCAACTACCTCTCGCAGGCCGATGCCGACTTCGCCACAGCCATAGCACAGTGCGAGGCAGAAGGGTTCAGGCCCGAGCGCCCGGTGGATGAGGACGCGTTCCAATGCCTCGTGCGGTCAATCAACGACCAGCTCATCAGCCTCAAGGCCGCGGCGACCATCTGGGGGCGACTGACGCAGCGATTTGGCAATCCCGTGAGTGCCCACGCCCTCGCACAGGCTAATCCCGCCGATATCAAAGCATGCGGGACAACCTTCAAGAAGGCCGAGTACATCCATGACATCGCTTGTAAGACAATAGATGGAACGCTTGACCTCGAGGCTTTGCGTCACGAACCCGATGAGGTCGTCCTCTCCACGCTCCAGGGCCTGCGTGGCATCGGTCGATGGACAGCCGAGATGCTTCTCATCCATTGCTATGAACGGCCTGACGTCATCTCCTATGGCGACGCAGCCATCAGACGTGGGCTGTGCACCCTCAAGCACATTGACCCCGATGAGCTAACGAAACAACTGTTTGACCAACTCACAGCCCCATTTCATCCATATGGAACCACAGCTTCCATATACCTGTGGTGGCTTTCGAAGCAGTAGGGGAGCAACCGGAGAAGAAGCGAATTGTTTACACTCGTTGACTGGGTGATTTCGTTCGCTTTCTTTCATCAGTTTCGGCTTGGGGTATTCTTTCGCGCATGACTGAGCGACAGAAAGGAACTGTACTTATATGTTGTGGCTCGCCCGCACAATAGTTCATGCCGAAGATGCAAACAATAATCCGAAGTACCGCGAGGCCGTTGGCGCCAAGGCCAGCGTTGTCGGCATCATTCTCAACGTGCTGCTCTGCACCGGCAAAGCGGGTATCGGCGTGCTTTCTGGCTCGGTCTCCATCGTCGCAGACGCATTGAACAACTTGTCTGACGCCGCTTCGAACATCATCAGCCTCTTGGGATTCAAGCTTGCAGCCAAGCCCGCTGACGCAGGCCACCCGTATGGTCACGGACGTTATGAGTACCTGGCAAGCCTCATGGTTGCCGTCATCGTCATGCTTGTCGGAGTCGAACTGGCGAAGGGAAGCCTTGATAAGCTGCTCAATCCAGCGCCGGTGGAGTTCAGTGCCGCTCTTGTCGCAGTTTTGTTGCTCTCCATTGCCGTAAAAAGCTGGATGTGTGTCTTCAACAAGCAGGTTGGCAAGGCCATCGATTCAGGCACGCTCGAAGCCGCATCGGTAGACTCCCGCAACGACGTCCTTACCACAGGCGCCGTTCTCGTGGCCGCAGTGATTTCGGAGCTTACCGGCTTCGACCTCGACGGTTGGATGGGTCTTGCAGTCGCCTGCTTCATCTTATGGAGCGGCGTGGGCCTCATCCGAGACACAATTGACCCACTCCTGGGCAAGCCCGCCAGCCCTGAACTCGCCCATATGATTGAGGAAAAGGCAAAGTCCTACCCAGGCATTCTGGGTGTGCACGACCTCATGGTGCATGACTATGGCCCCGGCCGCATCTTCGCAAGCCTGCACGCCGAGGTTCCCGCCGAAACCGATGTGCTCAAGAGCCATGAGGTTATCGACTCCATTGAGGAAGACTTTCGAAAGAATGACAACCTTAATGTCGTCATCCACCTCGATCCCATCGTGACGACCGACCCGCACGTAACCGAGCTGCGTAAGGAAATCGCACAGTTCGTGTCTGCGTTGGACAACCGCATGAGCATCCATGACCTGCGCATCGTGCCCGGCGACAACCGCACCAACGTCATCTTCGACATCCTGGAGCCCTACGGCGTAGAGATTCCCGAGCAAGACCTCGTCTCCAAGGTAACCGCCGCGGTTGCCAGCAAACACCCCGGCCACCACTGCGTCATCAGGGTCGATCACATTTAAAGCGAGACTCGGAGCACTGGCTTTGTCAACAAGCCGCTCACAGCCTTGCGCCCGCGTCTTATGCCGCGTGGCTCCAAATCGCCCCAATCGCTTTCGGGCGGCCCATCCGGTCTTTGCAAGGGGAGAGGGCTTTCAAGCTCAGCCTCAAGTTCAGCCCAAACGAGAACGTTGTCCTTCTACATCTATATATATAGATGTAGAAGGACAACTGACAAGCGGGCTCAAAATCACCTCGCGGAAAACCTTTGCCCGAAGGAAAAAATAACGGGGCGCCGGCCATGAGACCGACGCCCCGCCCAACACCCCAGGTGAGATCATCGATTTTGGTGTCCAAGCATTGAAACGCTGTCCACCCAGAATAGCTTCCGGGACCCCCCGGAGCCCTGGAGCCGCTCGGTGCCACCCGGCTCCGCACGCCCGCAACTCCTTGCAGCAGCGTCCGGCCCCTAGGCCCCTACTCCTTGCCCGAGAGGTAGCGGCCAATCACGCGGCCCATGAGCATGCCCTGGGCGCAGCTCATGCCCGTGGAGGGATGATGCACGCCCTCACAGATGGAACGGGCCGAACGGCCGGCCGCAAAGAGACCCGGAATGGGCTGCTGGTCGGCGTCGAGAACCTGGCCGTGGACGTCGATATCCAACCCACCGCTCGTGTAACCGCCCAGGTAGCCACCCTGGATGCGACCGGCGTGGAAGGGGCCGTCCTCGGGACGGAAGCCCACCAGGTTCTCTGGGAAGCGACCGCACTGGATGTCCTCGCCCTCTTCAGCCATCTGGTTGTAGAGTTCAATTTGCCTTACAAGGAACGGCGCGTCCATGAGCTCGGCCAGCTCCTCGATGGTGTCGGCGTGCTCCATCGTGGTGGGGTCGCTCTCGTTGTGCATCTCCTCGTCGCCCTCACCGTCGGGCACGATGCTGTAGCTGCCGGCCAGACCGTCGGCCACGCGATGGTTGAGGAAGTCCATGTGGCGGCGGTAGCTCTCGTCGTTCAGCACGACCCAGAACTGCTTGCGGTCCTCGGGCAGGGTCTGGCGGCGTGTGCCGATCTCGTAGCACGAAAGCGGCGTGTAGATGTCTTCAGCCACGAAACGCGCACCGTAACCGTCGACGATGATGCCCTTGCACAGGGCGCTCGAACGTGAGGGGAAGAACGAGAACAGGTAGAAGCTGCTCTCGGTGGTAAGCCAGTAGGCGTCGCCGTTGACGATATGACCGCCCATGTCGAGACCGATACGCTCGGCCACGCCGCCGTCGCTCACGCTGAAGGGCACAAAACCGCAGTCGATGATGTGGCCGCCGTACTGCTTGGCCAAATCGGAGTCGGTCATCCACAGGCCAGCCGCGATCACCACGGCCTTGTTGGCCTTGATGTTCAGGATTTCACCGTCGGGGCCCTCGGCCATCACGCCGCACACGCGGCCGTCGGCGTCCTTGTAACCCTTAACGGCGCGAGTGTTGTTGCGAATGTCACCGCCCATATCGCGCACGCCATTGAGAATCGGCAGCATGTAGGCGGGACCGCCACAGGTACAGTCGATGGCGTAGGAACTCAGGGAGTCTTCGCGATAGTGGGCGATTTGGTCGGTCATCTCGGCGTAGTGGGCCATGTGGCAGATGGGCTCGGGGACACCTTGCCAGCCGGCGATGTAGCGCGGGTGGAACTCCACGCCCAGGCTGTTGATGGCGTTCTCGCGCAGGGCCTCGTAGTCCACACCGCCGTCCTCGGCGATGTAGGCCATGGGGTTGTCTTCCTTGGCGTCGCCTTCAAAGCTCACGCCGATACTCTCGAGCCAGTCGATGACGTCGACGCCCTGGTACACGTAGAGGTCGAGCAGCTCCTCGGGCACGCCGCCGGTGCCCACGTACTGCAGCCAGCTCTTGAACTGCTCGGGGGTGGTGTCGTAGCCCAGGCGCTTCTGGACGTTGGTGGCACCGAATCCAATCTGGCCGGCGTTCTCGATGGCCGAGCCGCCCAGGTCCTCCATCTGCTCGAGCAAGCAGACGGAAAGACCGCCGTCCAGCGAGTGCCAGGCGGCCGCGGCGCCGGCGGCGCCAGAGCCAATCACGACGACGTCGGCCTCGGCGTCCCAAGTCTCGGGAAGCTCGCCGGTATAGGCGGCCTCGGTCTCGGCGGCAACCGCGCGGCTAGCGACGCCGCAAAGGCCGGCGGCCGCTATGGTGCTGGCGCCGCAGACGAACGTGCGGCGGTCAAGGGCAGAAGTGCTCATGGTGGGTCCTTTCACTCGACGGGTCGTGGGGTCGGCAGGCGCCGAATCCCGATGTACGGCGGAGAGGCCCCATTGGGGGATTGAACCAGGGGGGCTTCAGGGGCTTCTCCGCCGCGAGAGGAGGGCGGTCCAGAAAATCGGGCCGCAGAGACGGGTTAGGCCAGCGGCTCCTCGTTGGCGATGTTGCGCGCGGCGATGCGCCCGAAGTTGGCGCCCACGGCGTTGCAACCGCCTACCAGGTGCTGGTTTGCATCGCCGAAGACCGGGAAGAACGCAACCTCGCCGGCGGCGTATAGATGGGGGATGACCTGGTTGTGGCGATCGAGCACCTGTGCCTGGGCGTTGATGCGCGATCCGCCCTTGGAGGTGGCCACGATGACGTTCTCCTCGACGCCCCAGAACGGAGGAGTTGCGATTTTCTCGCCTTCCCATGCGTCGCGGCCGAACTCGTCGGCACCGCCGTTCTCCACATAGGTGTTGAATTCCTCAACCGACTTGACGACTTCGTCGACCGGCAGGCCGAACATCTCTGCCAGCTCTTCGATGGTGTCGGCCTGCTTGACCGATTCAATGCCGTTTTCCAACGCCTTGTCGATGATGGGCTGGGCCTTGATCTCGCCGTCGGGTGACGTACGGGCCTTCTCGTCAAAGATGCACACGTGCCACATGCCGGGCTGTTTCAGGGGCATGGCAACGTCGTAGAACTCGTGGAAGCTGGCCTCGTTGTTGAAACGCTTGCCCTCGGCGTTGACCTCGACCACGCTGGCCTTCCAGGTGTAAGGCAGCAGGATGCCGCTGGCTGGCCCGTCGTTGCTCACGGCAACGCCGCCGCCACCGTAGTTGGGCGGGGTGGGATAGCAGTAGCCGTTGATCTCTTCGAGCATGCGGTAACCGTCGCCCGACACCTCGGCGGGACCACCCGAGAGAATTTTCTTGGCATTGGCCTTGATCTCTTTGAAGGGCAGGCAGTACTGGTCCCACAGGTCGTAATTGTTTCCGAGGCCGCCCACGGCCAAAAGCACGCCCTGAGTGGCACGGACGTTCATCTCCTGGCCGTCCTTGGTCTCCGCATGCGTACCTACGACCACACCGTCGGCGTCGCGGTAGAGCTTGCGGGCATAGGTGTCGGCCATGAGCTCGATGCCGCGCTCCTCGATGGCGCCCTTAAGGCCCTCCATCCAACCGAGACCGTTGCCCGACGGGAAGCTGTTGTGGGTGCGGGCCACGCTGTGGGAGGGCGACGAGAGGGTGACGAGCTCGTTGACATCGCAGCCGAGGTCTTCGAGCCAGTCGATGGTTTCTCCGCTGAGATCCACGAACGCCCGGATCACCTCGGGGTCGCCCATGTCGCGACCGTCGGCTTTGATGTCGGCTATCATGAGTTCCGCGCTGTCCTCGATGCCCGCCTCCTGCTGCAAGCTCGAGTTGTAGCCGCACAGGGCGCCACCGCTCAGCGTGCAGCAGCAGTCGGTGATGTCGCTGGCTGCGTTGACCACCAGCACGTCGAGCCCCAGGTCATAGGCCTCGACCGCACCGCAGGCACCGGCGATACCGCAGCCCAGCACCACGATCTGAGCCTCGCGGTCCCACTGCTCGGGAACGGTGGAATCCCATGCGGGGGGAACGGCGCCTTCTTCGGCGTGGGCGGTCCGGATGGCCGCCGCACCTGCCGTTCCTATCGTGCATGCGGCTGCTGCGCTTACAAACGAACGACGCGAAATGCCTGTTGCCATGATGTAATCCTCCTTGAATGACTGTTTATTACTTGGCGTCCTCGAGCAACGTGTGCACGCCGATACGGCCAAAGCAAAGCGACGGGCAGTTGCAGCCGCCCACGATGTGGATGCGGGCGTCACCGGAGAACTGGAACGCCGCAATCTCGCCGACGCCGATGATGCCGCCGAGCGCGCCGC
>JAHZHK010000062.1:1078-2493 GCA_019420325.1 Coriobacteriaceae bacterium | reverse complement strand
GCCGGGGATGACCTGGCCCTTGACGTCGATGATGCGGCCCTGGGGGTCGATCTTGCAGCCACCCTTGGAGGTGGCCACCGAGATGTTGAGCTCCATGGCGTAGAACGGGGCGGTCTCGATCTTCTGCTCAAAGCTCGTGCGGCCAAACTGGTCGGGGCCCTCGGTGCCGCAGTAGCTGTTGAAGTCCTCCACGGTGGCCATGAAGCTGTCCACCGGCACGCCCATCTGCTCGGCCAGCTCCTCAAGGGTATCGGCCTTGTGGACGGTGGAGACGCCCTTCTCCATGGCCTTGTCGAAGAGCGGCGCGCCGTAGGTCTGGCAGCCGGTCTTGTGGTAGGTCTCGTCGTCAAAGACCACGAGGGTCACCATCTCGGGCTGGTCGATGAACTTCTTGTTGTCGCCGTAGAACTCGTCGAAGAGGGTTTCGTTCATGTAGCGCTCGCCGTTGAGGTTGACCTCGATGACGCCCTCGTTGGCCCAGACCCACTGGATCATGTTGCCGTTGCCGGGTTCGTCGTCGCCCAGGTAGAGGGCACCGCCGCCGTAGTTGGGCGGAGCGGGGTACATGTAGGCGTCGATGTCCTCGAGCATCTGGAAACCGTCGCCCTTGACGTCGACCGGGGCCACCGAGACCATCATGCGGCACTTCTCGCCGATCTCGCGCATGATGGGGGTGTAGCGGGCCCATGCGTCGAAACCCCCGCCCAGGCCACCCGGGTTGAAGATGATGCCTTTGGTAGCTTCGACGGTAAAGGAGGCACTGCCGTCCTTGGGGGCAAAGGAGGCGCCCACCACGCGGCCGTCCTCGTTGCGGAAGAGCCTGGTGGCGCAGGTGTCGAAGACGACCTCGATGCCACACTCGTCGAGGATGCAGTCCTCAAGGCCCTTCATCCAGCCGTAGCCGCCCTGGCCCAGCGGGTTGGAACAGTAGTCGCGGGGCACCGAGTGGGAGTTGGAGCCAGCCTCGACGGCGGCGTCGTAGACGCGCTGCGAGATATCGACGCCCACGCGGTCCACAAGCCAGTCGATGGACTCTCCGCTGATCTCAGCCACCGCGCGGATGATGTCGGGGTCGCCCATCTCGCCGCCGCAACGCATGACGTCTTTCACAAAGAGGTCCACGCTGTCTTCGATGCCCTCGTCTTCCTGCAGGTAGGTGCCGGCGCCGCAGATCCAGCCGCCGCTGCGGGTGCAGGAGTTCTCGGTGATGCTGGGGGCGGCGGTGACCACCAGCACATCAGCGCCCTCGTCGTAGGCTTCCACGGCCGCAGCCGCGCCGCCGATGCCGGTGCCGATGACCAGAATCTCGCAGCTGCGGTCCCAGGCCTCGGGAACGCTTGCCTCGTAGCGCGGCGCGACGTCGGCCAGGGCCGGCTTCGCGGCCGCGGCCACACCGGCGGCGGTGGCCGGGGCGG
>JAHZHK010000062.1:0-1068 GCA_019420325.1 Coriobacteriaceae bacterium | reverse complement strand
CCACGAGGGACCTGCGGGTAATGCTCTGCTCGTTCATGGTATTGCCTCCTTTGTCTTGTGAGGTCAGAACGGTCGGAACGCCCGTCCCGCCACATCGATTGACGACGGAAGTCAGTATGGAGAAGCCATGTGGCATACAAAAAATTCAGATTTGGGACGCAAAAGCGTCGCTCTGTCATGGTGTTATGCCTATTCGACATGGCTAGATGCCCAAATAAACTAGGGGATACCCGTCTTTGAAAAGGTCTTGGAGCGTGCCTGCGCTATTATTAGGCATAGGGGGACAGCGTCGCTAAACAGGGAGGGTTCTGTGCAGCTCGACGTCTTGCGCGAATACATAGTGCTCTGCAAGCACCTTAATTTCAGTCATGCGGCTCAGGAGCTGCACATCACCCAGCCCGTGCTGAGCAAGCATATCGCAGCACTGGAGGATGAGCTGCGCTTCAGGCTTGCCGAACGCGGTCGCACATTGCGGCTCACACCTGCGGGGGAGAGTTTTTTGCTGTGCGCCCAATCTACGGTCACGGCTTTTGACGAGGGGGTGGCTGCAGCGCATGCGTGCCTCGAGACCGATCGGGCGGCACATCTCCTGTGGTTTGACCGACCCCTGTATGCCGGCTTTTTAGAGAAATCCGGTGACATTCCCTACACCATCGTAGGCTCCGACGGCAACGACTCTTTTTTCTCTCTGCTTGACGCCGGGCGTGTGGACGTAGTGGCCTGCGAGGACTACTCCGGTGTGCCCGCTCTTATGGAACGGGCCCGGGAGGGTGGCTATCGGCTGCTGCACGTGGGAACCGAGCGTCTCTCGATCGCCGTGGCGCGCACGCACCTGCTCGCGTCAAAGGAGCGCCTGAAGCGCACGGACCTCTACCATTGCAAGGTGCTCGTGAATGCCAGCATCGCCAGCGAGCAGTGGCAGCTTTCGCTTGCAGCGTTTTTGGGAGAGGACCTGAACCTGCGGTTCCTCATGAATCCGACGGCCAGCGAAGGGGCGAACCAGCGTCGTATGGAGCTAGGGAGACAATGAACAAGTCCCCCAAACGGCCCCAGCAGGCGCGCGGGGTC
>JAHZHK010000061.1 GCA_019420325.1 Coriobacteriaceae bacterium | reverse complement strand
CGGCGATGTCGGCCTCGTCGATGACGGGGGCCTCGCCCACCCAGTTGCGGCGCATGGAGTAGTAGACCGTGTCGCCGTTCTCGTCGACGCGGGCGACGTCGTCCTCACCGGAGTAGGGCTCGGTGGTTGCGGTGGCAAGCAGGGGGCCACCGGACGGGGCACCCGCGGGGGTGCTCTCGTCGGCGAGGGCCGCACCAGCGCTGACCGTCATAGCGGCGGCACCGGCGGCGGCAATGAGGGAGCGACGGGAAATACGGGAAATCTGAGACATGCTGAACCTCCTCGGATGAGGCCCGGGCGGGATGCCCGGGCCAAAGGGTCAAGCACTAACTAAGACAGCCGAGCCATTTGCTTACTTGCCGGCCTGGGCCAGGCAGTCTTCCACAGCGGTGAAGATGGCGGTCGAGGTGACGGTGGCGCCGGAGACGGAGTCGACGCCCGTGGTGCCGTTGGCGGCCACGATCTCATCGGGCAGCTGCTCGATGGCCTTTGAGCCGATGCCGTCGGTCTCGGAGTTCTCGCCGATCTCGACGCTGGAGACCTTGCCGCCGGCGATCGTCACGGTCACGGGGACGTCGCCACCGATGCCCGAGCCGCTCGCCTCGTAGGTGCCGTCGGTGTAGGTGACGCTCGCGGCCTCGGCGGCAGCGGCGTCAGACTCGGCGGCCTGCTCCTGCTTCCACTCGCGGTAGAGCGAGGTGTACTCGGTCACGCTGGGGTCGCACGTGGCGGCCTCGGTGCCTGCGATGCGTCCGTAGGTGAGGCAGATGGAGTGGCTGATGCCGCACACGATGGTGGGGTAGTCAACGGCGAAGCGGCCGCCCTGCACGTTGCCTGCGGCATACAAGCCTGGGATGGGGTTGCCGAACTGGTCGATGACCTCGGCCTTCGTCGTGGTCTCAAGGCCACCCATGACAACAAGGAAGTTCCAGGAGTTCGTGGAGTAGAAGTACGGGGGCGTGTCGATGGGCCACAGGCGCTTGGGCTGCTTGCCGAAGTCGTCGTCGCGACCCTGGGCGCACATCTCGTTGTAGCGGGTCACGGTCTCGTTGAGCACGGTCGGGTCGACGTGGATGCCCTCGGCGAGCTCGTCGATGGTCCAAGCGACGGTGCCGGAGATGCCCTGGGCCTCCATCTCGGCCTCGATGGTGGCCTTGTCGCCCGTGGCGACGGCGGCATTCCAGGCATCGAGATCGCCGGCGAACTCCATGACTGCGCCGTGGCCGGGCTGCTGCATGGGCAGGTGGTTAGGGTAGTTTGCGTCCGTGACGAGGTACCACACCATGCGGGGCTGAAGCTCGGCGATGTTGGCGAAGTTCTGCCCGGGGACATCCTCGTTGGTGAAGCGGCGGCCGTTGATGTCCACGAGCAGGCCGGGGTAAGCGCCCTGGTCGCCGGGGGTGCCGTGCGCCATGTGGGGGTGGGGGATGGCCTGCATCATGCCGCCGACCCACATGCCCATGAGGTGGCCGTCGCCCTGGTTGGACGTGGCGTTGTACACGTTGCGGTCGCGGGCCATGTCGGCGTACATCGGGCACCAGGCTTGCATGAGGTCGTAGTTGTGGCCGTAGTCGCCGGTGGCCAGGATTACGCCCTTGTTGGCGTTGAACTTGACGTAGTTGCCGTCGGCGTCCTCGGCGATGACGGCGGTGACGCGACCCGTGTTGTTGTCCGCACCGCGAACGAGCTGCCTGCCGCGCATGTTGAAGAAGAACTCGGCGCCGAGGTCGATGGAAGCCTGGGCGAGCAGGTCGATGGCGCCGGGCATGCCACCGTTCATGCCGGACTCCTCGCCCTCAGGAACGGTGAACTCCTGCTGGAAGGCGAACTGGGGGATCCACTCGCCGGTGACGGGCTCGTACTCCTGCTCGGTCATGGGCCAGCGAGGAATGTCGATGCCATAGCCGGCAGGCTCGAGGAGGTCCTTGTACCACCAGTCGTAGTCCTCGCCGGAGCGGTTTGCCCAGACGCGCATGAGGGACTGGTTGGCGCGGTTGCCTGTGTACTTCTGCATCTCGAGGCAGACCTCGTTGATGTCGTCGGCGTCGCACTCCAGACCGTTTGCAATCTGGTACTCGGAGTTGATGGTGCCCACATCCTGGCCGCGGGTCTGCCAGGTGTCGGTGGCCTCGATCACGATGACGCTAGCGCCCTCCTCGGCTGCGGCGCGGGCGGCAGCCAGGCCGGTGATGCCGGCACCCACAACGACGACGTCGGCGGTTTTCTCGTCTGCGATGTCAGTGATGGCCTCGGGTACGGCCATCCAGTCGAGGTCCTTAGGGGTGCCCAGGGGCACGCCGACGGGATACTCGCCCACGGCGGGGACGTAGTCGACGTCACGCGTGCACATGCTGCCCGGCTCGACGGGACCGCCGAAGCCGCCGGTGGCCCCGGCGCCCTCGGGAGCCCCGGCCTGGTCCTCGGCGGGAGCGGCGGTATCGGCCAGGGCGGTGCCGCTGGCCATGAGGGCCGCGCCGGCCCCGCTCAGGGCGGCGGTGCGCAGGAAGCTGCGTCGATCAAGTGCTAGCTTTGCCATGGTGCATCCTTTCGGTTGGTAGCGCCCGACACTTGCGTGCGGGCTTGGACGGGAGCAGGCCGCGCCTGCCCTGTGACGTGGAAAAACGTACGTCTGCGCGGCTGGCATTCCATCCCCCATGGTTGGTCGAAACTGCGCGGCCTCTTGTTTCCCCATCCCCCGTGTTGAAGGCAAAATAGGTACTCCACGTTTGGGGATTGCGCCCATATGGCCAGGTAGATGGTGTATCTTTCGATGCTGTCTGGCTTCATTATTTAAAAATCGAACATTCCGAGGTCATGAAGAACTGGCATAATGCTGTGAACGGGAAACCGACGGGAAAGGCGAGAGGACGAATGCAATCCTCCATCAAAGAAGTCGTTGCACACGCCAACGTTACGTGGATGTGTCTGACCGTCCTCGGTCTGGCGTGCTGCCTCATATCGCTGGGCACGTTCGACGGCTCCATCAGCTCGTTCACGGACGCCGACTTTTTTGGCGTGCGCATCAGCACGGAACCCCTGAGCGGCGGCTTGCCCATCGTTATCTCCTGTGCGGTTGTCGCATTCTTTTGCCGCGCGCGGCGTTGCGCGCTGGCTGCGTCGTGGGGCCTGTGCATCGGCCTGGCGGTCGCGAGCGTGGCGGGTCTCGTGCTTCTTTTTTTGGGCGCCGACGGAACGGTTCCGCGTTGGGCGTCCGAATTCGGAGGGGCCCTGCTGACATTTGCCGGCATTTCGGCGCTTGCCCTTTGGGTGCAAGTTCTGGCGGGTCAGGGAATCGCTGCCGTGATGATCTGCCTGGGATTTGCGTTCGTTCTCGAGACGGTTATTGACCTGCTTGTTGAGAACGCCCTGGTGGATATCGCCGCGATGGTGGTCCTTGCTGTGGTTGTTGCCGGATCCCCGCTTTTGGCGATGCGCGTTTCGGCTATCCCCGCAATGCGCGTCTCCAGCGTCGACGAAACCGATGCCTGCCAGTCGGAGAAGGCACCGGCGCCTTCGTCCGGGTTGGCTCCCGTGCTCTCGATAGCGTGCATTTTCGTCTGGGGCCTCCTCATGGGCCGTGTCCAGGGAATGGGGGACGGGTCCGACGATGCGTCACTGTTCCTCTCCTTCATCAAAGACAAC
Organism: Coriobacteriaceae bacterium; assembly: GCA_019420325.1. GTDB lineage: Bacteria > Actinomycetota > Coriobacteriia > Coriobacteriales > UMGS124 > UMGS124. The sequence continues at coordinate 13,044 of JAHZHK010000061.1, read as the reverse complement.
GCCGTGGGTTTGAGCGCACTTGCCGCTGCCGCGCTTTGCCTTGCCGCAGCCAGCGTTCGCTTTGCTTTCGTCGCAGCGCGCATCACGATTCTTGCCATGCTCGTTTGCTCGTTGTATTTCTCGGGCACCTTCGGCCCCGGCAGCATTCCTATGGGCATGCTGACCATGGGCGTGGCGCGCATGGCTGCTTTTGTCTATATGTGGATGCTTGCCTGCGATGCGCTCGCGCATTCTCGAAGTACGGGCAGTGGTCAAAACGCCCCCGCGTTCGTAGTTGTCGTCGGTTGGGGTGTCTTTACGCTTGCCAACACGCTCTCCACCAAGTTGGGGTTGCTCATACCGGCGGGCGGGGTCGCCTTCCTTGTGTACAACGTCGTCATCATGGTTTGCCTGGCAGGCCTGATTGTCGTGGAGTTCGTGCCGAAAAAGTCGGCGGAGACCGCCCTTACCGGCCAGGATTCCCAGGCCGGTGCGGCGGCGCCCGCGCTGACGAGCGAGGAGCTCCTCTCTGTGCAGTGCGCCCAGCTTGCCGAGCGCTATGGCCTCACCGAGCGTGAGCGCGAGGTGCTCGTCCCCCTCGTGCGCGGCCGCAGCGCCTCGAGCATCGGCTCGCAGCTCTCCATGAGTACTGAGACCGCCCGCACCCATATCCGCCACATCTACCAGAAAATCGACATCCATTCCCGCGAGGAGCTCATGGATATTGTGGATGGCATGTAGGCGGGGACGCTTGGAGTCGTTGAGGACGGTTCCCATTTTTTTGGTATTGAGCTTCTGCCGCAGGTCCTAAATCACTGTTTTCCCAGGTGGTCAGCTACCCCAGCATTGAGTATTTCCTTCCCGGGCATTGAATTCTACCGTGAGGGACGTACCGCGCATGAAACGCCTTTGGTGTCACCGCTCTTTCTGCCATCGCCGGTCCCGCTCTTGCCGAGCAGGCCGCGCCCGCTGGCGGCGCGCCTGCCGACGGTGCGGCTCCTGAGGGTGAGGGTGCCCCTGCCGGTGGTGGCATGCCTCCCATGGGCGGCGGCTCCAAGGACGACCCCGAGTGGCGCACCGCGCCTGAGGCCCCCGCGGCTGACGAGGTCGTGGAGACCTACGACTGTGACGTGCTCGTCATCGGCCTGGGCCATGCCGGCTGCACCGCCCTTCGCGCTGCGGCTGAGGCCGGCGTCAGCGTCGCGGCCTTCGAGGACCAGGACGAAGACTCCATGAGCTTCTTGGCCGGCGGCCAGGTGGGCCACATCAACTCCAAGTTCCTCGGGGACGCCGGCGTTCCTCAGGTCGACACCGTCGAGTTCCTCAATGATTGGCAGGTGCGCTCCAACAACCGCTCCAACCCGGGCCTGGTGCGCAACTACGCCACGCATTGCGGCGAGTGCTTCGACTGGCTCATTGACTGCCTGTCCGATGAGGACAAGGCGGGCCTGACCATTCGCCAGTGGCCCACCGACGGCGACACCGCCACGTGCTACTCGGGCGTGAAGTGCTGGATTGGCACGGCCAACCTGGGCAGATGCCAGTCCACGGTGCTGCAGAACTGCATCGACGTCGCCGTGGCCGCCGGCGGCAAGGTGTTCTACGGCACGAGCGGCTACAGCCTCATTCAGGACGCTGATGGCAACGTGACCGGTGCCTATGGCAAGCGCGAGGACGGCTACGTGCAGGTGAACGCCGCCAAGGGCGTCATCCTGGCCACAGGCGACTTCTCCACGAACGCCTCCATGTGCAAGGACCTGCTCAACGAGATCCAGTACCTGCTGCCCGCCGACGGCGCGGTGTCTGCCATGGGCGCGGGCCGCGATGGTCAGGGCATCAAGATGGGTTACTGGGCAGGCGGTCGCCTCGACCCGTGCATGTCCACGATGGACGGCGCCTACTGGTACCCCTGCGACTCGCCTATGGATCCCATCGGCGCCACGGCCGCGCTGTGGATTAACGCCGACGGCAAGCGTTACTCCAACGAGGGTTTCGGCTCTACCGAGCTCATGGCCATGCCCGGTGCCTACCAGCCCGCGGGCATCATCTCCACGGTCTTCGACAACGACATTGAGAGCCTCTTGAAGGCGCAGCCCCTGGGCCATATGAGCTACGACTACGCCAACCAGGGCTTTGACTCGCTGCATGAGGCCATGGACGCCGCTTACGAGGCGCACAAGAACGGTGAGTTCGCAAGCGGCGACGCGGCTGACGCGGCTGGCGAGGGCGCTGCCGGCGGCGGTGACAAAGCCATGATGGGCGGAGCCACGCTCTTTGCGGCCGACGACTTCGAGACGCTTGGCGGCTATCTGGGATATACCGGTGAGGCCCTCGACAACTTCGTCGCCTCCATCGAGCGCTACAATGAGCTGTGCGAGAAGGGCTGTGACGAGGACTTCGGCAAGGACCCCCGTCTCATGCTGGCCCTCAAGAATCCGCCCTACTACGCCTATTGCGGCACGAAGGAAATCGGCGTGGTCATGGTGACGACGTCTGGCCTGGTTGTTGATGAGAACAGCCGCGTGCTCGGCAATGACTACCGTCCCATCAAGGGTCTCTATGCTGCCGGCAACTGCTCGGGTTGCCGCTTTGGGTACAGCTACTTCACCAGTATTGCGGGCCAGAGCCTTTCGTTTGCCGAGACCCAGGGCATGATGGCTGGTCAGTTTGCCGCCACGGGAGAGCTTCCCGAGGGCGAGCATGTCCACCTGCAGGCCTAGCGACCTGACTTGAGGAGCAGGCTCTAGAGTCGCAGCCCAGGATTCAAGAGATAAATTTTGACCCTCCTACCAGGTAAAACTTTCCTTTAGGAAACTTTTTCTAGATTTTGCTTGCGTTTTGTGAGGCGGTGGGGTTAGGATACATCTCAGCATAGTCATCTGTTCAGGGCGAGGTGCAATTCCTCACTGGCGGTGATCGGGAGGCAACTCTCGGAGCCCGCGAGCCCCAATAGGGGCAGGATCTGGTGCGAACCCAGGGCCAACGGTTACAGTCCGGATGAAAGAGCAGCGAATGACGTTTTTTGGTTGCGAGAGGCGTGTAGGCGCCCCTCGTCCTTAGACGTATTCCGAGAATCCATGAAGCCCGTCGGCAGGTGGCCGGCGGGCTTTTTTCATGCCCTGAGAGGCTCGCCGACCTTCTGTCGCTACGGGAGGAAAGGTTTGTGATGGCAGGGACGGTAGGTACGCAGCTCGAAGGGGTGGGCCAGGGGGAGGCCCTCGATGCTGCGTTCATGCGCAGGGCGCTGGAGCTTGCGGCGCACGGCGCGGGACATACGAACCCCAACCCGCTGGTGGGCGCGGTTATTGTGCGTGACGGGCGCGTGATCGGCGAGGGCTGGCACGCGTGCTACGGGCAGGAGCATGCCGAGCGTCGCGCATTGGCTGACTGTGCGGCTCGCGGCGAGGACCCCTGCGGTGCAACGGTGTACGTGACGCTCGAGCCGTGCGCCCATCACGGCAAGCAGCCCCCGTGCGCCGACGCGCTTGTCGAGGCCGGTGTGGCACGCGTGGTCGTGGGTTCGCGCGACCCCAACCCGCTTGTGGCCGGCAAGGGTAACGCCCGACTGCGCGAGGCGGGCATCGAGGTTGCGTCTGATGTGCTGCGCGATGAGTGTGATGCCATCAACCAGGTGTTTTTCCGTTACATCATGTCTCATAAGCCCTATGTGGTGGCCAAGTGGGCCATGACGGCCGACGGCCATATCGCCTGCGCTTCGGGCGATGCGCGCTGGGTCACGGGCCCCGCAGCCCGTGAGGACGGCCATGCCCTGCGCAACCGCCTGGCCGCCATCATGGTGGGCGCGGGCACGGTCGCGGCCGACGACCCCCTGTTGACATGCCGCCTGCCGGGCGGGCGCAACCCCCTGCGCGTGGTGTGCGACACGCATCTAGCGCTGGCTGAGGATTGCGCGCTTGTCCGCAGCGCTGAGGCCGGGGAGGCGCCCCTGCTCGTGGCCTGCGGCGAGGTGGCGGTCGAGGGTGCCGAGAAGGCCGCTCGCCTGCGCGAGCGCGGGGTCGAGGTGCTCGAGCTTGGCCTCGACGCGGCGGGCCATGTTGACCTCGCGGCGGTCCTGGAGGCCTTGGGTGCGCGCGGCGTCGACTCGGTGCTGCTCGAGGGCGGCGCCCGCCTGCATGGCAGCGCTTTTGCGGCCGGCCTGGTAGACGAGGCTGTCGCCTACGTTGCCCCCAAGCTCCTGGGCGACCCCGCAGCCCCCGGCCCGGTGGCTGGCCTTGCCCCTGCGGTGATGGGCGAAGCCGTGCGTTTTGGCGCCCCGCACGTCGATGTCCTCGGGGATGACGTGCGCCTTTGCTGGCGAGTGGGCCATACGGCCGCCGACACTGCAGCTGCGCTTCCCTGCGTTGCCTGCGGACCGCTCTATCCCGGCGGGGCCACTACGGCGCAGCGCGCTTGCGAGATGCTTTCGAAGGTGGGTGAGTAGCGTGTTCACGGGCATTGTCGAGGAAGTCGGCGCCGTCGTTTCCATTCCGCCCGCTGGTCGCGCCGGCAGTTTGACGATTGAGGCGAGCAAGGTTCTGCAGGACGTTGCCCTGGGCGACTCCATCGCCGTGAACGGCGTGTGCCTCACTGTGACGTCGTTTGGCAAGGGGCGCTTCTCCGCAGACGTGATGCCCGAGACGCTCTCCCGCTCCAGCCTGGGGCATCTGCGCCCCGGCAGCCACGTCAACCTCGAGCGCGCCATGGCGGCAGGCGGCAGGTTCGGCGGTCACATCGTGAGCGGCCATATTGACGGCACCGGTCGCGTTGCCTCGCGCGTCGAGGACCAAAACGCCGTGCGCGTGCGCATCTCCTGCGCCGCTTCCATCGTCGCTCTCATCGTCGAGAAGGGCTCCATCGCCATCGACGGCATCAGCCTTACGGTGTCGGGCCTGTTCGATGACGGCTTCGAGGTCTCGGTCATCCCGCACACGGGCGGCCAAACCACGCTGCTCACCAAGCGTCCCGGCGACGTCGTCAATCTTGAGAACGACGTGGTGGGAAAGTACGTGCAGCGTTTGCTTGGCGTTGCCTTGGGGCATGGCGACCCCTCGACGGGACAAGGGGCTCCCGGGGCGCCTGTCGAGCGATTATCCGCTGCCCCGCCCGGAGGCATCACGCTCGACTACTTGGCGGCACACGGCTTTTAGCAGCTGATTTCGCGCTATCCGCTCAAACGAATATCCATTCCCGAACGCGGCAATCCTGCCGTGCTGGCACTACCCATATCTTTTTCGCTTATTTGACCCTTTAAGAAAGGACAAGAACCATGGCAGACATCGAAATGAACACCATTGAAGAGGCAATCGCCGAGCTTCAGATGGGCCACTGCATCATGGTGGTCGACGACCCCGACCGCGAGAACGAGGGCGACCTCATCTGCGCCGCGCAGTACGCCACGCAGGCCAACGTCAACCTCATGGCGAGCCAGGCCAAGGGCCTCATCTGCATGCCGATGAGCGCCGAGATCGCCGCCCGCCTGCAGCTTGACCCCATGGTGACCAACAACACCGACAACCATGAGACCGCTTTCACCGTGTCCATCGACCATGTGGACACCACCACGGGCATCAGTGCTGCCGAGCGCGGCTACACTGCCCGCAAGGTTGTGGAGGAAGGCTCGCGTCCCGAGGATTTCCGCAGGCCCGGCCACATGTTTCCGCTCATTGCTCGTCCCGGCGGCGTGCTCCAGCGCAACGGCCACACTGAGGCCACCGTCGACCTGCTGCGCCACGCCGGCATGAAGCAGTGCGGCCTGTGCTGCGAGATCATGCGCGAGGACGGCACGATGATGCGCACTACTGAGCTTGCCGCGCTGGCAAAGAAGCTTGGCGTCGTCTTCGTGAGCATCAAGCAGCTCCAGGACTACTGCCGCGTGCATGACAACCACATGCGCGAGGAGGCCGTGGCCAAGCTCCCCACTGACTACGGCGAGTTCACCATCCACGGTTTCGTGAACGACATCACCGGCGAGGAGCACGTTGCCCTCGTGAAGGGTGAGATCGGCGACGGCCGCGACGTGCTCGTGCGCGTGCATTCTGAGTGCCTCACTGGCGACGTCTTCGGCTCCAGGCGCTGCGACTGCGGCGACCAGCTGCACCGCGCCATGGCTCAGATCGAGAAGGAAGGTCGCGGCGTCATCCTCTACATGCGTCAGGAAGGCCGCGGCATCGGCCTCATCAACAAGCTCAAGGCTTATCGCCTGCAGGAGGAGGGCATGGACACCGTTGAGGCCAACGAGGCCCTCGGATTCGCTCCTGACCTGCGCGAATACTGGAGCGGCGCGCAGATTCTGCGCAGCCTGGGCTGCAAGAGCATCCGCCTGCTCACCAACAACCCCTCCAAGATCTACGGCCTGGGCGACTTTGGCCTGGAGATTGTTGAGCGCGTGCCGATCGAGATCCACGCCCACGAGTGCGACCGCCATTACCTCGAGGTGAAGGCGAGCAAGATGGGCCACATCTTTGAGACGGCACTGTCGGCGTAGCGGCGAGGTCGGGGCAGGGGTCTTTGTTCCTCGCTCAGACAGTCCTCGCTGGTTGTGGCTATAAGCCACAACCAGCTGCGGAACTCGCGCTGAACAAAGACTCCTGCCCACGCGCGCTGAACTGCCGATTGCGCAGGGGCGTCCGGGGGCGCGTAAAGGGCGGGCGGAGCTGCGCCGGGACAAAGCCCGAGGCCTGCGCGCCAACTCGGCGACCGCGCGGGGCGTCCGGCGGGGCGTAAAGAGCTGCAGCCGGGGCAGGGAAATTTGTTCCTCGCTCAGACAGTCCTCGCTGGTTGTGTCCATAGGCCACAGCCAGCTGCGGAACTCGCGCTGAACAAACATCCCTGCCCACGCGCGCTGAACTGCCGACCGCGCGGGGCGTCTGTTGGAACGCATGGTTAACTACAAGTGATTGATTGATATCGAGAGAAGGAGTCATCATGGCGGTTAAGGTTATTGAGGGTAACGTTGTTAACGAGGGCATCAAGGTTGGCATTGTGGCGAGCAGGTTCAACGAGTTTATCGTGAACAAGCTGCTCTCTGGTGCGCTTGACGGTCTGCATCGTCACGGGGTGCCGGATGAGGACGTGAACGTGGCATGGGTTCCTGGCGCGTTCGAGATTCCGCTGGTGGCGCAGAAGATGGCTGAGAGCGGCAAGTACGACGCCGTTATCGCGCTGGGCTGCGTCATTCGTGGCGCTACCTCGCACTATGAGCTCGTGTGCAACGAAGTGGCCAAGGGTGTGGCGCAGACGTCGCTCAAGTCCGGCGTGCCCGTGATGTTCGGCGTCACCACCACCGAGAACCTCGAGCAGGCCATCGACCGTGCCGGCGCGAAGGTGGGCAACAAGGGCTATGAGTGCGCCACGGGTGCCATCGAGCTCGTCAACCTGCTGAGGCAGATTTAACAACTGCCGTTCGGGTGTGGACGCAATCGTGCCGTCCATTCCGGTCACGACGTATATCCCATAGATGTTTGGTCTTACCCAGGCGTGGGCGCGATGCCGTCCACGCCTGGGTTTTAACCGCTTTGCCTGGCGACCTGGCGTATACGGTGGTTGTCCTGTGCACTTCGTCAGCTTGTGCGCAGTCTCGTGTACCATCCCAACATATATATTAGATGCGCCCGGACCACGTGCCCGGGCAAGGGGAAAGATACGGGAGCGATAGAATGGACGCGCAGGTGCAGGCGGGGCAGTCTCGGCAGATGGGCTACCAGGTGGCCCCGGGCTATGAGCTTTCGCTGGTTGAGCGCATTTTTTGCGAGCTGGTTGAGATTGACTCGCCCTCGTTTCACGAGCACGAGATGGCCGCCGAGGTGCGCAGGCGCCTCGAGGTCTTGGGCTTCAATGTTGTAGAAGACTCCACGAGCGGCAAGAACGACGGCATGGTGACCTCGATCACCTCCACCCGCCGTTTCGGCCGCCTTATGGACAGCGCGTCTGACCTGGTGCGTCTTGTGCACACGGGCAGCGATTGCGGCAACCTCTTCGCGACGCTCCCCGGTGTGGGCGAGCCGGTTCTGTTCATCACGCACATGGACACGGTGCAACCCGCCTTCTCCAAGCACGCGAAGGTCCATGCCAACGGCATGATCACGAGCCTGGGCGACACGGTCCTGGGTGCCGACGACCTGGCCGGTATCGCCTGCGTCATGGCGGCGGTGGATCACCTGCAGGAGGCCGGCGTGCCGCACCGTCCCGTTGAGCTGGCGTGCATGGTTGCCGAGGAAGTGGGCAACGTCGGCGCTCGCGCGTTCGACTTCTCGCAGTCCAAGGCCCCCGTCGCCTTCACGCTCGACTATTCGGCCGACCCCAACGAGTATGCCTACCAGGCGCCTACGATTCTCTACCTCACCATCGAGGTCATTGGTCGCTCCGCGCACGCCGGCTTCTACCCCGAGCGCGGCGTCAATGCCATCAAGATTGCCGCCCATGCCATTGACCAGGTGCAATGCGGTCGCATCGGCGATGACACCACGTGCAACATGGGCATTATCTCCGGTGGGCGAGGCACGAACATCGTGCCGAGCGACGTGGTTATCCGCGGCGAGGTCCGCAGCTACGACCATGAAAAGGCCGTGCACCAGGCCCAGGTCGTGCGCGAGATTTTTGAGCGCGCCGCGCAGGAGCTGGGCGGCGAGGTGACCGTGCAGGTGAGCCAGGCGTGCCACGCCTACTGCATGGGCGCAGAGTCCGCCCCCGTGCGCCTGTTCGAGCGCGCGTGCGAGAGCCTCGGCATGACGGCCGTCGGCAAGCCCACGTTCGGCGGCAGCGACAACAACGTGTCGGTGGCCTACGGCATTCCCGGCATCGTCATCGCCAACGGTATGCGCGACGCCCACTCCACCAACGAGCACGTTCTGCCCGGCGACCTTGCCAAGGTTCAGGCCATCGTGGAGAAGCTCCTCACGCTCGACGTGGAGGGGTAGGGGAGGCAAGGGTTCGCGCTGGTACGCGCCTTGATTTGGGCATGGGAAAAGCCCCGGTTGCCTCGGTGCGGCGTGTTCATGCTGGTGCATGAATCGGTTCGCTGTTAGACGTAGGCCAAAGGTTTTCTCGCGGGGTCGCGCTGGCATGGGGCCTAGCTTGTCACCTGGCGGCCGCCGGGGCTTGTGGCGGCGTGTCGCCTGCCCCTGGTCTCTTGAGTTTTTACAACAAGCGCGGGCGGGACGTAATCGAATACGTCCCGCCCGCGCTATTTGTTTGGCGCTGCTTGCTGGTGCTTCTCGTCCCTTACTGCTCCGGCACGAGGTCGGCGATGTCCTCCCACATGACGGGCTTGGAGGGCTCAAGGCCGCCGGTTACGGCCTGGATGGCGGTGTAGCGGCCGGACGTGAAGCAGTGGCCGGCGCTCATGCCGGACTGATACATCGACCAGTCGGGTGCGCCGCAGAGCTGGCCTGCGCCGAAGCCCGTGGCCCACAGGTGAGGAATGACCTCGCCCTCGGTGGTGATGACCTGGTAGTTCTCGTTGACGGTCATGCCGGCACACAGGGCGGAGACGCGAATGTGCTTGCGGGCGCCCCAGAACGGAGCCTGCTCGATCTTCTTGAGGTACTGCGGGTTCTTGCCGAAGTCCTCGTCGAAGCCGGCGTCGACGAGCTCGTTGTAGCGCTCCACGCTGGCAATCAGGGCGTCGGCGGGAACCTCGACCTTCTCGGCGAGCTCCTCGAGGGTGTCGGCGCAGTACAGGTCGACGAGGCCCTCGATAACCTTGTTGCCGGAAGCGACGGAGCGGTCCATTTCGACCTCGGGCATCCACTTCTGCACGGCGTCGGCGGGAGTGGCCTTGAAACCCATCTCAGGCACGGTGGTCTCGTAGTTGCCGTCATAAATCTGGACGAACCAACCAGGCTTGGGCTGGTCGCGCATCTGAACGTTGATCATGGTGAAGGGCATGTCCTCGTTCATGAAGCGGTTGCCGTCCATGTTGACGGCCATGAAGGGCACGGAAGCCATGGGGCCCGAATCGAAGTCGTGCATCATATGGCAGTGACCGGTCTGCACCATGCCGGCGCCGAGTTGCATGGCCATGAGGATGCCGTCGCCGGTCTTGCCGAACTGCTTGCGGTCGAAGCCGAGGATGTCGGGACAGTAGCGCTCGACGAGGCTCTCGTTGTTCTGATAATCGCCGGTGGAGAGGATGACGCCCATGGTGGCGTTGAACTTGATGTACTCGCCGTCGGCGTTCCTGCCCACGACGCCCGTTACGGTGCCGTCCTCGCCTTGGATGAGCTGGACGCCGGGGGTCTCATAGTAGAAGTCGACGCCGCGCTCCTCGGCCAGGTTGGCCAGGGCCATGATGAGCTCGAGGTTGCACTGGGGCTTGGGGCCGTAGTTCCACTCGTGGCGGACGGACTTGGTGCCGTCCTCGTACACGTCTTCCTCAGTGGAAACGTTTGCGGGCGGGTTGCCGGCCTCCTCGGCACGCAGACGCAGCCAGCGCATGGTCTCACCGGAGTGGTAGGTGTAGTACTCCACCAGGCCGCGGTCGGCGCGCCAGTCGACGCTCTCCATGTAGCCGCGGATGTAGTTCTTGATGCCCTGGGGGTCGCTCATCTCGAGCTCGACGCCGCTCTCGTTGGCACCCTGGGAGATGCAGACGGACTCCTTCTGGAGCACGCATGCCGTGGCGCCCTCCTCAATCGCGGTCAGGGCCGCGGGCACGCCGCCGGTGCCGCCGCCCACCACGACGACGTCATAGGTGTACTCAGCGGCGAACTCGGTGATGGGGGCAACCTCAACGGGGGAGCACTCGTAGTCGGAAGCGCATGCGCCCTTGGGGCACTCGACCTCGGCTGCGGCCTCGTCGGCCAGGGCGGCACTCGAAAGCGCGGCGCTTGCGACGCCGGCAGCACCGGCAGCCTTGAGGAAGTTCCTGCGGTTCATCTCCATCGGTCAACCTTTCTCCTCGAATGTCCCCCACTTGCGGTGTGCGCACTCGGCATGCGGTATGCCTGGCGCGCTCGCCGCCGGTAGGGGCGCGTAATGCCGGGCTTGCGTCCGGCTCGACGAGATGAAAGGTAACCCACACGCCCACGTTTCACATCGCATGGGCGAGACGAAGGGTTTTACCTGGGGTTATTGTGTCAACTCACAAAAGAGAGACGAGAGGGGTTAAGCCACGCGCCCAGGCGATGGTTACGCGCAGGCGCCTCGCTGCGTGTGCTCAAATGATGATCGGGCGCAGCCGGCCAATTGTGCATGTCCGGACGATGCCTGAAGGCAGCCGGCCAATTGTGCATGCCCAGACGATGGCCGAGGGCGGCTGGCCAATTGCGCGCGCTTCCACCTATGCGGTTATAATGGCGAAGCGGCAGAAGGCGCGTGCTTGTCGCACTACTAGTGCTTCTCGGCGAGTTCTGCCTTCACAGCCGCGGCGAGTTCGATGATTTCCTGTCGGGAGTGGACGCCCATCTTTGCATAGACGGATCGGTTGTGCGTGCGCACCGTGTTGACTGAGACGCCCAGGAGTTCGGCGGTCTTCTCGAGGGAGTGGCCCTGGCTTGCGCAGCGCACCACTTCTGCCTCGCGTGGGGTGAGACCGTAGCGGTTGGCGAGCTCATGAGAGACGAGCTCCTCCACGGTGTCCTGCACGGCGATGGCCGCCGTGAGGTCGGCTGCGGGGTTGATAGGCATTGCGCTTTGGGCGGCCGCTTCCGTAGAGCGCAGCAGCAGGAAGCCGAGCATGATGACGATGGCGGCTGACAGAATGAAGATGACGACCGTGCCACCATAGGTCATGAGCACGGCCTGCCCGCCCTGCGCTTGCGACAGGTGTGCGGGCACGGCGATGTAGCGCACGAGCGCCGCCAGTGCCTCGGGGATAAGCAGGAAGAGGCCCGCGCGCTTGGTGAGGTCCATGTTCGACCAGCGTTCGGGCGTCACGACAAAGAGCACGAGCAGCATGGTAAAGCCGACGCGAGCGCTCGTGGCGAGGTTCGAGCCGGTGAGAGCCGCCTGCTCGGGCGCAACTGCCATGACAAGCACCCCCGCGAAGAAAAGAAGCATGTAGGCGATCCAGTTGAAGAAGACGACGCGGTTGAGCGAGGCGCCGCGTACCAGAAGCGCTGTCGTGACCACGACGAATGCAATGTTGACGAGGCTCATATAGAGCGTGCGAATCGAGATGTCCGAGATGTCGAACCACGGGTTCGTGACGCCGCGGATGAAGTTGCCCATGACGCAGAAGAGCGCGAGCAAGATGCAGAGCGCCAGTGATGCGGTGCTGAGGGGCGAGTCGGGTTCCTTGTGGGAAGCGGCCTGGACGGGTTGGGCGGGGTGCGGCGCACAAAGGGCCGCCACGAACGGGGAGGCCACGCAGAGCACGGCTTGAATTGCCGTGGGGAACAGGTAGAAAAGGTTGCTTGCAAAGCACAGACCGAATCCGAGCACAACGATGAGCGTTGCCCTGCGTAGCTCCATGCGTTCGAGCGCGGTGAAGTAGGCGAGCAAGCATACGGTGAAGAAGGCGACATTGGCCGCCGTGCCTACGACACATTGAGCGAGCTCGAGTGTTCCGAGGGGTGCGAGCCAGAGAAGCAGGCAACCAATCGAACCAAGTATGCCGTTGGCGAGTAGGGCTTTCTTTGAGGTGGCCAGCCTGGCCAGACGCGGGCCTATGACGAGTGCGGCCACGGCGCACAGGGCGAAAGTGATAGCGAACGTGCAGAATGCACCCTCGAAAGCGCCTGCCGAGTGAGCCTCTGCGGTCTTTACGATGCTTAAGAAGAAAGCTCTGAAGTAAGGAAAGAGAATCGACAGGCCAAGAGCGCAGGCAAAGTCGCGTATGGGTAAATTCCGTGCGACGGATGCTGTCGTATCCCCATCGTGCATATAAACCCCCAGTTGCCTCGTCTCTGCGATGCGCGATTATACCAAAAGGGAGGCGGGCGCCGTTATGCTGAAAGTGGGCGCACGGGTGCGGGGAGATTGCCACGCCGTGGGCTGCGCGTGCACGAGCGTTCGCATGTGCCCTCCGTTCCGAGAAGTCGCCCCCGATGATGGTGGGACTTGCACAGGAAAGCTAGGGAGACAATGAACAAGTCCCCCAAACGGCCCCAGCAGGCGCGCGGGGTC
>JAHZHK010000060.1:3779-16700 GCA_019420325.1 Coriobacteriaceae bacterium | reverse complement strand
TTGATAGTGAGACGTGGTCAGGAATATCAGCTGTTCTAGATGTAGTCTGGTAGAAGGACTATCGGTTAGTTGTTCTACCAGGCTGTTTTCAGATGGTCTGCCATGCCGTGGGACAACGTGCGCCCTCTTGAGCGGCTTGATTATTGCCGGGCCGCCAAAGTCTCGATGAGGTCCATCAGGTCTTGCTGGGTGTGGATATCCATCTTGTGATAGATGCTGCGAATGTGAGTCTTTGCGGTGCCCTGCGAGATTCCCAGCGAGTGGCCTACGTATGCGGCGGTTCTTCCTCGGGCGAGTAGACCCAGGACCTCGTGCTCGCGCGGAGGGAGGGCGTATTGACCTGCGAGCTCGGCGCAGGCGTTAGGAATCTCGTCGCCGTTTTCGGTGGGTTCGCCGGCGGCGAGCCACTGGTGCAGGGCGCTGCGAGGGTCATTGAACACAAGCAACACCGTCACGAATAGCGCGAGTACAATGGAGAGAAAAACGAGCGGCGAGAGAGCTTGCTCTGCGCTGGGAGCAAGCGCTTCGCCCATGAAATACCCAGGCATCTGTGACGCCTGGAACACCAGATAGCCAAAGGCATACGTGCGCACCACAGGGAGATTCATGCGGCGCGCCAGGTCACCCCAGTATACGACCATGAAGAAGTAGAAGACGGCGAATCCCAGCTCGTTGACAGAGGCGGCCAACCAGGTTGGAACGGCGCTGACAGAGGCAAGCGCGGCCCCGGCGGCTGTGCCAACCAAGCCGAGCGCGTAAATCTGGGAGGCGCCGAAACGACGGCTGAGCAGCAGGCTTGCGATAAGGAGGAAGACTCCAGCCGCAAATTCTGCCACAGCAGGCCCTACCATGCCGGCGGTGGTTATGGGGCGCGAAGCCAGCACGCTGCCCATGAGTCCAAAAGTGAGGCCCACAAGTGCGGGCAGAATGAGCAGTGTCCAACTGAACGAAATAGTGCGCGCAGCACCTGGCGGGGGAGGGGGTGTGGGATTTTCCCCCAAGCGCCGTGTACCCTCCCAGGTAAGCCATGAACAGGGGAGCGCGCAGATGATGAGCGCGCCGACTTGGATGATTTGCGGCGCGGCAAACAGCACGAGGAACGCGAGTGTCGAGGTGACGAGCGAGAGCCCCATGTCCACGAGTCCGCGTTGCAGGCTCATGCGCGAGAACATCTCACCCCATGCGATTTTGAGAAAGCCGATGGCCGCGCCGCCCAGGCACGAGCCTGCTATAAAGGCTGCAACGCTGTTCGTATAAGCTGTAAGTGCGATGCCGAGAGAGCCGCTGGCCAGCAAGATGCCTGCCAGTGTCATGGCGCCGCGCGAGCCAACGATGGTCGCCAGGCTGTCCGATAAGAAGACGATGACAGTGAGCATGGCAACATTTGCTAGCAGCGTAATGACGGTGGGGACGGCGAATATGCCGCTGAGCTGGGACAAGGCGCCCGAGGTCAAATAGGTTTTGCCTACAAGGCACGACCAGAGCCAAATGCACGCGAAGCTCGTCCAACGCGGCCAACCGGACCGGAGCTCGTCGGCAGCCTCCTTGTGCCAAGTGCGCAGGCGATTGCGGGGCACCGCCGGGTTGTTGAGCGTGTCGGCGGCAGGCCCGGTCGACACCAGACCTTCTGGTTTAGCTGCTGTGTTTGGCATTATGGCCCCTCATATCCTGCGGTGGCGCGCTCCCCCGGCGATTGCGGTTCGGTTTGTGTCCCAAACAAACGTGCTCGGAGCCGCATTGTTTGCGGCTCCGAGCACGAATTATTGCACGTCAGACGTTGCATGTGCTGTGCAGTGAACGATTACGTACCTAAAAGCGGGCTGCTTGAAAAGCAGCTACCTGAAAAGTAGGCTGCGTGAAAAGCGACCACTGGTTTGCGAGGGGTCGGCCAGCGGCACGGTGCCGCGCGGCTCGATTCTACTCGCGCGCCTCAGCGGCCGCTGCCGACTCGCCGGCGATGTGGCCCCAGACCAGGCCGCCGGAAAGCGACGTGCCCGAACCCGGATAGTACAGGCCGTACCAGCCGCCCGAGTTCATGCCGCCAGCGTACAAGCCGGGGATGACCTCGCCGTTGTTGTCGATGACCTCGGCCTTGGTGTTGATAAGTAGGCCGCCCAGCGAACCCAGGTTGGCCGAGATATTGAGGTTTGCATAGAACGGCGGCTTGTCGAGCTTGATGAGCTGGGTGTCGCGGCCGTACTCGAGGTCCTCGCCGGACTCCTCGATGTTGGTGTTCCACAGGTCGATAGTGCTCTTGAGGTTGGAGGCGGGCACGCCAATCTGCTCGGCCAGCTCTTCGACAGTGCCGGCGCTGAAGAGTTTGCCGTCTGCCACGGCGCCCTCGGGGTCATCGGCCCACGGAGTGAGGCCCTGTTCAATGGCATTTTGGTCGAAGATCATGTACGTGTGGCCGCCAAGCTGCGTTTCCTGCTGGAAGATGGCGCGGTACGTGTAGGCGTAGGTGGCATCCTCGCACACGAAACGCTTACCCTTGCAGTTGACGAAGATACAGGGAATCTGCGGCGTGGCATTCGTCGTGGCGTTGCCAGTGGCCATGTCATAGTCAATGGTGCCGCCCACGCTGGCGAGTTGGCCGTTTACTGCCATGCCCATACGGATGCCGTCGCCGTTGGCCAGAGGAGAAATGTAGCTCATCTGCGTGGTGAGGTCCCAGTACTGCTGCTGGTTGAAGCTCATGCAGAGGTCCTCGGCACGGTCGATGCCGCCAAGCGCCAGAATGACGCCCTTGGCCGCCTTGATGGCGAGTTCTGCCCCGTCACGCTCGACAATGGCGCCCATGACACCCTTGCCCTCGGTGAAAACAAGGCGCTTGGCGCAGGTGTTGTACTCAAACGTGGCGCCCAGGCGCTCGGCTTCGGCGGTTTCGGCATCGGTCAGCACGCCGCCCTGGCCGCCCGCGCCGCCGCCTTCGTACACGTGGATGCGGTCGGCGTGCAGACCCTCGGTGACGTAGGGCACATGGCAGTTGCCATAGACGCTGACCCACTTGATGCCGATGGTGGACAGCCATTCGATGAGCTCAGGGGCACGGTTGCACATCGTGGTGATGAGGTCCTCGTGGCCAATGCCCTCGGCCTGCTCCATGTAGCACTGAGCATGCTTCTCGGGCGTGTCGTCCTGGAAATCGGTGAATTCCTTCTGCCACTGGGTGCCTGCGGCCTGAATGACGCCGCCCGACATGGCTGTAGTGCCGCCCGATTTTTCGTCGGCGTCCACAACGATGACCTTGGCGCCAGCCTCGGCTGCGGCGCAGGCGGCGGACAGACCGGTGCCACCAGCGCCCAAGATGAGGACGTCACACTCCTCATCCCACGTCTCGGGTTCTTCGGCTGCCTTGGCGGAGCCGATGAGGCTGTTCGTGGCGGCGAGGGCAGCGGCACCTGCGGCGCATGCACCGGCGACAAAGTTCCTGCGAGTCAGTTCGGACATGGTAAATCCCCCTTCAATGAGATGGGTGCGGATGCACTCGGCGCGGGTCCTGATGTGAGGGCTGGCGTCTCCGGGTGCTTGAGCCCCAATGTGGCATGAGACGGGCCGATTGACCATCCCACGCATGAGAAAAGCCGCCTACCACGCTAGGTAGTAGACGGCTTGAGCTGGGGAAATTCTGGTGTGTTGGTCCTCGGCGGGTATTCGCGGCTTGCACGGTGCCCTCTCGGGGCCAAACGTGCAGATTGGACCATTTCGGGGCCTCTGGAGGGCCGATTCTGGTCCATTTAGCACGAATGGCGGGGAGACCAGCGTTGGCGGGCCCCACAGGCGATGCCGACGGGTCACTCGGGCAGTGCTGACAGTCTTCTTGAACCTTCCAAGTTGTAAAAACGCCAAACGAAAAGATGGCGACCCGCCTCATGCGTGAAGGCACGGGGCGGGCCGCCGGTTTGGTTGAAGGCGCTCCGACCTACCTATTTTCGATGTGCCCGATGTTCTTGAGCTCGATGGACATGGAGCCGTCGGACTGCGTCACGAACTCGATGAAGTTGGGGTTCATGCTGTACTCGGACGGGAAGGTGATTTCGATGCCGGTGTCGGTGCGGATGCGGTGGCTGCGGTTGGCGGCATGAGCCACGCTCTTCTTTACATGCACGCGCTCGGGCAGCTCCTCCTCGCGGGCCATCTCCTCGTAGCGCTCGCGCATCTGTGGGGCGTCCTCGAACACGTCCTCGCCGAGCTCCCATGGCGGCAGGAAATCGCCCTCGTCGACCTTTTCCTGCATGACGGCCTTGGCGCGCGAAACGGCGGTCGCGGCGTTGGCACCGTATTCGTTGGCCACGTCCTCAACGATGCGGGCCACCGTTTGCATGACCTCCTTGGTAGAGGCCGCCGAGCTGCACTGGAGGAGTCCCTCGGGCAGGAGCATGCACGTGCTGCCTGCGATAACACGCTCCTTGTCGTGGAAGTCCACGGAGAAGTCGCTCGTTGCAATGAAGGCGTAGGAGTCGATCTTCTGCGTGGGGTTGGGCAGTGTCGCGTCGTGGCGCACCACGTCGCACACGGCCTCGCCGCCCTCGTGGTGCACGTCGTGGACATAGGCCTGCTTGCGGGGGAGCAGCGCGATGGCAAAGAAACGTTCGCCTCGCCCATCGAACGCGGCGTCCTCCATGATGGCGGCGGCCTCGGTCACGGGCATGTCGAGCTCGTCGGCGGCGTTCTGCGCTGCGGAGGTCACGGGGTCGCCCTCAAAGTCGGCCACGAGCAGGTCGCAGGCCTCGCAGGCTTCGCCTTTGCGCAGCTCAGCGTAGAGGAACTCGGCAATCTGGCGGGAGAACGCCACGAAGTCGCCACCCTTGAGATAGTGCTCGAGCTCGCCGGCGAACATGCTGTCCTGCCTGAACTGGCCATGCTTGTTTTCGGCGCTTCCCTGGGCGCGACGCAGGTGACGCTGCACGAACGACTTGACGAGGCGCTCTCCCAAGTCGAGCTCGCGGGCGGAGTAGGTGGTGCCTGCTCCCTCGAAGTCGAAGACGTGCAGGATGGCGTGGTTGATGTTCATCGTCGTTTCCGTTCGTGCGGTCGGTGGCGCCTGGCGTGCGTGGCGCGGCTGTTTGCAAGGGGATAGGATACCGCGTCGTCTGGGGCCGTGTGGGATGCGGGACGCGAGCCCACGCAAATCCCGCGCGTGAGGCAGCCGGCCATGCGCCGTCCGCCGTGTGTACTTTGGGCGCGCCGATGATCCCCGGACTGTTGTGCTACCCTGCGGGTTTTAAAGAAAACCTGACGCGGGAAGGCGGTTCGGCCATGCGTATCGAGAAGGTCGCGTTTATCGGCAAGGGCGGCGTGGGCCTTATGTATGGCAGCATCATGGCCAAGAACCTGGGGGCCGATGCAGTGGAATACGTGATGGACGACGCTCGCTATGAGCGCCACGCCGCCGATGCAATCACCATCAACGGTGAGCCGTGCCCGCTTCGCAGCGTGCGTGCAAGTGAGGCGACCCCTGCCGACCTGGTGATTCTTACCGTCAAGACAACCGGCCTGGCCCAGGCGCTCGACACGATGGAAGCCGTGGTGGGCCCCCATACGCGCATCGCGAGCCTGTGCAACGGCATCACGAGCGAGGAGCGCATTGCCGCACGATTCGGCTGGCAGCGTACCGTGTTGGGCATCTGCCAGGGCATGGACGTGGTGTTTCTCGACGGCACACTTACCTACCGCAACTCCGGAGAGATTCGCTTTGGCGCGGCGGCAGGCACAGATCCCCAGGTTGTTGCTGACATTGCCGACTTTTACGAGCGCGCGGGCGTGGCGCACGTGGTGGAGAAGGACATTCGCCATCGTATGTGGGCCAAGCTCATGATGAACGACGGCATCAACCAGACGTGCATGGCATATGGCGGCACCTACGGCAGCGCAACCGAGCGAGGAAGCGAGCAGCGCCGCTGCTTCGTGGCCGCCATGCGTGAAGCCCTTGCGGTGGCCAACGCCGAGGGCGTCGCGCTCACCGAGGCCGATCTCTCTCAGATGCTGCACGTCATCGAGGAGCTCGATCCGGACGGTATGCCCTCCATGGCGCAGGACCGTATCGCCTGCCGCAAGACCGAGGTGGAGGAGTTCTCCGGCACCATCTTGCGCCTTGCTGCCAAGCATTGCATCGAGGTCCCGCAAAACGAGTGGCTCTACCAGCGCATTCGCGAAATCGAGGCGAGCTG
Source organism: Coriobacteriaceae bacterium (assembly GCA_019420325.1). GTDB lineage: Bacteria > Actinomycetota > Coriobacteriia > Coriobacteriales > UMGS124 > UMGS124. Next base: position 10,530 of record JAHZHK010000060.1, on the reverse strand, counting down.
GTAGGAAAGTCTTGCCAATCTTGCCCTGCGCGGTCGCGGCCGTCTCGTGCGCATCCGGTTGCCCGAAAACGCCAAAAGTATGCGTTATAACTCAGCCGGGCTTTTAGACCGGCCAAGCGTCGTTATAAAACACCAGGTAGATTGAGTGCACCCATTGCGCATGGGCGGGTCTGCAGTCCCGACGGGCATTTAAACGCATACTTTTGGCGTTTTTCGTACCTGGTTGGGGCTGCGAGAGGATTCGAGACCCGTTTTTCGGTGGTGAATCGCGATTTCGGCCGGACACCTTCCTGCGCCATGGGGGCGAAACACAGATATATGCGACGGCAAACATCTCATCTTGACAATGTTGATATAAAAGTGATATCACTTTGGTATCGAAAAGGCAGCGAGCCCGACAAAGGGTGCCGAGGCGGCTGCAAAAGAGAGGAGATGCGCCATGACGAGCACGCATGAGACAAACGTAAGCGCGGCGGGCGCCCAGACGGGTGCGTCGCAGCAGGTGGAGGCCACGGTCGAGAAACGCGTGGTGGCAAAGTCGGGCTGGGGTATGCTCGCCCTTGTTGTCTTGGGCTTCCTTGCATCGGTTGCCTGCTTTGTTGCCGGTGCAATCCTTGATACGCGAGGCTGGTCTGGGATGTTTATCGGTCTTGCCATTTTCGCAGGTAGCGTGCTTATCATCCTGGCTTGCATTGCCACGGGCGGTTTCATGATGGTGCAGCCCAACACCGCCCGCGTGCTCACGCTGTTTGGAGAGTACAAGGGAACCACGACCGACACGGGTCTGCGCTGGGTGAACCCCTTCTGCAAGAAGACCACGGTCAGCCTGCGCGCCCGCACGCTCAACGGCGAGCACCTCAAGGTGAACGACAAGCTCGGTAACCCCATCGAGATCGCCAACGTCACGGTGTGGCATGTGGACGACACCGCTCGCGCCGTCTTCGACGTGGATGACTACGAGGCCTACGTTGCTTCCCAGAGCGAGACCGCGCTGCGTCACGTGGCGAGCCTGTACGCCTACGACCACATGGGCGAGAACGACGCCGACTCCACCGAGATCACCCTGCGCTCCAACATTACCGAGGTGAGCGAGGTCCTTCGTCGTGAGCTGGCCTCCCGTCTCGCCATGGCCGGCGTTGCCGTGGACGACGCGCGCCTCACGCACCTGGCCTACGCTCCCGAGATTGCCCAGTCCATGCTGCGCCGCCAGCAGGCCGACGCCATCATCGCAGCTCGCGGCAAGATTGTGCGCGGCGCGGTGGACATGGTTGAGATGGCCCTGGGCGAGCTTTCCGAGCGCCATGTGGTGGACATGGACGAGGACCGTCGCGCCGCCATGGTTTCGAACCTGCTTGTGGTACTCTGTGGTGATTCGGAAGCGCAGCCGGTGGTGAATACCGGCACGATTTACCAGTAGGGTTGGATTGAGATGCAGCGAAAGCAGTATCCCCTGCGCATAGACCCCGAGGTGTGGGCCGCAGTACAGCGCTGGGCCGATGACGACTTCCGCAGCGTGAACGGCCAGGTCGAGTGGATACTGCGCGACGCCCTCAAGCGTGCCGGTAGGCTTCCCAAGAAGGAGGAAGCCGCAGGCGAGAACGGCACGGCCGGGGAGTAGAACGAAACAAGCCGCCTCAATACACCCGCGCATCCAGGGGAAATGCCCCTTGGGTGCGTGGGTTTTTGCGTGCGGTGGAGCTGAATGGCTGTCGGTGCCATCTGCGCAGAGTGGCCCGCCTTACTGCTCGCTTCCTTTTCGGTATGCCCCCGGCGTGGTTCCGCGGTAGCGCTTGAAGGCGCGCGTCATGGTGAGTGCGCTGCCGTATCCCACGCTCGAGGCGATGTCGGGGATGGGGAGTTGGGTCGTGCGCAGGAGCTCCTCGGCCTTGTTCAGGCGCAGCCCGTGCAGATAGCCCAAAAAACCGCCGTCGGGGCAGGCCTGGGCGAATGCGCGCGAGACGCCGGCGCGGCTCATGCCGAATCGTTCGGCCACAAGCGCGGCCGTAAGCGAGGGGTCGCGGTAGTTCGCTTGCACGTAGGCGAGCAGGTCGGCCGCATTGACACCCGTTGCCGGCCCGCCTGCGTTGGGCTCGGCGCTTCCGGCTTGTACCGCCTCGCCCCCGGACGTGGTTGGCGAGCCGCTCGTGGGGCCGCTATAGCGCACCACCTTGTTGAACGTCCGTTTATGTGTGCCCTCTTCGAGTGCCGCCATGGCCTCGCGATAGCATAGGCTCAGCTTTGCCGCGCCGGCGTGCACGTTGCTGGCAAACACCGACACGAGCGTGCCCTGCTCTTGGGCATGGGCGAGCAGCCCCGAGAACAGGGGAGGCACGCCGCCTCCCTGGGCGTCTATCACTGCGAAGACAAAGCCGCTTTCCTCACACAGCGTATAGGCTCGGCCGCTGCCTTCCAGGTAGATGCGCACGAGGTCGGCAAGCTGGGATGTTTCATGCGATTGGGCGGCCTGGCTGCCCCTTTGTTCGTCGGCGCGCACGATGGTCAGGGCTACTTCGCGGCTCGGTTCGGCGAAGAAGAACTCCGAGCCTTCCTCGGCCAGGCTGGCCCGCCCCCGCAACAGCCGCATGAGGTGAAATTCGCTCACAAGTTCGTCCTGCTCGCTCAGGCGGTTTTCCATGGCATCCAGTGCAAAGCCGATGAGCTTGAACTCGTCCTGCACGTCGCGGCCGCCTGGAGCGAGCTTGGCAATGATGTCCTGAAGTGGCTCGTAGATGCGGTTTGTGAGATACAGGCCCGCTGCGCAGCCCAGCGTTATGAGCACGATTGTCGCCACAACGATGACGAAGGCGAACTGGTGGTAGGCGGCCTGCGCCACGTCTGGCACGATGAGTACGAATGCCTGACCGTTTTCGGTAGGCTTGTGAAAATACTCGCGGTAGGTCTGTCCGTTATGGGTGACGTCGACGATGCCTCGGTCGCTGGGGGAGTTCATAACGACGTCGATGTCGATGGCGTCGCGGTAGGCGTCTGTGCCCAAGGCGATGCGCGTGCCGGCGGCGTCGACGAAGTATGTTTCGACAATGTCGGCTATGGGCTCGAGAACGTCGACGTTGGGAACCTCGGGCATATGGTAGAAGGCGACAATGCTCACGCCGTCGGCGTACGGCAGGACGCAGACGCTCCACGCGGGCCCATCTCCCGGGGACAGGCGCGTTGTGGCTTGCCCGCTGCTCGTGAGGTCTTCAAGGTCGATTTGCGTGAGCCGCTCCTCACGGCAGCGGGCATCTTCCACGGCGCTGCTGCTCCCCAAGACGAACCCATCGCCGCCTGTCGCGTTCTCTAGAATGACGTAGGCACTTTCCACGTCGCCCACATGGGCGTGTTCGAACGCTCCCAGCCTACGGGCGATTTGCTCGCGCAGGACCGTGTCTTCGGGATTTGCCGCCAGACGCGTGAGAGCCCCGTTGACGTCCAATTGAGACGCGGCGTCCGACACGCTATTGTTCAGGGGTGAGCGCTCCTGCTGGTACAGGTCGAAGGCCGTGATGGCGGAGTCGAGGGTGCGGCTCTCCTGTTGCGTGGCGCGGCCGATGGTGAGCAGGCTGATGGTGCAGCAGGCAGCCATGACAATGATGACTGTGGCGCACAATGTGCCTGCCAAAAGGTAGAATCCACGCCCTCGAAACGTGCGGTGCAACTTTCGACGCATGCCCTGACCTCCCCAAATCGTGGTTTAGCGTCTGTGTTTTGATGCCCGTGCAAAAATCGACCCCATCGATTTGCCCATGATTGTACACCTGAAAAAACTGATGCTTTCAAGAAAAACCCGATGCTGGTTACAGTGAAAAAAGCCGCATGCAAGGGGCATGTGGCGCATTGTTCGCCTTGAACATTCGAACAAGGAGGCATGTATGGAAAAGAGCATGAGCAGGCGCAACTTTGTTGCCGGCGCGGCAACCGTCGGTCTGGCCGGCGCCGTTGCAGGTACGCTCACGGGTGCCAACCGCGCTCAGGCCGAGGAGGCCCACGAGGCCGCCGTCACCTCGTACTACCAGTGCAAGGAAGACTGGCTGGGCCTTCCCCCCGAGACCGGCGAGCCTGCCGAGACCTATGACTGCGACGTTCTCGTCCTGGGTGGCGGCCATGCCGGCATTCACGCCGCGCTTGCTGCGGCCGAGGGTGGCGCCAAGGTCATCGTGGTCGAGAAGTGGGCCAAGGACATGCGCAAGGTCAAGGGCGAGGACATCGGCCACATCAACTCCCAGTGGCTCATCGACCAGGGCTATGGCCCCTACGATGTGGGCGAGGTCACCAATGAGTTCGTGCGTCGTGCCGGCGGCCGTTGCAACCCCGAGATCATTCGCAAGTTCGTGGCCAACTCCGGTGAGATGTTCGACCACCTGCAGAGCCTCGTGACCTGGCCTGATGAGCGCATCCACATCATGCCCACCACCGAGCGCAACCCCGACGTGTCTCCTTACGATCCGAGCCAGCTCATCTGCCAGGTTGCAGGTGCCACCGCCGACGGCCCGGTTGAGTATCCCATGATGTGCGGCGGCAACGGCTCCTACGCCGCCGTCGCCCAGTTCATGGGTGAGATCAGCCACGACAACTCCATCCCCGGTTGCGCCGCCATGTCGCGCCTCGACGAGGTCATGCAGTTCGCCATCCTTAAGGGCGAGGAGCTCGGCGCCGAGTGGCACTACGGCGAGCGCGCCCTCAAGCTTACGACCGACGAGAACGGCGCTGTGACCGGAGCCATCTCCCAGAAACTCGATGACGAGACCTACGTGCAGTACAACGCCAAGACGGGCGTCATCCTCTGCCTGGGCGACTACAGCGGCGATGCCAAGATGACCTGGAACCTCAACCCCGACATCTCGGAGTTCAACGCCCGCCAGGGTCTTACGCAGGACGACCTGTTCTCGCCGTTCGCAGACTGCACGGGCGACGGCCAGAAGATGGCCTGCTGGGTCGGTGCCGTCATGGAGCCCACGCCCCGCGCCTCGATGAACACCGGTGGTGGCGGCGGTGGCCCTTGGGGCACCTGCCCGTACCTGTTCCTCAACGCCAGTGGCGAGCGCTACTGCAACGAGGCCAATGCCGTGGGCATCACCGAGGCCACGCTGCTGCAGCCTGCCGGTATCGTGACGACTGTCACCGATGCCAAGTATTACGAGACCCTCAAGAACGCCGGCCTTGATCACGGTGCGCCCAACTACGGCCGTCCCGTGTACTACGAGGAGCTCGTGGAGGACATGGAGGCCATCGAGCTCGAGAATCCCGACGGCGGCCCTGTGCGCAAGTGCACCATCGCCGAGCGCGACCCCTCTACGGTGTATGCCTCCGAGACGCTCGAGGGCGCTCTCAAGCTGGCCGGTTACGAGGGCGAGGCGCTCCAGACCGCCCTTGACCAGGTTGCCAAGTACAACGAGCTGTGCGCTACGGGTAAGGACTCTCAGTACGGCAAGGACGCCAAGTACATGGTGCCGATCGATGAGCCGCCGTTCTATACCTGCCCCGCCAACAACTCCAAGACCACCAGCGCGGGTCTCGTGACTCTGGCCGGCGTCGAGACCAACAACAACCTGCAGGTCATCGATGTTGCCGGCAACGTCATCCCCGGCCTGTACGCCGCCGGCAACTGCCTGGGCGAGCGCTACGGCAACTCCTACGCCACGCCCTTCGCCGGCAACTCCATCGGCATGGCCATGACCCACGGCCGCGTCGCCGGCAAGATCATCACCGGCCAGGAAGTGCTCTAGGTCTTTTTGAGCGTGCGATAGCCGAGCACTGAACAACGAGGCGCCGCATCCCAGCTGGGGTGCGGCGCCTTTTCTTTTCTGGCTTGGCGCGGGCGGATCGGCCGCTTGAGACGGAGCGGGCGTACGGGGGATTGCCGTGCTGCGTGTCGGTCGCGGCATTTTTTGATTCGGGTGCCTGGCGGGTCATCAGAAACCTGGGTCCGTGAAAACGGGAGATGTTTCCGCAAAATGGGGGTTCTCCAGCCGCCTTTGAGGTTCGTTCGCTGCATAGTCGGCGGGCGCAAGGTGGCCGCTGCACCGCCTGAATCTCAGCTTCTTGCAAACGCCCTGGTACATCGCGTGTATGTTAAAGTCCGAGACTTCGTTGGGCGTTCCGCACCCTCAGCGCTCTGTGTCGCAGCGGCTGGAGAACCCGGAAAATGCGGAAGTAACTTCCGATTCCCTTTCTCCCAATGTGCTGGAGCGCCTTCATTCGATGCTCGACCTTCGTTTGTCCATCGCTTTTCGGAAGAGCTCTCGCCCTGTACAGTTTTCTACGGCCCTGTTGCCGCGTACGCGTTTACATGCCTTGCGCGTCTTGCGTGTTCGCTATGGTATTCTAACGTCCTGTTATGGGGTGCAAGGAAGGGGACAACGAGGTATGGGCAATCAAGGCGGCGACTGCATGCGCGGCCGGTCCGGCGTTTTTGGTCGTTACTTCCTGCATGACTTCACGTTTGCCTTTATCGGCATCGCTATCCTGCGCTTTTGGTATCAGTACAATCTGTACAACTTGCATTCCACAACGGATTTCGGCATCGGCGTCGCGTGGTCGAACATCCTGCGCGGCGCGGCGGGCCTCTTGTTGGTGGCATGCGCCCTGCGCGGTGAGCTCTCGCCTCGGGTGCGCAACGTCCTGGTCTGGGGATCGCTCGTTCTCATGACCGCCTCGGGCGCCTTCAACTTCTTGGAGCTTGTCACAAAGAGCACCTCGTTCGAGGTGGCGCGCTACGTCACGTGCGGGCTGGGCCTCGTGTGGGGCGGCGGCA
>JAHZHK010000060.1:0-3769 GCA_019420325.1 Coriobacteriaceae bacterium | reverse complement strand
CGTTCCTCTACCTTGTCACGGCCTTGGCGTTTTCCTGCCTGCTCTCGCTGGTCGCGGGCTATCTGCCGCCCATGGTGATGGGCCTCATCAACCTGTTTGTGCCGGCGTTTTCGGTTCTTGCGTTTTGGCGAGCGATGCACCAGCTCGACTTGCGCGACGTCTCATGCCCGCCGGTACCCCAGACCGACTTCCGCTATAGCGAGCTACATGCCTCCGACGTGCGTCAGATCGGCCTCTCGTTTGTCCTCTTTGCTTTCGTCTTGGGCATTACGCTGGGCTTCCCTGACGGGCACCCTCGTGAGCTCGACCAATTCTCTCGCAGCATCCACCAGCTGACGCTTGTCGCCGTGCTTGTTGGCGTGTTGGCCTGGGTGTTTGTCCACGGCGGCATGTTCAAGTTCACGAGCGTGTGGGGCGTGGAAAACGTCATCCTCATCACTGCCATCGTGCTTCTGGTGGAGGAGTCCGACGCAACGCACACCCTGGCGACGGCCCTGTTCCTGAGCGCCGAGAGTTTTTTCTATTCGTTCATCTTCCTCACCTGCTATGACATTGGACGCCGTACGCGCAGGCCCGCCGTTTTCATCCTGGGCATCTTCTACAGCCTGGCGCTCATGGCCATGGGTGCTGGGCGACTGTTCTCCACGCGCATCGACGTGCTGCCCGGCGGTATGGTGGCCATGCTCGTCATTATGAGCACGCTCGTGGTGGTGGAGATGGTCATGGCACTGCGCCTGGGCATCTTCAAAGGCGACATCCCGCTGTTTGTTGAGGTGCGCGGGGATGCAGAAGGGGCCGGCGAGGGCGCTTCGCGCGCGATGGGGGAGGCTGCTGCCCAAAGCTTCCAGCCCACCTCAGTCGCACCTGTCCCTGCGGTCCCTGAACCTGCCCCCGATGCGCAGCGTCTCGCGCACCTTGCAGCCGAAGCAGGTCTCACGCAGACCGAGGAACAGATTGCCCTGCTCGCCGTGCGCGGTCGCAGCCGTGCCGTCATCGCTCGCGAGCTGGGGTATTCGGCCAACACGGTGCGCAACTACACCCACACGCTGTACTCTAAGCTGGGAATTCACAGCAAGCAGGAGCTCATCGACCTGGTTGTGGGCGGCGACAGCGCTCGGTAGAAGGGCGCGTGCCGCAGCCTGCCTCCCACAGGGCCCGCCCGCCGGTCCGCCCGCCTGGCAGCGGGCCTGTTCGAGCCTGCTCAACGCGGGGTATCTTTGATGAGGTGCCGTTTCGAGCCGGTCGTCCAGCGAAATAGCGTCAAGGATGGTGCACATGAGGTACACGACGCACATGACGCGCGCACCTGAAGGGTTGCCACGCAAAAAGGGCCGCGCCCCGGATATCTCCGGAGCGCGGCCCTTCGGCGTTCTCACCGACCTGCTGTTGACAGGCCCGGTGCGTTGTACGCCCGCTTACTTCGCGGCGTGCTCTTCCTCGTACTTCTCAATGGCGGCCTGCTCGTCGGCGTTGGGGCTTGCTTCGGCGGCTGCCTGGGCGTCGGCGATGGAGACGGAGCCAACGGGGCTGCTGCCGTCCTCGGCGGGGGCAGGCTCGGCATAGCCGGCGTTGATGGCTGCCTGCACGCCGGCGTTGCGGCCGAACGTCACGCAGTCGGCGATGGCGTTGCCGCCCAGGCGGTTCTCGCCGTGGGTGCCACCCGTGACCTCGCCGGCAGCGTACAGGCCGGCAACGGGGTTGCCGTCGGCGTCAACGGCCTGCGAGGACAGGTTCACGCGGATACCGCCCATGGTGTGGTGCACGGTCGGGACCTTACGGCATGCATACCAGGGGCCCTCGGTCATCTGGGCGTCGGCAGTGTTGTTGGCGACAAAGCCCAGCTCGTCCTCGGCCTCGCCGGCGACGACGGCGTTGTAGGCGTCGATGGAGGCCTGCAGCTTCGCTGCGTCCATGCCGGTGGCGGCAGCGAGCTCCTCGACGGTGTCGGCTGCGGTCACATGGCCCGTGGCGACCATGTTCTCAATCGTGGCGCCGTTGGCGTCGGGCGTGGTGGTGTCGGGGTAGCGCAGCTTGTTCACGACGACCCAGTAGGTGGAGTTGGTCTGAGCGAAGATGGCCTTGCACAGCGTGTCGCGTGCAGCGCCCTCGTTCACGAAGCGCTCGCCGGCCTCGTTGACGAAGATGCGGTTGCGGCCCGAGGTGCGGATGTCCTCCATGAGGCCGGTGCCAGGCGTTCCGCAGGGGTGCAGCTGGATGTCGGAAAGGCCGACGAGCTCGGCGCCGACTGCCTCGGCGAGCTTGAGGCCCTCGCCCTGGGCGCAGGGGTTGATGTTGGTGCAGCCGATGGTGGAGTCAAGCACGACATCGGACCAGACTCCCGTGTTGACTTCCTGGCGGTACTCGACGTTGGCGCCGAAGCCGCCCGTGGCGATGACGACGGACTTGGCGTTGACGTTGACCTCCTGGCCGTCGGGGCGCACGGCCTTCACGCCGGCAACGGCAGCGCCGTCGGTGAGCAGCTCAGTGGCGTCGCAGCCGTGGAGGATGGTGATGCCGAGCTTGCCGCACTGCTCAACGAGCGTGCGGATGTAGGTGTTGCCGGAAGGCGTGTAGGGGTAGTGGCTGCGCTGGCCCAGCGAGCCGGTGGCCGAACCGATGGTGTCCTTGAAGCGAACGCCCAGCTTCTCGAGCCAGTGCACGGAGTCGAGCGCGTTGTGGACAAGGTAGCCGATGAGCTCGGGCGTGCCCGTCTTGTGGCCGCCCTCCCATGTGGCGGCGTAGTGCGTTGCCACGGAGTCCTCGATGCCCTGCTTCTCCTGGCGCTCCGGGTCAACGGCGTTGAGTGCGCCTTCGGAGACGTTGGTGGAGCCGCCGTTGATGTCGATCTTCTCGAGGACGACGACCTTGGCACCCGTCTGAGCCGCGGCAACGGCAGCGACGAGGCCAGCGCCACCGGCACCGATCACGGCGACGTCAGCGTCGTAGGAGTCCTCGACCACATCGGCGGGACCGTCGACGGCCTTGAGCTGCTCGGCGCCGCCTGCCTGCTCAGCGCAATCCTCGATGCCGCCGAGAAGCGCGTGGCTCGAAATGCTGGCGCCCGACACGGCGTCGACGTTGAGCGACTGGGACTTGACGACCTCATGGGCGAGCGTCTCAAGCGCGTACTTGCCTACGCCAATGGTCTCGTTGTTGCCCGAGCAGTCGATGTCGGACAGGGCGTACTGGGTGAACGTGCACGTCACGGTAAAAGGTGCGTTGTGGCCCATGACCTGGGCGGTATAGGTGCCCGGCGTGTAGCCGGCCCACTCGTCGGCCTGGGCGCGCCCGGCGCCTGCCAGACCGGCTGCGACTCCCGCGACGCCTGCGACGACGGCGCCCTTGGCGAAAGACCTACGCGTGCATGCCTGCATGATGAACCCCCTTGATCGATGGCCTGACGAAAGGTGCCCTGCTCACAGCATCCCCTCGCGACGCCCCTTGGCGCCTCGCCTTTGACGTTTTCCACCATAGCCGCGGCCACCCCGGCGAGGGAGTCGCAGAGGGTACCGAGAGGGTACTCAACTTGCGGCCAAAGAGCCTCGCCAAAAAAGGAAAACTGAGTACATTTTGTACTTTACGCAGGTAGATGGGATGTTTTTTGTGGCGTGAACGATTTTTGGTTTGGCGGCGCCCAGTCTGTCGAGCCCAACTACATCTGAGGGAATCTGCATGGGTAGCGTGCCAGCCCCCGGCCAACCCTCCGGAGTTTGGCAGACGATATGCCCCGCACCTAGCGTCCCGAAACTAACCGAAAAACAGGGCCCCA
>JAHZHK010000006.1:45169-51101 GCA_019420325.1 Coriobacteriaceae bacterium | reverse complement strand
GAGCAGGGGACTCTTAATCCCAAGGTCCAGGGTTCGAATCCCTGACGGCGCACCATGTGAACTTCGAAACGCCCGGAAGGCTTAGGCCCTCCGGGCGTTTTTTGTTGCGCGTTGTCATGCGAGGCGCTTGTTGGTATAAGCACGAGCATGCATAGGCGTGCGCGTGTGCTGCCGTGGGCATCGCCCCGCAGGTATGCACGGTCTTTGAAGGAAGCTCATCGTCGGAGCGCGATTGTTTGCTGGCTTGATGATCGAGCGATGCGTCCCTTTGGGCGCCAAGAAGCGGCATGAAGTTTCTCAGTGCGCTGAGCCATTACCCTCAAGGGTATTCCAGTGTGATAAAACGCTTACCCAGGCGGGGTAATTGTCTCTATTTTACCTGGTAGATATGCAAATAAAAGATTACCCCGGCTGGGCAATGGTCCCTAGGGGGCAGGCGGGCCATTATGGGCGTCAGCGACGCGGTCAAGCGCAGGGATGCCTGCAGGCGTGCGCCGCGAACGAGTGTGTTCCCATATAAGTTGAACGCAACGGAAGGACATTGACCATGAACGAGACCCTGACCCGCCGTAACTTCGTCGCCGGTGCCGCACTTGCAGGCGCAGGCGTCGCCGCAGCCGCCAACCTGGCCGGCACCACCTCCGCCCAGGCCCAGGATGCCCTGACCGCCGAGGGCAACCCCGCTTGGCTGGGCGAGGCGCCCGAGGTTGCCGAGGCCGACATCACCGAGACCCTCGAGACCGAGGTTCTTGTCTGCGGCTTCAACACCGGCGGTGTGCCCTGCGCGCTTTCCTGCGCACAGATGGGCAGCAAGACCCTCGTCATCGAGCGTGACGCCGAGGAGACCTGCCAGCAGATGCGTGAGGACATCGGCGCCATGAACTCCAAGCTCCAGCTGGCCTCCTTCGAGGAGTTCCCCGAGTTCAAGATTGAGGAGAAGGACGCTGTCGGGGACATCGTCCGCTACGCCAACGGCTTCTGCAACTATGACCTCATCAAGATGTGGGCTCAGCGCTCCGGCGCGGTCATCGACTGGATCACCGAGACCATCGAGGCCACCGGCAAGTTCGTTATGGAGTTCGAGGGTGGCATCGGCAACCAGGACGGCGAGGGTCGCGACCGCGCCTACGCCACGGGCCACAGCCCCCAGAAGACCGAGGCCGCCGGCGATGACGATTCCTACACCAAGGTCATGCGCCAGGCTGCCATCGACGCCGGTGCCGAGGTGCGCTGGAGCTGCCCCCTGGTCAAGCTCGAGCAGGACGAGTCCGGCCGCGTGACCGGCGCTATCGCCCAGGACACCACCGATGGCCACTACGTGCGCATCAATGCTTCCAAGGGCGTCGTACTTGCCACGGGCGGTTACTCCACGAACTCCGAGATGATGTGCGCCCTGCAGCCCGAGATCGTCGACGGCCGCATCCTGTGCACCTCTGGTTCCACCGATGACGGCTCCGGCATCAAGGCCGGTATGTGGCTCGGCGCTCGCAAGGACCCGATCGGCACCTCCATCCTGTTTAACCGCTGCTGCGTCATGCCTGACGAGGTTGCCGGCAATGGCGTCGTGGGCCGTTGGTTCTGGTTCGGCGAGCAGCCCTTCCTCAAGGTCAACCTCAACGGTGAACGCTTCTGCAATGAGAGCGGTCCCTACGACTACATGCTGCACTCCACGTGGAGCCAGCCTTATCACACCTACTGCGACATCTGGGACTCCGATGCCAAGGCCAAGGCCGAGCAGCTCAACGAGGTCGGCTGCTGCCGTCTGTTCCCCTTCGATAACGGTGCCAAGAACAACATCCCGTTCGACGTGGTGTGGAACAACATGAACGCCAAGCTCATCGAGGACGGCTACATCCAGCAGGCCGACACCATCGAGGAGCTCGCCGAGAAGCTCAACATCCCCGCTGAGAACCTTGCGGCCACCGTTGAGAAGTACAACGGCTACTGCGACGAGGGCGCCGACCCCGACTACTACAAGGAGGCCTACCGCCTCACGAAGCTCGACACGCCGCCTTTCTATGGCGTGCGCACCGGCGCCTGGCACCTCGCCACGTTCGACGGCCTGCTCATCAACACGCACATGCAGGTTCTCGACCAGGACAACAACCCCATCGAGGGCCTCTATGCCATCGGCGACTGCTCGGGCGGCTTCTTCTGCGTGAGCTACCCCAACCTGTTCACCGGCCTTGCGTGCGGGCGGACTACCACCGAGGCCTACATCCTTGGCCAGGAGTTCGCCAACTAGGATGTTGCGGAACCTCGTCCGCTGCGTTCCCGGGAGGCTAGAGTACTCCAGTACACGTCGCCTCCCGGCGCCTTGCGGACGAGAACCCGCTTTTTGAGGAGCTGCGGAACCTCGCGTGCGGCGCTGTGTGCGGGCCCCGGCTGTGGGGTTAGAGGGTAGTTTGAGTGTTTGAGGGGCAGTCTTCGGCCATGGGCTGAGGGCTGCCCCTTTCGCGTGTAGAATCGCGGGTGTAAGAGCGGTTTGCGCGCGAAGGGGGCGGGACGGTGGCACAGGCACTACGACAGGTGCGCGAGTTTTGCCGGGTGACGTTTGCCAGTCGCGAGTTCTGGCTTGTCTGTTGCGCGATGGGCATGGCGGGCCTTACCGTGCAGCTCATGAACCGGTCGCTCTTTCCCCTGTTCGACGGCGTGTTTACCTACGCGCGCGATATCTCGATTACGTGCAGCGCGCTCGTCTCCATTGTGCTCGGCCTTATCTCGCTTGCCCGGCCTGCGCTTTTGAGTGGCAGGCGCCTCTTTTTCTCGATGTTGGTCATCTGGGCGCTTGGCGTCGTTGGCGTGCTTGTGGGACTGGGTCTGCATGTCCCTGCCCTGCTGGTACCGGGCGCATGTCTGCTTGTAACAAGCCGCGGATGGACCTCCATCAGTTCGAACCTGGCTGCTGTGTCACTGCCTGCGCCCCAGGCGGTTGTCGCCATTACGATGGGTGCCGTGTTTGCGCAGCTGTTCGACCTGCTTGTGCGCGTCGCTCTTCCTCAACAGGTTTCTGCCGTTTTGCTTGTGGTTCTCATTCCTGTTTGCCTGGTGTGCGCCCATCGCCGCGCCGGCGCCCTTGCTGACGAGATTGCCGCCGGTCCTGCCGCCGCCGAGCTTTCCGTCACGCGCCCTGCCTCGTATGTGCCGCTTACGAGCAACCTCTATATCTGCATCATTCTCGTACAGGTTGCGTTCGGCTTTGCGCTGCGCTTCGGCGAGGTGGCCGGCGTGCCGTCTTTTGGTAACCTTGGCCTTGGGTTCGCAGTCGTGCTTGTGTTGGTGACGCTCGCGCTGTGCGGACGATTCATCGGCGACGAGATTGTCAACGTGTCGCTTTTGGCTCTCACTGCGGGCTTTTTGCTTGTCATGGTGGGCGGTTCGAGCAGTGTCATGCTGGCGAACGGCCTTCTTACGGTTGGTACCTGTGTGTTCGGCATCGCCCTCAATTTCACGCTTGTTGCCCTCGCTGCCCGCAACCCTCTGGCCGCCCTGTCCATCGTGGGATGGGGCCAGGGCATGTCAGGCCTGGCAACGACGTTGGGTGCCCTTCTGGGCACCACGGCAAACCGTATCGAGGTTGCGGCCGGCCACCAGCAGCTCGCTTTCTTTATCGCCGTCATGCTGCTGGTTCTTGTCGCCTACATTCTCTTTGGCCTGCGCGGGTTTTCGCTGCGTTCCACGATCGAGGGCGTTGTGCCTCCCGAGCCCGACATCGAGATTCACGTTTCTGCCGATGGGGTTTTCGCTGAGCGTTGCGCCCAGGTGGCGGCCGCCTATCAGCTCACGCCCCGCGAGGCCGAGGTGTTCGAGATGCTTGCACGCGGTCGCAACCGCGAGTACATCGAGGAGCGTCTGAGCGTTTCGCGCAATACTGTCAAGGCCCACGTCAAGCATATCTATGCCAAGCTTGACATCCACTCTCACCAGGAGCTTATCGACTTGGTCGAAGGCAAGGGCGAGTAGGGGAGGCACAGTGCTTTCCTTGGATTGGCAATATTTTCAATATTTTATTGATATCTACGGCGAACATGACTTGAAACATGGCCGTGCTAAAATGAAGACCCGTAACTTAACGGCTGCCGCCGCGTACGGCATGGCGAGAGGAACGGGAACTCACCTATGACAAAACATGTATTCGTGACTGGCGGAGTCGTATCGTCCCTGGGTAAGGGCATTACTGCAGCGTCCTTGGGCCGCCTTCTCAAGAGCCGTGGCTACAAGGTCACGATGCAGAAGATGGATCCCTACCTCAACGTCGACCCCGGCACGATGAGCCCCTTCCAGCATGGCGAGGTCTTTGTGACCGACGACGGCCATGAGGGTGACCTCGACCTGGGCCACTACGAGCGCTTTATCGACGAGAGCCTCAACCGTGACTCCAACGTCACGCAGGGTTCGGTGTACCAGACCCTCATCAACCGTGAGCGCCATGGCGACTTCCTTGGCGGCACGGTGCAGGTTATTCCCCATGTCACCAACGAAATCAAGGCCCGCATGCACCGCGTGGCCGACAAGGCCGGCGCCGACGTCGTCATCACCGAGATTGGCGGTACCATCGGCGACATCGAGTCACAGCCTTTCATCGAGGCCATCCGCCAGTTCCGCAAGGATGTGGGATACGAGAACGTCTGCTACATCCATGTGTCGCTGCTTCCCTACATCGCCGCATCGCACGAGGTGAAAACCAAGCCTACCCAGCACTCTGTCAAAGTGCTGCGCGGCCTGGGTGTCTCTCCTGACATCATTGTCCTGCGCGCCGACCACGAGGTGGACGACAAGATCTGCCACAAGATCGCGTCGTTCTGCGATGTCGACCCCGACGAGGTCTTTGTAAACGGCGACTGCCCCTCCATCTACGACGTGCCCAAGATGCTTGCCGACCAGGGCTTTGACCTCAAGGTCTGCGAGCGCCTGGGCTTGGACCCGCGCACGTCCGACATGACCGAGTGGGACGCCTTCCTCGATGCCAAGGCGGCCGCCGAGGCAACCCGCGACACGCTCGGCGAGGTCAAGATTAAGCTTGTGGGTAAGTACACCCAGCTTCCCGATGCATACCTGTCGGTCATCGAGGCTCTGCACCATGCCGGTGTTGCCAACGGCCGCGCCGTTGACATCGAGCTCATCGACGGCGAGACACTTTGCGACGCCAATGCCGACGAAGTTCTGGGCAGCGCCGACGGCATCCTTGTTCCTGGCGGTTTTGGCTCGCGCGCATTCGAGGGCAAGATTTGCGCCGCCCGGTATGCTCGCACGCACAAGATTCCTTACCTTGGCATCTGCCTGGGCCTTCAGGTTGCCGTGACCGAGTTTGCCCGTGACGTGCTTGGCTGGGCTGATGCCAACTCTGCCGAGTTCAGCGAGACGACTCAGCATCCCGTCATTGCTCTCATGCCCGACCAGGCCGGCATCGTCGATATGGGCGGCACCATGCGCCTGGGCGCCTACCCCTGCGACGTTGTTGCTGGTACGCTGGGTGCCGAGGCCTATGGCCAGGAGCATATCTCCGAGCGTCACCGCCATCGTTTCGAGGTGAACAACGAGTTCCGCCCCCAGCTTGTGGAGGCGGGTCTGGTTGTGTCGGGCACCTCGCCCGACGGCCGCCTCGTCGAGATGATCGAGCTTCCTCGCGACGTCCATCCCTGGTTTGTCGCGGGCCAGTTCCACCCCGAGTTTTGCAGCCGCCCCACCAAGCCGCACCCCTTGTTCCGCGACTTCATCAAGGCCTCCTGCGCTCGGGCCGACGAGCGATAAGCTGTGACGGCGCCGAAGGCTGACAGAGCGAATCAGGCCAGGTCCGCCCTTGAGGCGGGCTTGGCCGACTATATCGATTACCTGCGTGTTGAGAAGGGCTCTTCCAAGAACACGGTGGATGCCTACAGGCGTGACCTGACCGCCTGGGTCGCATGGCTGGCGGACGAGCACAATGTCAACC
>JAHZHK010000006.1:31978-45159 GCA_019420325.1 Coriobacteriaceae bacterium | reverse complement strand
TCTTGTGGAAGCGTACCAGGCCCACCTACACGACGAGGGCAAGGCCGCTACGAGCATCCAGAGGGCTGTCTCGGCCATCAAGGGCTTGCATAAGTTTCTCTATGTCGATGGGCTGGCGGAGAAGCTTCCCACCTCCGAGGTGAAAGCCCCCCGCAAGCCCCAGCGCCTGCCTGAGACCATCTCGGTGGAGAAGGCTTTCGAGTTGCTTGACCAGCCGTTTCCTGAAACGCCCATCGGCATGCGCGATAAGACGATGCTCGAGGTGCTCTACGGCTGCGGCCTGCGTGTGAGCGAGCTTGCAGGTCTCGACCTTTACGCCTGCTATCTCGACGCCGGATTCCTGCGTATCTTTGGCAAGGGCAGCAAGGAGAGGCTTGTGCCCATCGTGGGCAGCGCGCTTGTTGCGCTGCGGACGTACCTCGATGAGGGCCGACCTTTCTTACGCCTGACGTCGTCGGCGGCATCTCAAGACCCCCGCGCGGTCTTCCTCAACGCTCGCGGTGGGCGCATCAGCCGACAGAGCATCTTCAATGTGGTGGAGCGTTGCGGAGCCGCCGTGGGCATCGCGGGCCTGCATCCCCACGTGCTTCGCCACGCCTTTGCAAGCCACATGCTTGCCGGTGGCGCTGACCTGCGCGTTCTCCAAGAGATCCTCGGCCATGCCGACATATCCACGACGCAGATTTACACGCATGTGGATAGGGAACATATACGCGAGGAATACTTCACGGCCCACCCCCGCGCCCACCTATAAGTGATGCAGAACCTCACGCGCTGCGTTCCGCGATACCTAGAGTACTCCAGTACACGTCGGCATCGCGCGCCTTGCGCGTGAGAACCTGCTTTTTGTGGGCGGAACCTGATGCGCCGCGTTCCACAGGTGCTCACGCGCGGTGCGCACCTTTGGTGTACGTCCAGTGCGCATCGCACCTGTGCGCCTTGCGCATCAGAACCCGCCTTTTGGAGTGATGCAGAACCTCGTGCGCGGGGTTTGCTGTGTGTGGGGTGGGATAAAGTGGGGGAAAAGAGCTATGAAGTTGCATGGAGTGGGATAAAAGCACTCCGCTATGGTGTATCCTGACAGTCAAGTTGGACGATTCGGCTCAAAATCAGGCTGAGAGGAGGCGCACATGGATATCGAGGCACAAGATACGTGCTTTACCGGCGTTGCCGAGCACACGCTCGACGCAAAGGGTCGTGTCTCGCTTCCTGCCAAGGCGCGCCGCTATTTGCCTGAGATTGTGAAGTGTGTTCTGTCTCTGGACAAAAAGGCGGTCTACGTCTTTGCACCCGAGGCCTACGACGCATGGGTCAAGTCGTTCTTCAGCGAGGGCTTCAACCCGCGCTCCACGCGCGACGTGCAGCTTCGCACGCGCCTGCTCGCATTTACCGAAGAGACCGCCATCGACTCGGCCGGTCGCATCGGCATCCCAGGCAGGTTGCGCCAAATCGTGGGCCTCGACAAGGACGTCGCCATCGTGGGCGGCGGGGACCATCTCGAGGTTTGCGACGGAGCTGCCTATCGGCGTGCGGAGGAAGACCTGCTCGCCCTGGATTTTTTGGAGGAGTAGCAGGTGACTACACAGGAACTCGCCGGGGCCGAAGCCCTTCAGGTTGAATTTCATCACATCCCCGTCATGCTCGACGAGGTTCTCGAGACGCTGCGCCCCGCCGATGGCGACGTCGTGTGCGACTGCACGCTCGGCGGTGCCGGCCATTCCCTTGAGATGGGCAAGCTGTGCGGCCCCACGGGCATGCTCATCGGCGTCGACCAGGACGACCTCGCCCTGGCAAATGCTGGTGCGCGCATTCGCGAGCAGCTGCCCGAGCTGAGGTCTTTGCAGCTCAAGGGCAACTTCTCCGAGCTTGATCGTCTGCTGCAGCAGGCCGAGGTCCCCGGTGTCGATTGCTTCCTGTTCGACCTGGGTGTGAGCTCGCCCCAGCTCGACATTCCCGAGCGCGGCTTCTCCTATCACGAGGACGCCCCGCTTGATATGCGCATGGACACGGCCAACAACACGCTGACCGCCTATGAGGTCGTGAACCATTACACCGAGGCCGATCTGGCTCGCATCCTTCGCGTCTACGGCGAAGAAAAGTGGGCTTCCCGCATTGCATCCCGTATCGTCGCCCGCAGGGCGAGTACCCCGATCGAGACGACGCTGCAGCTGGTCGACGTCATCAAAGAGGGTATCCCGGCGGCCGAGCGTCGAAGCGGGGGCCATCATCCGGCGCGCAAGACGTTCCAGGCCATCCGTATCGAGGTCAACCACGAGATGGATGCGCTCAAGTCCGGCTTGGACGCGGCTGTGCGTTGGCTCAACCCGGGTGGTCGCATCTGCGTTATCAGCTACCACTCGCTTGAGGATCGCATCGTGAAGGAGACGTTCAAGTCCTTCACGGAGAGGTGCACGTGTCCGCCCGGCCTTCCGGTGTGCGTGTGCGGCTGCAAATCTGTACTGAAACTCCAAGAACGCAAGCCTCGCGTTCCCAGTGAAGAAGAGATTGTACGTAATCCGCGCTCTCGCTCCGCTAAGGTCCGATCTGCGGTGAAATTGGTCTAGAATCACTACCCCTGTGCCGCACACGACGGCACGCGATGACATGAGGAGGTGACAGGGTTGGCACGATACGACGACAACACAGCTTACGATATGCATGCCTATGCTATGCCTGAGCAGACCGCGCCACAGCACGAGCGCGTGCGCCGCGATTGGAACGTCGTGGAGGGTGGAAACTCCCCGCATGCCACAACGCCGCTGTCGCCTGTTGTTATCACTGTTGCTAAGTGTGTCGGTGCTCTTCTTGCTACCGTGCTGCTTACGGGCCTTGTCAAGGTTTTTCTTGTTGCAGCGACGTTTGGCTACCTTTCCCAGAACACCGACCTCGACACTCAGCTTGAGGCAGCGCGCTACAGCGCCTCCGAACTTGAGGTGCAGAACTCGATCTACAGCGACAAGGATCGCGTCTGGTCGATTGCGACGCAGGTCTACGGCATGACCTATCCTGAGCAGAGTGCCGAGGTGGACCTATCCGGCGTCCCGGCTGATATGGCCGCAGAAACCGAGTAGTCATGTCCGCGCGCGATGAAGAATCGCGGGTGCGCAGCTCCTCCGGGCGCGACTCGTCCAAGACCGCTCCCGGTACCAGCAGGCCAGGCGCCCCTGAGCGCAACGATGCCCCCAACACCGTTTCAGCCGATGAGCGGCCCAGTGCTAGGCGCGCGCAAGACAGCGTACCCGGCAAGCTCGCCCAGCATGCTTTGGCGTGGTTCTACGAGACGCCCTATTCCCGCGAAGCGGTGGTGGGCGGTGTCCTCGGTCTGGCCTTTTTTGTTGTAACCGCCAAGCTCTTTTATCTTCAGGCGATAGAGACGGGCGAGATTTCGACGGACGCTTCAGAGGAGCGTACGGCAAACCTCACGCTGCCCCATAGGCGCGGTGCCATTTACGACCGCAACGGCAACGTGCTTGCCCGCTCGGTCGACGCCGTCAACATCGCCATCCACCCCAATGTGGTGCAAGACAACGATGCGATCAACGCCACCGCCAACCTCATTGCCGAGGTGCTCGGTGGCGACGCGAGTACGTATGCCCAGATCTGCTCGCGTGAATCGAAGTATGAATACCTTGCCAAAAATGCCGACCCGCTGTTGAAGTCAAACCTCAAATCGGCGCTTGAGACAGCCAACATCGATCGTAAGAAGGCCGGTCTTGTCGCGATTTCGGGCTTTGAGTACGAGGACGTGCAGAAGCGCGTGTACACGCAAGGCGAGGTTGCGGGCAACGTCATTGGTATCATAGGCGGCGATGAGAACAAGGGCATCACGGGCCTCGAACTCCAATATGAAGACGTGCTCTCCGGCACCGATGGCTACCTCGTGCAGGAGCGTTCCCGCGATGGCGATCCCATCGTGGGGGGCGAGGCCGTGCGCATCGACCCCGTCGACGGCGAGAACATCGTCATATCCATCGATCTTGACATCCAGCGCGTGGCGCAGGAGCAGATTTCCCAGGCAGTTGCCGAGTGGGGTGCACGCTCGGGCGTTGCCATCGTGATGCAGCCCGAGACCGGCGAGGTCCTTGCATGCGTCTCCACGCCCTACCTCGACCTGTCCAACATCAAGGCCGCCACGACCGAGGCGTTCAACGTCAAATGCGTGAGCGACTCCTATGAGCCCGGCTCCACCTTCAAGCCAATCACGGCTTCCGCTGCCATTGACCTGGGTATCGCCACTCCCACGACAAGCTACTATTGCCCCGCCGAGATTCAGGTCGGTGACGACTGGGTCGGCGACTCGGACAAGCGTGATTACGACATCGACCTCACGCTCACCGAGGTGCTCGAGCGTTCGAGCAACGTCGGTATGGTTGAGTGCGCCGAGGGTCTCGGCTCCCGGAACTTCTACGACTACACGCAGCGCTTCAAAATCGGCACCCTCACGGGCATCGATTACCCCGGTGAGGTCTCGGGCATCGTGCCCGAGTATAGCGAGTACACCGGCGCTTGGGCGTCCATGGCGTTTGGCCAGGCACTCGCCGTGCCCCCGTTCCAGATGGCCCGTGCCATCAGTGCCATCGCCAACGACGGCGTGCTCGTGCAGCCGCATTTCCTTGTGAGCATCGCCGGGCAGCAGCAGAACTATCCCGAGGTTGGCAGGGCCATTTCGTCCGACACGGCCCGCCAGGTCTCCGAGATGATGTACAGCGTCATCGAGAACGGCTACGGTAACACCGGCAAGGTTGAGGGGTATCGCCTATCGGGTAAGACCGGTACGGCCGAACGCGTTGACGACACGACCGGCTTGTACTTCGCGAACACGAACACGGTGTCGTTCATTGGCTTTGGTCCCACCGACGACCCGAAAGTTCTCGTGTACGTCATGATCGACTATGTAACCGGCGCCACGGGCTCGGAGGCTGCGGGTCCCGTGTGGTCCGTCATCATGGAGACGGCTCTGAAAAAGCTTCAGATCCCGCCTTCATATTAGGTTGGTAGCACGAAAGGAGAGGCTCGATGTTTAACGCCGAGCCGCGCGAGATCGCCCAGGCGGTCTGCGCGCGCGTCATAGAGTGCCCGGGGCAGCCCCGACGTGTTGTGGGGGTCGCCATCGACTCGCGTAAGGTTGAGGACGGTTGCCTGTTTGTCGCCCTTGTGGGTGAGCGCGTCGACGGCAACGACTACGTTGGGCGGGCGCTTGAGGCAGGTGCGGCGGCGGTCATCATGACCCGCGAGCCTACCGAGGCTGAGTTTGCGCGTGCTCGTGCCTGCAATGCGGCCCTGCTCCTGGCCGCTTCGGGAGAGAAGGCCCTGCAGGACCTTGCCTCTTGGTGGCGTGACAAGCTGCATTGCGTGGTGGTCGGCGTCACAGGGTCGTCGGGCAAGACCACGACGAAGGAGATGTGCGCGCGCGTCCTTGCGACCAAGTTCAAGACGCATGCCACCGCTGGCAACCTCAACTCCACGCTCGGCGCGCCCCTCACAGTGTTGTCGTGCCCGCTCGACGCCGAGGCGCTCGTGGTGGAGATGGGCATGAACGCCATGCATGAGATTGAGGCTATCGCTGCTGTTGCCCGCCCTCACATCGGCATTATTACGAACGTGGGCACGGCGCACATCGGCATCCTTGGCAGCCGCCTCAACATCGCCCGTGCAAAGTCCGAGCTGGTCGCGGCCTTGGGACGGCAGGCGGGCAACTCCTTGGACGTTGAGCCTTGCGTGCTTCTGTGGGGCCAGGACGACTACACCCCTTGGATTGCCAGCAACGTTGCTGCCCCTGCGGGCGTGCGCACCCTCACGTTCGGTACAAGCGAGGCCGACGACGCATCGTGCGCAAACGTCGAGCTTGACGAGTTGGGGTGCGCCCATGGCACGGCGACGCTGCCAAGCGGCGCTTCCATGCAGCTCGACCTGGGCCTTCCCGGTGTCCACAACGTGAGCGACGCGCTGGCCGCCGCCGCCATGGGCGACCTGCTTGGTATCGCTGCCGAGCAAATCTCTCAGGCGCTCGCGGGTCTGCGTCTGGAGGGCAACCGTCAGCAGGTCGTGCGCTGCGCTGCCGGCATCACGCTCATCAACGACTGCTACAACGCAAACGCCGACTCGATGCGTCGTGCGCTCGACGTGCTCTGCAGCCTCAAGGCAACCCGTCGCATTGCCTGCTTGGGCGACATGGGCGAGTTGGGCGAGGACTCCGAGGTCATTCATGCCGCCGTGGGAGGGTATGCCGCCGGCAAGGGCGTCGACGTGCTCGTGGCTGTGGGGCCGCTGTCGCGCTCCATGGCCCAGGCGGCCCTGCTCATGGGCATGAGCGAGAACAACGTGGTCGAGGTTGCAGATGCCGCCGGTGCCGCAAACGTTTTGAAGGAACTTGCATGTGAGGGCGACGCGTTGCTCGTCAAGGCCTCGCATTCAACTGGATTGGAAAAGACTGTCGAGGCGGTGACCCAGGCATGGGCATAGCATCTAACTACCCGAGCTACGTAATTTTCGTCGCGATCTTTGTGGCGGCGGCGATTGTGTGCGTTCTCATGCCCGGCTGGATCAAGCTGTTGCGTCGCAACAAGATTGGCCAGCAGATTAGGGCCGATGGTCCGCAGCGCCACCTGCAGAAGCAGGGCACGCCCACCATGGGCGGCGTCGTCATCCTCACTGCCGTCATCGTGGCGACGCTCGTGCTGGCCCCGATGAACGCCCCGCTTGCGCTCGCGATGCTCGCAACCGTCCTCACCGGCCTTCTGGGCTTCGCTGACGACTTCGAGTCAGTGGCCCACAAGCGCTCGCTTGGCCTCACGCCTTCCGCCAAGCTTATCGGCCAGGCGCTTATCGTCATCATCTTCACGCTTGCGGCTGTCAACGTGGCCGGCGTGTCGCCGGTCGTGAGCCTCTTTGGCCTGGCCAACATCGACCTGGGCGTCCTTACCACCACGATTGCCGGCGTGCAGGTGCCTTGGCTCTACCTCGTGTTCGTCTATCTGCTTATGGCGGGCTTCTCCAACGCCGTCAACCTCAACGACGGCCTTGACGGTCTGTGCGGTGGCTGCTCGGCAGTGACCTTGGGCGTCATGGGCATGGTGGCGTTTGCCCAGGGCAACCTCGGCCTGTCGGTTTTCGCCTTTGCATGCGTGGGCGCGTGCATCGGCTTTCTGTGGTTCAACTGCTATCCGGCGTCCATCTTCATGGGCGACACCGGCTCTCTCGCCCTGGGCACGGCCTTCGCCGCCATTGCGGTACTTACCAAGAGCGAGGTTGCTTCCATTGTGATCGGCGGCATCTTTATCGTCGAGGTCATGAGCGTCATCATCCAGGTGGCAAGCTTCAAGCTCACCCACAAGCGCGTGTTTCTCATGGCGCCTCTGCACCATCACTTTGAGAAGAAGGGTTGGGCGGAGACGAAAGTCGTCACGAGGTTCTGGATCATCAGCGCCGCATGCGCCGCGCTGGGATTTGCGCTGTACTTCCAGACCATCGGGTAAGGGGATTTTCCCATGTTTGAACCTACAGGCAATATCGTCTTGCTCGGCCTCGGCGCTTCCACCGAGGCCGCTGCACGCTATCTCGCCGCACACAAGCCGAGCCATGTCGACTCGGTCACGCTTGTGGTGTCCTCGCTGGGCGAGGCCCAGCAGGTCAAGGCGCGCGAGCTCGAGGAGATGGGCGTGCGCATTGAGGTTGGCTCCGAGGAGCTGCCCTGTGACTTCGATCTGGGCGTTGTGAGCCCCGGCATTCCTTGCACGGGCGGTTTCTACCGTTCGGGCCTTGCGCACTGCGCCGAGCTCATCAGCGAGCCCGAGCTGGCCTGGCGTGTGAGCCCGCAGCATTGGGTGGGCATCACGGGCACGAACGGCAAGACGACAACGACGACGCTTGCCTGCGAGCTTTTGCGCGCCGCCGGCATGGCTGCCCGCACGGTGGGCAACATCGGCCTGCCGCCTATTGCCTGCGTGGAAGACCGCGCTGCCGACGAGGTGTTTGTCGCTGAGCTGTCTAGCTTCCAGCTTGAGAGTTCCAAGCAGTTTGCCCCGCATGTGGGCGTGCTGCTCAATGTCACGCCTGACCATGTGGAGTGGCACGGCAGCCTTGAGGCCTACGCCCAGGCCAAGGAGAAGCTTTTCGCCAACATGGCTGGCGACGACCTCGCCGTGCTCGGCGACGACGAGACGTGCCAGGCGGTAGGGGAGCGCCTGCGTGCCCGTGGCGTGCGCGTTGCCGTGCTGGGGCGCGAGCCGCTTGCCGACGAGACCGACGCTGCCTGGGTCGATGCCCAGGGCCTGCTTGTCGTGCGCCTCTCTGGGCGCGACCATGTGCTCTGCGGTGTCGGCGACATGCGCATCAAGAGCCCCCACAATGTGCAGAACGCCCTGGCAGCAGCGGCATGCGCCCTTGAGCTCGGCGCCGAGGAGGCTGCTGTCGCCCAGGGTCTGCGCGACTTCGCGCCCCTGGCGCATCGCATCGAGCCCTGTGGGCAGGTGCGTGGCGTCGAGTTCTTCGACGACTCCAAGGGCACAAACGTCGATGCCACCATCAAGGCTGTCAAGTCGTTCGAGTCGGGCCGCGCCGTCGTGCTGCTGGGCGGTCACGACAAGGGCACCGATTTGTCCGAGCTCGCCTCAACGGTAGTCGCGAACTGCAAGGCGGCCGTGTGCTACGGCGAGGCCGGCCAGCGCATCCATCGCGCGCTTGAAGAGGCGGTGTTGGCCCATCCTGGTTGCGAGCTGCGTCTTGTTCCTAAGATGCGCGACGCCTTCGAGGCTGCATGCGAGCTTGCCGTGTCTGGCGACGTGGTTCTGCTTTCGCCGGCATGCTCGTCGTTTGACGAGTTCACGGGCTATGTGCAGCGCGGTGAGGTGTTCCAGGGCTGGGTGGCTGCCCTTGTCGCCAACGAGGCTGTGTGCGAGGCTGCGCATGAGTGAGGCACGCGCCAAGGTGTCGCACAGGGTTAACGCCGGTGCGTTTTGGACCATTGGCCACCTGACGTCGCCTCTCTTTTTGCTCGAGGCCGCCACGGTGCTTCTGTGTGTCTTCGGTCTCACGATGGTGTTCTCGGCTTCCTCCATCGAGCTGGTGATGGCGGGTGGCGACAGTTACCATACCTTCAAGATGCAGGCCATTTACATGGCATTGGGAACGGTCGCATTCTGTGTCCTGAGGCATGCGGGCGCAAACCGGTTCATGCAGTTCAAGTGGCTTGTGGGACTCTCGGCCCTCGCCATCGTGCTTCTCATCCTAGTGCTTGTGGCGGGCAAGAACACAAACGGTGCCACGCGTTGGCTGCCTATCGGCAATTTCACGCTACAGCCCTCTGAGTTCGCAAAGATCACCATCGTCATGGCGTGCGCGCATTACGTGGGACGCTGTGCCCAGGGCGATATGCGCCCGTCCGTTTGTGCCATACGCTTGCTGCTGCCTGTTGTTGTCCCCTTCGGCCTGATTTTTGCCGAGAAGGACCTCGGTACGATCATCATCATCGGTGTGGCTCTGTTTGCCATGCTGTATCTGGCCGGCGTCAAGCCCCGTTATCTTGTGGGAGCCGCCATTGTGGCCCTCCTGTTTGTCGTTGCGGCCATCTCCATTGCAAGCTACCGCTCTGCGCGCTTCTCCATTTGGCTCGATCCTGAGTCGGACTATTACGGAAACGGCTGGCAGTCGATTCATGGCTTCCGCGCGCTTGCCTCGGGAGGCTTCTTTGGGATGGGCCTGGGCGAGTCGCGTCAGAAGTATGCCTACCTACCCGAGGCTGAGAACGACTACATCTTCGCCATCATCGGCGAGGAGCTGGGGTTCTTGGGCTGCATGATGCTCATCGGGCTGTTCGTGTTCTTTGCGTATTGCGGTTTGCGCATCGCGTTTGATGCTCGCAAGCGCGGCGACCTTTCGGCGAGCCTGCTGGCTGCCTCGCTTACGGTGCTCATCGAGTTCCAGGCGTTTCTCAACATGGCGGGCGTCACGGGCATCTTGCCGCTGACGGGCAGGCCGCTTCCCTTCATCACGGCCGGTGGCTCATCCGTTCTCGCCTGTCTCATTATGGCGGGTCTCATCGCGGGCGTGGCGCAAGACAACGCGCGCGACGTGCGCGAGGGTCGCGAGCGCAGGCGCGCTCGTGCCAAGCAGCGCATGTCGGTTGTTGAGGGCGGTCGCCCATATCAGGAAGACATGGCGCCGGCCAGGCCCGCCCTGCGCGTGCCCGGCGAGGTTGTGCGTACGCGCCCTGACACCAGTCGCAACCAAGAGGATTATGACGCACGGGAACAGGCAAGACAGTCACAGGGGCCTGAGGCCGCCGAGCGGTCTAGGCGCCAGGAGGGAAGCAGACGATGAGCGTGTTTGCCATTGCAGCCGGCGGCACCGCCGGTCATATCAACCCGGCGTTGGCACTTGCCCATGAGTTGCGCAACCGCGGCCATGAGGTGCGTTTTTACGGCACGAAGAAGGGCATGGAGGCCACGCTTGTGCCGCAGGAGGGTTTCTCGTTCGAGGGCCTCGACGTCAGCGGTTTCGACCGGTCACGCCCCTGGACGGCCGTCACGGCCCTGATCAAGATGCAACGCGCCCGCAAGGCTCTGCTCGCCGAGTTCGCGCGCGACGGCAAGCCTGCCGCAGCTGTGGGCTTCGGGGCGTACGTGTGCTTCCCTCTTGCCGCGGCTGCCACAAAGGCCGGGGTTCCGCTGGTGCTCCATGAGCAGAATTCCGTGCCTGGCATGGCCAACAAGGCGCTTGCCAAGGACGCTGCCGTGCTCGCCCTTACCTATCCCGTCTCTCAGGCAAAGTTCGAAGGCAAACTTGGCGCCGCAACGCGCGTCGAGGTCGTAGGCAACCCGGTGAGGGCATCCGTGCTGGCACCCACCCGCGAGGAGGGTCGTGCCGCATTGGGTATTCCCGCCCAGGCGCGCGTGCTGCTTGTGTTTGGCGGTAGCCTGGGTGCAGCACATCTCAACCAGGCCGCCGCCGCCCTAAAGTCCGAACTGCTTGGGCGCACAGACGTCTATGTCATCCACGCGGCTGGCAAGCGCGACTACGAGCAAACCAAGCAGGCCCTTGCGCTTACCGACGCTGAGGCCGCCCGCTGGCGCTTCATGCCCTACATCGACGACATGGGTTCGTGCCTTGCTGCCGCCGACCTGGTGTTTTCCCGTGCCGGCGCCTCTTCCATTGCCGAGATTGCCGCCCGCGGCGTGCCTTCGGTGCTCGTGCCGTACCCGTATGCCACGGAGAACCACCAGGCTCAGAACGCGCTTCTGCTCAGCGACGTCGACGGCGCGGTTGTCGTGGAAGACGATGCGCTCGATGCCCCCGAGTTTGCGGGCAACTTCCTGGCGCTGCTTGACGACGCCGCGCGTCTTGCGGCTATGCGCTCTAACGTCGAGGCGCTTGGCTACTCGGGCGCCACGGCACGTTTGGCAGATGCTGTAGAAGCTGTCGCACGTTAGTCCTGCTCGTTGTGCCCGCAGGTGCAACGCGGCTAGAATAGGGCGGATTGCCTATATCGCTTCCCGCATGAGGGAAGTACGAAGGAAGGTCTGACATCATGGCTCAAGAAACCAACGCTCGCCCCTTTGAGCGCGTCCATTTCATCGGTATCGGCGGCGCCGGCATGTCCGGCATTGCGCTGGTGCTGCACCAGCGTGGCTTCCATGTCACCGGTAGCGACCTGAAGGCCTCGAAGTACACCCGCGCCCTGGTCAAGGAGGGAATCGAGGTCTTCGTGGGCCACCATGCCCGCACCATCGACGAGGTCAAGCCCGATGTCGTGGTCATCTCCACGGCCATCCCCCAGTCCAACCCCGAGCTTGTGCGTGCCCGCGAGCTGGGCATTGAGGTATGGCACCGCGCCAAGATGCTGTCGTTCCTGTCGGGCGACGCCATCACGATTGCCTGCGCCGGCACCCATGGCAAGACCACGACCTCGTCGCTGGCTGCCACGATGCTCGAGCGCATGAACCTCAAACCGACGTTCCTCATCGGCGGCATCATCGACGGTTACGAGACGAACGGCAACTCCGGCGAGGGCCCCTACTTCGTCGCTGAGGCCGACGAGAGCGACGGGTCGTTCTTGAACCTCGACCCCAACGTCGTCATCGTCACTAACATCGAGGCCGACCACCTCGACCACTATGGCTCGCTTGAGGCTATCGAGAAGACGTTCGTGCAGTTCATGGGCTCCGTCCCCGAGGACGGCCATGTCATCGTGTGTGGCGAGAACCCCCATGTGCCCGAGCTGGCCCGCTCCTGCGGCCGCCCCGTTCTCACCTATGGTTTCGGCGAGGGCAACGATGTCGTCTGCACGCCCAAAGAGGGCGAGGGTGTCAACGCCTTCTCCGTGCGCCTGCCCGACGGCCACGAGTACAGCCTGCATCTCGACCACAACCCCGGCCTGCACAACTGCCTCAACGCCACTGCCGTGTTGACACTTGCCTATGTGCTTGGCCTGCCCTGCGACGAGGCCGCCCAGGCCATCTCGAGCTTTGCTGGTGTACACCGCCGCTTCGAGCTTGTGGGCGAGGTGGACGGCGTGCGCGTCATCGACGACTACGGCCACCATCCCACCGAGATCGCGGCCACGCTTGCCGCAGCCAAGAGCCTTGGCTTCAAGCGCGTGCGTGTCGCGTTCCAGCCCCACCGCTATTCGCGCACCGAGTCGCTGGCCGCCGAGTTTGGCCCTGCGTTCGACAATGCCGACGAGCTCGTGGTCCTCAATGTGTTCGCTGCTGGCGAGGTGCCCATTCCGGGCGTCTCGGGCAAGACGGTCTCCAACGCCGTGCTCGCGCATCGCCCCGATGCCCAGGTCAGCTATATGCCCGACCGCCACACCGTCGTCGACCACATGGTGAAGACCGCCCGCCCCGGCGACCTCATCATCACGATGGGCGCTGGTGACGTCACGCTGCTGGGCCCGGCCATCGTCGAGGGCCTCAAGGCGAGGTAGTTTTCGCATTCACACATGCTGGGGCGTGCAGGGCCGCGTGGCTGAGTCCGCGTTGTCTTGCACGCCCTGCGAAGGGTCGTTCGTTGTATCGCCGTCGAGTCTAGGTGGGGGAGTGCCGTGGGTCTTCTCGAAGCAAAAGAACGTCTCGAGGGGTGTCTGCACGGCACCGTCACCGCCAGCGAGCGCATGAGTCGCCATACGAGCTACCGCATCGGCGGCCCGGCGGCACTGTTCGTGACCTGCGACGACTATGCCGACG
>JAHZHK010000006.1:0-31968 GCA_019420325.1 Coriobacteriaceae bacterium | reverse complement strand
GACGTCCGTCAAGCGGTCGAGATATTGGGCCAGGAACGCGTGCCGTGGGTCATCATGGGACGCGGGTCCAACGTGCTTGTGAGCGACGAGGGCTACCAAGGCGCCGTCCTCGTGCTTGGCCGCGACTTTCGCCGCTTCACCGTCGACGAGACGGGTCGAATGCATGTGGGTGCAGGCGCGGTGCTGCAGCGCGTTGTGACCGAAGCGTTCGACAAAGGCCTGTCGGGGCTGGAGTTTGCAGTGGGCATTCCCGGTACCGTGGGCGGTGCCGTCTCGATGAACGCGGGCACGGCCAACCATTGGATGGACTCCGTCATTGCGGAGGTCGTGGTCTTCCGCCCTGGTACAGGCCTTGTGCATTACGCGCGCAGCGACATCTCGTGGTACTACCGCGCAACCGACCTTCCCGGCACCGAGATCATCCTTGAGGTCGTGCTTGAGCTTGTCCCCGGTGATGTCGCCGTGGTCAAGGAGACGATGGAGGCGGTCCTGCAGCGCCGGCGTGCGGCGCAACCGCTCAACCTGCCGTCATGTGGCAGCGTGTTCCGCAACTCTTCGGACCTCAAGGCGGCCCGCCTCATCGATGCGTGCGGCCTTAAGGGATACCGGGTCGGCAATGCCGAGGTGTCGACCGTGCACGCAAACTTTATCGTCAACCTGGGCGGCGCAACGGCGGCCGATGTTGCCCGCGTCATCATTCACGTACTCGAGGAGGTAAGAAAACGCCATGGCGTCGAACTCAGACCCGAGGTCAAGTTCCTTGGCTTCCCCGCGTGAGCCACAGCGCGACCGAACTCCTCGAGAAGGCGCCTCATCTCGCCGGCCGCAACGGGGCGGCGCCTCTTCGGCTGCGCGAGAAGCGTCTCGCCCCGGCACGCGCGGTCGTGCGGGCGGCTCGGGGGGCAAGTCGTTTGACAGGCGCAAGAGCATCTTCGTGCTCTCCATCGTCACAATAGCCGCGCTCTTCCTTGCCTACGTGGTGTGCGTGTGGTCGCCCCTCTTCCAGATCAGGCGCATCGTCGTCATGCCCACCGTGCAGGTGAGCAGCGCCCAGGTGAGCGAGCTTGCCGCCATCCCAGCCGGCTCCACGCTCTTCGGGTTCGACGAGAGCGGTGTTGAGAAGCGCCTGCTTGCAAATCCCTGGATTAAGTCGGTGCGCCTGACGCGCAACCTTCCCGACACGCTTACCGTCGAGGTGGAGGAGCGCAGTGTCGCCGCAATTGTCATGCTCTCAAACGGGCAAAGCGCCTGGAAGCTTTCGACGGACGGCATATGGCTTGAGCCCGTGGAGCTTTCCGTCGTCACGGCCGACAATGGCGTGCAGGCCTATGACGTCCAAGCCAAGGACGCGGCGGCCCAGGCCGGTGTGGTGTACGTGAGCGAGGTGTCTGCGGCGCTTTCTCCGCAGGCAGGCGACAAGTGCACCGACGCGGGGCTTCTCGGTCTCATCCAGTACGTTGAGGGATTCTCGTCGGCCTTGAGCGACCAGATTGTGAGCGCCTGCGCCACGAGCAAGGAGTCCATCGCCGTCGTGCTCTCAAATGGCATCAAGGTGTCGCTGGGCGCACCGGACGACATCGCACTCAAGGAGCAGACGGTGCTGGGAATCCTCGACAAGTTCCAGGGCCAGATAAGCTATATCAACGTTCGTACGCCCGCAAATCCCACCTACCGCGGCCTCACGGAGGGCACTGCCACCCAAGACGGTACGACCGCCTCGGCCGATGCCCTGCCCTACCAGGCACAGGCGGGCAGCGCGACTACGCCCGACACTGCTACGTCTTCTGCCGATGCCGCAACCGATGGATCCACGGCGACGAGCGACTCCGACGTGCCCTCGGACGCGGCGTACAATGGAGGCTACTATTTGTCCGATGGTGAAACGTGGGTTAACTATTACTACGAAGATGGTAACCTCGTACACGGGTACTATAAGGTGGACGAGTCAGGCAACGAGACGTGGGTTGATTTAGGCTAGTGTGTTTCTCTCGTGCGCTACCTGGGGCAATGCCAAGAAGGTCAAGGCCTTCATTGACAGTCTAGGGTGTGCGTGCGATTATAAAATGATATGCGAGCTATCTAACTGTAAAGTCGAGCATTACAGTTTACAAAGACTATGGAGGTCAGGATGTACGGACAGGGCGACGCCACCAACAACTATATGGCGGTAATCAAGGTCGTTGGCGTGGGCGGTGGCGGTTGCAACGCCGTGAACCGTATGATTGCCTCCGGTGTGCAGGGTGTTGAGTTCGTGACCGTCAACACCGACGCCCAGGCTCTCCTCAACTCCGACGCCGAGACGAAGGTGCACATCGGCACCGACCTCACCAAGGGCCTGGGCGCTGGCGCCAAGCCCGAGGTCGGCCGCGACGCCGCCGAGGAGTCTCGCGATCAGATCAAGGCTGCCCTCGAGGGCGCCGACATGGTCTTCGTCACCGCCGGCGAGGGCGGCGGCACGGGTACGGGCGCTGCTCCCGTCGTGGCCGACATTGCCCGCAACGACGTGGGCGCCCTGACCGTGGGTGTCGTCACGAAGCCTTTCACCTTTGAGGGTGCGGTCCGTCGTCGCAACGCCCTGAGCGGCATCGAGGAGCTCGGCGCCAACGTCGACACCCTCATCACCATCCCCAACGATCGCCTGCTCGACGTCGCCGACAAGAAGGTCTCTTTCCTCGATGCCTTCACCATGGCCGACGAGGTGCTTCGTCAGGGCATCCAGGGCATCACCGACCTCATCACCGTCCCTGGTCTCATCAACCTCGACTTCGCTGACGTGCGCACCATCATGAGCGACGCCGGCACCGCCATGATGGGCATCGGCGTTGGCTCGGGCGACAACCGTGCCGCCGACGCTGCCAACCAGGCCATCTCCAGCCCGCTGCTCGAGAGCGCCATCGACGGCGCCGATCGCGTGCTGCTCTCCATCGCCGGTGGCTCCAACCTGGGCCTCTTCGAGGTCAACGAGGCTGCTGGCATCGTGAGCGACGCCGTGAGCCAAGACGTCAACCTCATCTTCGGTACTGTCATCGACGAGAACCTGGGCGACACCGTGCGCGTCACCGTCATCGCCACGGGCTTCGGCGGCGACACCAAGGCCTCCGGTCAGTCCAAGCTCGACCTGGGCGCCGATCGTCGCCCCAGCTTCCTCAACAGCACGCCTGCCGGCGGCTCCTCGCGTCCTTCCGCTCCTTCGACGCAGGCCCCCTCTTCTGAGTTCGACATTCCGGACTTCCTGAAGCGCAGCAGGTTCTAGGAGAACAGGCGGCACTTCGCTTGACAGCCAACGAACGCATTCACATCAAGCGTTTCGTAGACGACGGCGTGGCCCTTCTCGGTACCTGCAGCGCAGTGCCGGGCGGGGTCACGTTTTGTTTCACGGAACGTACGGGCGGCATGTCGCACCCACCTTTCGCCAGTTTGAACCTGGGTACGAAGGGTGGCGACGACCCTGCCTGCGTCGCGGAAAACCGTAGGCGCGTCACGGAGGCGCTTGGGGCACCCGAGCTGGCCGACACGCTCGTCGTGCCGAACCAGGTGCACGGCGACGAGGTCGCGCTCATCACGAGTGCGGGCGAACGTCCGGCTTGCCTTGAGGCGGGGGCCGACGCTGTGGTGTGCACGGTTCCCAACCAGGCGGTCATGCTGCTCTTTGCCGATTGCACGCCTGTCGTGCTCGTGGCTCCCGGCGGCTTCGCTGTGGCGCACTCCGGCTGGCGTGGGACGCTTGTCGGCATCGCAGGCAAGACCGCTCGCGCGCTGGCCCAGGCCTGCAGCTGCGACACCTCGGACGTGCAGGCCTTCATTGGCCCGCATATCTCAGGGGAGTCCTACGAGGTCTCCCAGGAGCTGCTCGATACGTTCGCGCGGCGTTTTGGGGACATCGCCTGCTGG
This sequence comes from Coriobacteriaceae bacterium, assembly GCA_019420325.1. GTDB lineage: Bacteria > Actinomycetota > Coriobacteriia > Coriobacteriales > UMGS124 > UMGS124. Next base: position 28,077 of record JAHZHK010000006.1, on the reverse strand, counting down.
GGTCCGCGCCATCTCGACATGTCGGCCTGTGTGCGCGCGAGCCTGGAGGAGGCCGGGGTGGCACCCGAATTGGTGAGTGACACGCAGCTGTGCACTGCCAAGCTTACCGATAGGTTCTTCTCTCATCGTGCTGAGAATGGCAAGACCGGCCGTCACGCCGCCGTTGCCTTCATGAGAGCTTAGGGGAGGTTGTAGATGTCTTCTATCGAATTCGACGGGCCGTATGTCGCCCAGCTGCGGCAGCGCCGCGCTCAAATCGCAGAGCTTGTGGAGCGTGCATGCGAGGCTTCTGGCCGCAAACCTGAAGATGTTGTTGTCTGTGCGGTGAGCAAGACGGTCGACGTGCCGCAGGTGGCTGCAGCACGCGCTGCTGGGTACACTGACTTTGCCGAAAACCGCCCGCAGGAGCTCGAACGCAAACTCGCGCTCATTGCAGGCGATCCGGCGTTCGAGGGCGTGCGCTGGCACATGATCGGCAACCTCCAGGAGAACAAGATTAACCATGTTCTGGCGGCCCGTCCGTGTCTGGTGCACTCCATCTCGTCGGCCAAGCTTGCCGAGGCCGTCTCGAAGCGCGCCGTGGTTGCCGGCATCGTGCAGCCGGTGCTGCTTGAGGCAAACGTCTCGGGCGAGGAGTCCAAGCAGGGCATGGCTCCCGACGAGCTCAAAGCCATGTTCGAAATGGCCCAGGAGCTTGGGGGAATCGACGTGCGCGGCTTGATGACCATGGCGCCGCAAGGCGACATGTGCGTTGCCGAACACACCTTCGAGGGTCTGCGCAAGCTCCGTGACGAGCTGGCCCAGGCGTATCCGCAGGCGAGCCTGCAAGTCCTTTCTATGGGCATGAGCGAGGACTTCGAGGCGGGCATTCGTCAGGGTGCTACGATAGTCCGACTTGGTAGAGTTGCCTTCGATCCGACGTTTTCCATCGAAGAGAGGCTGCATATATGAGCTTTCTAGATAACTTCAAGTCCCATAAGAAGAACAACGAGCAGGCTGTTGAGCAGGAGTTTCAGCGCGGCCTTCGCGAGGGTAGCTGGCCTGAGGGCGTCAGCGACTTTCAGCTCATGGACAACACGGGCGCCTTCTTGCCCGCATACCCCGACCCCGATCCTCATGCTGAGGCAGATGCCTTTGTGCAGGAACATGCAGGTGAGGGTCGCGCCGACTGGTCGGTCGTGCGCGCGGCGGGAAGCACCCGCTCGGAGGGCGGCTTCCGCGTCATCGAGGGTTCCGCGGCTGGTCGCGCTGCAGCCAAGCCTGCCGGTGACGCTCCTGCTCCACGGAGGCCCATCGACGACGAGGGCGTCCAGGTGATGCCGCGCGGCGATGCTCGCCCCGCACGCAGCGCTGCGGGCGCAGGCGCTCCCCAGAAGTCTTACGCCGAGCGCCTGCGCGAGCGTGTTGCCGCCGACGCGGCAGCTCGCCCCGCTCCCCAGCCTGCACCCGCTCCTGCCCCTGCGCCGTCCAAGCGTCCGGTTCCCATGCAGGAGCCTGCTGTGCCCGCTGCCAGGTCGGCTGCCGCAGAGCCTCGCCCCGCGGCTCCCGCCAAGCCCGCCGCTGTGTCTGCTCCTGCGCCCGCTCCGGCCGCAGCGAGCGCGCATGTGGCCGAGCCACCGACGTTTTCCAGCGATGCCGTTATCGTGCGCACGCGCGGCTACGACGACGTCCGTCGTGTCGCCGAGGTGCTGCTGGGCGACCATCGCCCTGTGGTGCTCGCAATGCGCAGCTCTTCGGACGCCACCTGCCAGCGCATCCTCGACTTCACGTTCGGTGTGTGCTGTGCCAGCGGCGCCACGATCGAGGAGCTTGGGCAGAAGCTTTTCGCCGTCTGTCCCAAGGGCGTGAAGGTCTCCGACGTCACCATGGCCGACCTCAAGCGCCAGGGCCTGATGAGGTAGCCGATGCTTTCTATTGCCATTGCCCAGCTCTTCCGCATCTACTCCGTCATCCTGCTCGTCTATGTGCTCATGAGCTGGATTCCCTACGGCGCGTCCAAGTGGGTCGAGGACATCCGTTCGGTGCTTGCTTCCATCTCTGAGCCGTATCTAGGCCTCTTCAGGCGCATCATCCCGCCCCTGGGCATGATTGATTTTTCGCCTGTGGTTGCGATTATCGTTCTGCAGCTCGCCGAGAGCCTGATTCTGGCTATACTTTAGCCATCCGTTTACCGATGCCTTCGGCTGATGCCGTGAGGCTGCAATGCACGAAGGAAAGGTCTTACCATGCCTATCACTCCCGCCGAGATTCAGCAGAAGACGTTCTCCGAGGCCAAGCGCCGTGGATACGAGCCCAGCGAGGTCGACGAGTTCCTCGAGCAGATCAGCCGCGACATCGACGCGATGCTGCGCAAGATTGCAGACCTCAAGAACCGCCTGACCGCCGCCGAGGCCAAGAATGGCGAGCTCCAGGGCGAGATTGAGAAGGTTCGCGCCGAGGCTGACAAGGCTGTGGCCGACGCCCGCGCCGCCGCTCCCGCTGCAGCTCCCGCCGCTCCCGCCAACAACGGCAAGCCCAACATCTACAGCGCCACCGAGGAGCAGCTCTCCGCCGCCCTCATCGTTGCCCAGCAGACCGCCGACCGCATCGTTGCCGAGGCCAAGTCCAACGCCGAGCGCATTCGTCTCGACGCCGACAACCAGGCCCGCAAGGTCATCCGCCAGGCTCTCGACGAGAAGCAGACCGAGCTCGACGAGATCGAGCGTCTCAAGGTTTCCCGCGAGAACTTCCGCACCGAGTACCTCGCCCTTATTCAGAAGTTCTCCGATGCTGCTTCGGCCAACTTCCCGCTGATTACGTCTGCCCCCTCGGGTTCCGAGGCTGTTGCCGCCGCCCCCAGCGCTGCTGCCACGCAGCTGCAGGCCGCCGTCAACCCCTATGGCACCCAGGTGCAGGCCGCCATCGACGACCTGGATTAATCGTTAGGTTTGGCAGTGCTGCATCCTGACCGCAACTTCTCTACCATCGCTAGCCAGGGTCTCGCTGTCGAGCAGGTCATGGCACAACTTGAGCACGCCAAGACTGGCGCCCTGCTTGCGGGTGAACCCGCGCGCAGGGCGCTTTTTTGCGACGCGGACACCTGCGTCGAGTTGCTCGAGGTGCGAAGGACCCTGCACGTGGAGCCAACGGGCTCCATTGAGGCCGACGAGCTGCGCCCCTGGCTCAAGGCTCCCGCTTCTGGCGATGGTTTGCGCGTCGTGGTCAACGAGGGCGCTGGCCCCTATCTGTGTCGTCCGCCCCAGATGGGCGCCGACATCGCGGTGGAGGACCTCGGTGACCTTTTCGGCGAGGCCTTTGATGGCCTTGCTTTTGTGGCTTCACGCAGCGAGGGGGCCCTCGAGCGGTTCCTGAGGGCAATCGGGGCAGACGTGTCGGACGCAGCCGCGCCGATTCTGTCCGGCGTGCGTGATCTTCTGGCACACATGCTGCCTCAGCTTGCCCTCGTTACGCAGGCGCGTTGCGACCGGGCTCTCGTTGCCGCCCAGTTCCTTGCGCATCATCCGCGCGTTGTGTGGGTGCGTTACCCGGGCTTGGCCGACGATGCCTCCAATGTCGAGGCGCGCCGCAGCATGGAGCACGGCTTTGGCTGGCGCGTGGCGTTCAAGCCTGCCGAGGGCGCCCGTGGGTTTGCCTGCGGCTTGTGGGAGAGCCCGCTGGGTGCCCTCTCGAGCAGCGTTGAGGTGCTGCCCAATGGCGTGTGCGTGCTGCACGCTGGGCTTGAAGAGGCTCTTGATGTGGTGGGCGCGTTGGAAAAAGGCATTGCCTGCCCCAAACCCACCGAGGACTGCGCATAATTGTGCCGTGCACGTTCAATCGTTACTGACGCTTCTTAGGGAAGGAGCGCACATGCTTTTCTCGTCTACCAAGAAGATGCGCGTCGTGCCGGCCATCTTTGCCTGCTGCGCACTTGCCTGCACGCTTATGGCGTCGGGCTGCGGCCAGAGCTTCTCTGACGCCGCCCAGGCCCTCAACGACGGCGTCAAGGCCGACATGGCCCAGCTCACCGATCTTACGAGCGATACTGCGACGTCGCTGTTTGCCTCCGACTACACCAGCGACCTCGTGGCTGCCGGCGTCGACCCACTCAACGTGTATGGCCCCATGTTCTCCAGCCTCGCCTATGAGGTGAGCTCCATCTCGATTGAGAACAACACCGCCCATGTCGTGGTCAACGTCTCGAACAAGGACCTCAACCGGGTCTTCCAAGACTACACGGCCCAGTTGTTTAATGAGCCGGCGACCACCGAGACCCGCAACACTCTTGCTGCCATGGATGACGCCGCGCTCACGGCCCACCTGGCCTCGGTGCTCACGTCGTGCCTGGCAAATCCTGACGTGCCAGTGGTTTCGCAGACCGTCGAGCTTGTCTATGTCAAAGACGGCGCCCTCTGGAAGCTCCAGGATTCCGACGAGCTCGTGCGTGCCCTTCTGGGTGGCCTCGACCCTGCGCAGGCAAGCGTTGCCTCGCAGGACAAGCTTGTGGCGGCAAGCGAGCCTGTCGCGCCTGCAGCAGACGCCGCCCCGGTTGACGCCGAGGCCCAGTCCGCAGACGGTCAGCCCGCAGACGCGGGTGAGGAAGCTGTTGCCCCCGTCGATGCCGAGGGTCAGGGCGCGGCCGCGCCCGTCCAGCAATAGGGGAGTCGCCCGGCATGCCCTCACCCGCTGTACCTGCCGCGACGAGCCTCGCCGTGCGTCACTCGATGCAGGGCAATCGCAGCCGTGACACGAAGCCTGAGATCGTGGTGCGCACCTACCTGCGCAAACGCGGTCTTGGTGGGTATCGCCTCCAGTGGAAGAAGGCACCTGGCAAGCCGGATGTCGCCTACCCCGGCAAGCGGGTGGCGATTTTCGTGCACGGTTGCTTCTGGCATCGATGTCCATACTGCCATCCCAGCACGCCCGCGTCCAACGTCGAGTTCTGGTCGGCGAAGTTCGCCCGCAATCAGGCAAGGGACAGGCGCGATTCAAGCGAGCTTGTCGAGGCTGGCTGGACAGTTGTTGTTGTCTGGGAATGCAGGCTTAAAAAGAAACATCTGCGGCGTACCATGGACGAAGTGGCGGCTCTTGTGGAGTACGCGACGCCCGTCAAGACCAAGGCCGACGAGCATCCGGGTCGGCTGGTCGTGCTCGGACGCACCTGTGTCCACGGCCCTCGTGGCCTTGCCGCTGCGCGCATACGTTTACGTTCAAAGAGGGCCGCTCATGGCCCAAGGGGTTGTGTCAGAAAGCGTATTTGATTGAGAAAGGAACGTGTATGACTAATACGGTATCTGAGTCCGAGAAGCCTTGCATTCTTGTTACGGGTGGCGCCGGTTTCATCGGCAGCCACACCTGCGTTGAGCTGCTCAACGCTGGCTATGACGTCGTCGTGATCGATGACCTGTCCAATGCCAGCGAGGTCGCGCTTAAGCGCGTCGAGCGCATCACGGGCAAGAAGATCCGCGCCTTCTACCAGGGCGATGTGAAGGACGGGGCGCTTCTTGACCGCATCTTCGATGAGCAGCCCATCTGCGGCGCCATTCACTTCGCCGCGTACAAGGCGGTGGGCGAGTCGGTGCACAAGCCCATCGAGTACTACCAGAACAACCTGGGTGGCACGCTCGAGCTCGCGCGTGCCCTTCGTGACCACGGCGTGTACGACATCGTGTTCTCCTCTTCGGCCACCGTCTATGGCCAGCCCGACCATGTGCCCGTGCGCGAGGATTCCGAGCTCAAGCCGGCCACGAACCCTTACGGCCGTACCAAGACGATGAACGAGCAGATGCTGCGCGACCTCTACACGGCCGACGAGCGTTGGAACGTCATGCTTCTTCGCTACTTCAACCCGATCGGCGCCCACGAGAGCGGCCTCATCGGCGAGGACCCCAAGGGCATCCCGAACAACCTCGTGCCCTACGTGGCCAAGGTCGCCGTGGGTCAGCTTGATCACATCAACGTCTTCGGCGACGACTATCCCACGCCCGACGGCACCGGCGTGCGCGACTACATCCACGTTGTCGACCTGGCGCGCGGTCACGTGTCCGCCCTCAATTACATGCGCGGCAAGCATGGCGTGCATGTGTTCAACCTGGGTACGGGCCACGGCTACAGCGTGCTCGACGTCATCCACGCTTTTGAGCGTGCCTGTGGCAAGGAACTGCCCTACGAGATCTGCCCGCGTCGTGACGGCGACATCGCCGAGACCTACTGCGACGCCTCGAAGGCCAAGGAGCTCATGGGCTGGGAGGCCCAGTACGACATCGACGACATGTGTGCCCACTCCTGGAAGTGGCAGAGCATGAACCCCAACGGCTACCAGGGAGCCACGGAATAAGAAACCTGCGGGGCCGCTGCGGCCGCATCAGGCAAGAGGCTGTGCATTGCGCGCCTCGCCCTTGCCTGCAGCGCTGCGGTGGTCCCGTGTCACATCCGAGTTGCCGTATGACAAGAAAGGCTGCGACAGCATGGACATGCGCATTGAGATAAACGACGAGGTAGGACAGGATATCCTGAGCGCTGAGGAAATCGAGCGCCTGGTGGCGTGCGTGCTTGAGGGGGAGGGTTGCCCCGAGCCTTGCGAGGTCTCGGTCAGTTTCGTCGACGCCGACGAGATTCACCGCCTGAACCTGGAGTACCGCGGCATCGACAAGCCCACCGACGTGCTGTCGTTCAACATCGACGACCCCGATGACGTGGAGGACGGCGAGCCCTTCATGGTGGGCGACCTCATCATCTGCCCCTCGGTTGTGGCCAAGCAGGCTCCTGAGTTTGGCAACGATCCGGCCGACGAGATGCGTCTCTTGCTGTCGCATGGCTGCCTGCACCTCATGGGCTACGACCACGAGGATACTCGCGAGGCTGAGGAGATGGAGGCGCTCGAGCGCTCCTACCTGGCCGACTTCACGGGCGTGCCGCCCGAGCAGATCAACATCGGCCCCACGGTGGACCACGCCGCCGAAGGCACCGACGCCCGCCCCGTCGCCAAGCCGGCTACCAGCCAGCCCGTTCTTTGGCAGGACCTGCCTTCTGAGGGCGACGAGGACTTCGACGACGATGACGAGGACTGGGACGACGAGGACGACGTCGTTGGCTTCGACAACCCCGACGGCCTGTCCGGCACTGCCCTCATCGACGCCTTCTTTGCCTCCCAGGGTGCCGCCGGTGCCCAGGCTCCGCAGGAAGACGACGAGGACGAGACGCGCTTCATGCACCCTGCCACCTACGAGGGCCCGTTCAAGAGCGGCTTCGTGAGCTTGGTCGGTCGCCCCAACGCCGGTAAGTCCACGCTCATCAACGCAATCGTGGGCGACAAGCTGCTCATTACCTCGCCCACCGCGCAGACCACGCGTCACCGCATCTCGGCCGTGTACAACGAGCCCAACATGCAGGTCGTGCTTGTGGACACCCCCGGCCTGCACAAGCCGGTGGATGCCCTTGGCGAAGAGCTCAACATCTCGGCGCTCAACGCGCTCAAGGATGTCGATGTGGTCGCCATGGTGCTTGACGGTTCGCAGCCTGCGGGTCGCGGAGATGAGTGGGTGGCCCAGCACGTGGCCGAGAGCCGCGCCTACAAGGTGCTCGTGGTGACCAAGGCCGACATCATCGACCAGGACCAGGCTCGCGTCCAGGTGGAGCGCATGCGCGAGTTCTGCCCGTTTGACGAGGCCATCGTCGTGAGCGCCCAGGAGGGCTTCAACGTCGACGGGTTCTTGCAGGTCGTGGCTGCACACCTGCCGCAGGGTCCCCGGTGGTTTCCGGTGGACATGCAGACCGACATGACCCCCGAGGTCGTGGTGGCCGAGTTCATCCGCGAGAAGGTCCTGCTCAACACCCGCGACGAGGTACCGCACTCCGTGGGCGTGGAGGTCGACTCCACGAGCTACGACGAGAAGGCCAACATCTCGCACATCAACGCCACCGTGTACGTGGAGCGCGAGGGTCAGAAGGGCATCGTCATCGGTGCCGGCGGCAAGATGATCAAGCGCATCGGCTCACAGGCCCGCCACGACCTGGAGCGCCTGCTCGGCAACCAGGTCATGCTCAAACTCAACGTCAAGGTGAAGCCCGGCTGGCGCAGCGACGCCGCGCAGATCAAGCGCTTCGGCTACGGCGAGGGCGCGTAAGGCTTTGAGACATCAGGGCGTCCTGCAGGTGGCAAGCAGCCACGGCAGGGCGCCCGTTTTGTATTGGCCCAGGGGACGCCGGGGCCATCTAACAGCACGCCGCCCGACGCGGCGGCTCACATGAGAAAAGGGGATCGAGATGTCGCAGGCAGAAGAGACACTGGGGCGTTTGGCGTCTTGCTTGTGCGAAGGCGAAGAGGTCGACCTGGAGGGTCTGGGCCAGGAGCTTGCGGCCAGGCTCATCCCGCTGCTCGCCAGTCCCCTTGCGGGCCCGGGTGCCACGCTGCAGCAGGCGTTTGAGGCTGCCGGAGCGGGCCATGAGGCACTTGCGACTTGGGTGGGGGACGCACCGCGCCTCGCCTGGTCGTTTGGGCAAGAGGGCCTGCCCGTGGGTGTCACCGCGCTTCTCGGCTGGCCCTATGGCCGGGTGCTTGGCGACGCCCTGTGCTTTGAGTGTGCCCTGCTCGCCTCGGTGGGCGTGGGTGAAGTGTGCCTTGCCGCCAACACCGCTGCTCTTGTCGAGGGCGAGTTTGACGAGGCCATGGATCCCGTGCTCAGCGTGATCCGCACCGCCCACGCCGACGACGAGGACGCGTGCGATTGCGAGGATGACTGCGACTGCGGGGACGAGGATGCCTGCGCTTGCGGACACGACCATGAGAGTGCCTGTGGTTGCGACAATGAGGCTTGTACCTGCGAGGACGGGGATTATGCCTGCGGGCATGATCACGAGTGCGCTTGCGGCTGCGACGACGATGGCTGCACATGCGAGCAGGGCCGTGATCACGACTGCGACTATGATGATGACGCGTGTGGCTGTGGCTGCGATGACGATGACTGCGCCTGCGAGCACGACCATGATTGCGATTGCGGCGACGACGCGTGTGGCTGCGGCCACGACGATGACGATTGCTGCGACGGCGCCCTTGCGGTGGGTGTGGCCATCGAGTGCGGTCAACTAACTCCGCAGGTGCTCTGCCAGGCCGTCGACGCCATTTCTTCCGCGCACCCCGACTACGTCGTTGCCTGCACCGGATCCGAGCGCTGCGCCACGCCCGAGGACGTGCGTCTCGTGTGCGCCACCGTCGAGCCCGGCGTTGCCGTGCGTGCCACCACCGACGCCCGCACCGTTGCCGAGGCCGTCGAGCTCTTCGAGGCAGGCGCCGTCGAACTCATGTGCCTGCACGCCGGTCAGATCCTGCTCGACTTTGACCGCCTGGCCACGAGCCTCTAGGACGCTTCCTTGTCGGGCAAGTTCAAAGCGCACGGCATAGTCCTTCGCCGCACGAAGCTCGCCGAATGCGATCTCATCGTTACCTTGCTGGCCGACTGCGCGGGGCAGCTGCGCGTCGTCGCCAAGGGTGCACGCAAGCCTTCGGCCAAACTGGCCGGTGCCATGAACCTGGGCAACGAGGTGGAGCTGTTGGTGAGCGAGGGGAGGGGCTTGCCTATTGTGAGCGAGGCGCGTCTCGTACGCTCGCATGCCAATGTTGCCGCCGACTATGACCGGGCGGTGCTCGTTGACGCGGCGCTCGACTGTGCCTGCGAGCTCACGGTGGAGGGCAACCATGACCCACGCCTGCTGCCCCTGCTTGCAGCCTCGCTGGAGGCCCTTGAGACGGCGTCGTCCCCCGTATTGCCCCTACTTACGGCCGCCTTCATTTTCAAGGCGGCCGCCATGCAGGGTTTTCGGCCGTGCCTGGACGCCTGTGTGCGCTGCGGCGAGCCGGTCGAGTTGGCGCAGGCGGGCAGGGTCGCCTTCGACATCAGCGAGGGCGGCGTGGTGTGCCCCGAGTGCGCCTGCGCCGCCGCCATCAAGACCATGGACGCGTCCACGCTTTCCTGGACCCGCGCCCTCATCTCCCTGCGCCTGGCCGACATCTGCGCTTGCGAGTTTCCCTCCGACGAGGCCTGCCTCTCCGCAGGTTTCGACCAGCTCCACTTTGCCCAAACCTGGCTCGGCCACTACCCCGGCATCCGCCCCCGTGCCCTCGACTTCGCCCTCACGACTGGACTGTACTAAAGCACCCCTGATACCATTGCTGTGACAGGTAAGGATAGGAAGGGTGGTTGGCATGGCTATCTCTCGTCGTGAACTAGTCAAGGTGGCAGGAGCCGCGATGGCGGTGGGGGCTGGCGTTGGCTGCGTGCCCATGGTCCATGCCGACGAGCCAGACGGGGATATGCTGGCTGCCCGGTTCCAGAAGATTTTCGGCCGATATCAAATCAACGACGTGATTTCTGCAGATGACGCCGCATTTGTCGAGCAGTATGCCCTTCCTGCCAACGCCGGCCAGGCGCAGGGGACATACCAGCTCGATGGACAGGACATGTACGAGGGCCGCCCGTGTTCAATTGCGGGAAACTGGTACTACGGCGACTATTCCGAGGACGACCGTTGGCATTTTTACGGGGCAATGGTCCAGGCGGGATATCCTGAGGGAGCGGTTGAAGAAATTGCCGTGGGCATATGGTTTATGGCTTTCGGGCGAGACGGCAGCGCCTACAAGCTTATATGGAAAGACAATCAGGACTACGACGCAGCGAACATGAACTATTTCGCCGGAGAATTCATAGGTGACTATATGGGCGACGCGTCATACATAGCGGCGTTTTGCACTGCGACGTTCGAGTCGCAGTCTCTCCCGCTCGTGCCCCCAATGTCAGGGGCGCCATTTACGCTTACAAGCGCGGGGACCTATGTAACTAGCGAAATCCCAGTTGATCGGCACCTGCACGTATTCTCATCGGACGGAGTAGGCACGCTGCTGCAGTCTGGGAAATATTTTCCCGAATAAGACCGCGTGCCATTGAGTCGAGAGCTTGTGCACCGTGGACGCACGTTGGCGGACGCGCGCATAGGCAGAACAGGGGCGCAGCGGTGCTCTGGGCAACATATATCGACGACGGCCCCACCAGGCACGCAGCTTGGTGGGGCCGTTTTTGCGCAAGAAAGAACTCGGCTGTGCAATTTAACATACATTTCACAGTGTCAAATGTATGTTAAATCAACAAAACACCAGTTGGCGCGTTTTCCAAAATCCTGAAATGTATGCTAATTCACCAAAGCCTGCGCTCGCCCTGCTGGCGCTCTCGCTACCCCTCTTTTCCCAGCTCGCAAATGCGCTCGTAGATCTCCGAGCGCGGGGTGTCGCAGCAGCGGGTGAGCTCTTTGGCCAGGGCCGTTGCGCGCTTGCCGGCGGCAAGGCCTGCGCGGATGGCGCGGTCGAGGTCGAATTCCTCGTCCTCGCCCTCGCCGGTGCCTGTGGTTCCCAGCTCCAACGCCGCCATCTTGCGCTCCCAGGCAGCAAGCTCCTCGGCATCGGGGGCGTCTACGAGCAGCACGCACTCGCCCTTGGGCTCGCCGCGCTCGGCCATCAGCTCCACCATCTCGGTCGCGCTTGCACGCACCACTTCCTGGAACATCTTCGTGAGTTCGCGGGCCAGGGCCACGCGGCGGCGCGGGAACACTCCGGCGATGGCACTCAGAGAGTCGGCCACGCGGTGGGGAGACTCGTAGAACACAAGCACCGCGGGCAGGCCTGCCAGCGCCTTGAGCACTCGCGCCCTTTCACCGTCTTTTCGGGGCAAAAAGCCGCCGAAGTAGAATGCCTCGCAGGCAAAGCCCGATTGCGCCAGCGCGCACGTCACGGCTGAGGGCCCGGGAATCACGTCGACGGGGACGCCCGCATCGCGGCATGCGTCCACGAGGCGCGCCCCCGGGTCGGCCACGGCGGGCATGCCAGCGTCGGAGACGAACGCCATACGCTCGCCGGCCATCATGCGACGCACGAGCTGTGGGGCGCGCTCGGCGATAACGTTCTCGTCGCAGCGCTCAAGCCTTGCCTCCACGCCCAGCGAGCTCAAAAGCTTGCCCGAGACGCGGGTGTCCTCGGCGAGCACGGTGTCGGCTTGGCGCAAGGCCTCAAGCCCGCGGCTCGACAGATCGGCGCGGTTGCCGATGGGGGTGCCTACGAGTGTGAGCGATCCTTTGGCCTCTTGCGATGCGCCGATTGTCATGCCGACCTCCCGTTGCCCTGCAGGGCTGCTCAGAACGCGTTTCCTTTCACGCCCCACATTCTACCGTCGGCCATGCCCGTTTGCCCGCCGCTTTGCCCGCCTGCCGACAAATAACGGCAACGTCGGGAGGGTCACAGCACCCACACATTGCAGACGGTTAACTCGTGATATTACGTAAAGACGGACGGGTCTCTTCCCGCCGGCTTGAAGGATCTATTCGAGAGTGGAGGCAACGTGGGTATCATCGGCCTGCTCATCCTCATCCCGCTGGTGGCGGCAGTTCTTTGCCTGCTGGCCCCGGGGCGCAGGGTGCGCGAGGCGGTCGTGTACGTTTCGGCCGCCGTCATCATCATCGCCAGCATCACCCTGGCGAGCGCCCATCTCAGGGGCGCGGGCACGTACTACAGGGATAGCATGCCGTGGCTCGATTGGGTGTGCTTCGCCATCGACCTGCTGCTCGCCGCCTACGTTGCCTGGCGTGCCATCAACGCCCGCCGCATGGGCGTGCTGGCGCTCGCATGCATCCAAGCCATTGCGGTGTGCGTGCTTGAGTTCGGCGTTGCGCACAGCGTGCACGTGCTGCGTCCGGTCTACATCGACACGCTCAGCTCCATCATGGTGCTCATCGTGGGCATCATCGGCAGCGGTATCATCGTGTACGCCTGCGGCTACATGCGTGACTTCCAGCATCATCAAGACGAGCTCGCCGCTCAGGGCAAGGAGTCTGCGCCCGATCGCCAACCTGTCTTTTTCGCGGTGATGTTCGCCTTCCTCTCCGCTATGTTCGGTCTCGTGCTCTTCAACAACCTGATGTGGATGCTCACGATGTGGGAGGTCACCACCGTCTGCTCGTTCTTCCTCATCGGCTACACCAAGACGGCGGAGGCCACGGCCAACTCGTTCCGTCAGATCTGGATGAACATGCTCGGCGGCATCGCGTTCACGCTTGCCCTCATCTACATGGGCTCGCAGATGCACACCCTCGAGCTCAGCACCTTCGTGAGCCGCGGCGGCGCCTCTGCCAGCCTCGCCATGCTGCCGCTGGCCCTGCTCGCTTTTGCGGCGCTTACCAAGGCCGCCCAGATGCCTTTCCATACGTGGCTGCTCGGCGCCATGGTTGCGCCCACGCCTACGAGTGCCCTGCTGCACTCCTCCACGATGGTCAAGGCCGGCGTCTTCCTGCTGATTCGCCTGTCGCCCCTCATGGGTACCTACCTCGCCACGGGTGGCAACACGACCGTGCTCAACCCCGTGGGCATCTCCGTGATGCTTGTGGGCGCCACCACGTTCCTCGTGTGCTCGCTCATCGCCATCTCCCAGTCCAACGCCAAGCGCGTTCTGGCCTACTCCACGGTCGCCAACCTTGGCCTCATCGTCACCTGCACTGGCATCGGCACGGCGGCGGCCGTGTGGGCTGGCGTGTTCCTGCTCATCTTCCACGCCGTGGCGAAGTCGCTGCTCTTCCTGTGCGTGGGCACCGCCGAGCACCACATCGGCTCGCGCGACATCGAGAGCATGGACGCGCTTGTCTCCCGCATGCCCAAGCTCGCATGCCTCATGGCGCTGGGCATCTGCGGCATGTTCGTCGCCCCCTTCGGCATGCTCATCTCCAAGTGGGCTGCTCTGGGCGCCTTCATCGACTCGGGCGTGCTCGTGCTCATCGTCATGATGGGCTTCGGCAGTGCTGCCACGTTCTTCTTCTGGGCCAAGTGGCTTGGCAAGATCCTGTGCAACGTTCAGGGTCAAGATAACCTTGAGAGGGACGTCCACAAGAGCGAGTGGGCGGCACTTGCCGTCATGGCCTTCGGTGTGGTTGCCCTCGCCGTAGCTTTGCCCTATGTGAGCTCGACGATTGTGACTCCCTATGTCAGGCGTCTCGTGGGCGGCTCGATGCTGGCCCCCAGCCTGTCCGACCTCACCATCATGGCCGTGAGCGCCGTGGTCGTCGTGATCGTGCCGCTCATCGTGGCCCTGCGCGCCAAGAACCGCTCCTCCCTGGTCGAGATGCCGCATCTGGGCGGCGTGGGCCTGTCGCAGACGAGCTTCGCCGGCGCCCTGGGCGGCGAGGTCTCCACGGCTCAGCGCGCCTGGTACATGGAGTCCATCTTCGACGAGAAGCAGCTTTCTCGCATCGGTTCCATTGCCTGTATCCTCATCGCCTTGGCGGGCATCGCCTGCTCCCTGGGCCTCAGCTACGTCTTCATCAACCTCATGGGGAGCGTGATCTAAATGGCCCTCACCATTGTGGCGGTGTGCGCCTTCATCATCTTGGCGCCCGTGCTGGGTTGCCTTCTGGCTGGCGCCGACCGCATCATCACGGCCCGCATGCAGGGCAGGCGTGGCCCGGTTCTGCTGCAGCCCTACTACGATATGCGCAAGCTTCTTGAGAAGGACACCAGCCGACTCGACCCTGTGATGACCTGCCTGGTCGTGTTGGCGCTTCTCGCCGCCATCGTCGCGGGCGCCGTTTTCTTCTGCGGCGGCAACTTCCTGCTTTGCGTCTTCCTCATCACGCTGTCGAGCCTGTTCTTCATCCTCGCGTGCTACCTGTCGCCCTCTCCCATGGCACAGACCGGCGCCCAGCGCGAGATCCTGCAGGTCATGTCCTACGAGCCCATGGTGCTCTTCGTGGGCGTCGCGCTCTACCTCACCACCTCCGCCACTCAGGGCAAGGGTTCCTTCGATGTCTCCTCGCTCTTTGCCGGCGACGCCACCCTGGCCGTGTGCATGCCCCTCATCTTCCTGGGCTTGCTCTTCGTGCTTACCATCAAGCTGCGCAAGTCGCCCTTCGACCTCTCCATGGCGCACCACGCTCACCAGGAGCTCGTCCGTGGCGCCACCACCGAGATGAGCGGCCGCGTGCTGGCCATCGTCGAGGTCACGCATTGGTACGAGAATGTGCTCTTCTTGGGCTGGGTCGGCATGTTCTTCATCAATGCCAACCCGCTGTCCATCCTGCTTGCTATCGTTGTCGTCGCTATCGTCTGGTTCATCGAGATCCTGATTGACAACAACTTCGCCCGCGTCAAGTGGCAGGTCATGCTCAAGGGCGCCTGGGGCGTGGCGCTCGTGGCCAGCATCGTCAACTTCTCGCTGTTCTACTATCTGAGCAGCGGCGTCATCATCTTCTAGGAGGGGGCACATGTCTTTCGCAAGCAAGTCCCCGTGGCTCATCCACTACGACGGCGCAAGCTGCAATGGCTGCGACATCGAGGTCCTGGCGTGTCTCACGCCTCTCTACGACGTGGAGCGCTTCGGAATCATCAACACGGGCAACCCCAAGCACGCTGATATCTTCCTGGTCACCGGCTCGGTCAACGAGCAGGCCGAGGGCGTCATCAAGCAGATTTACGAGCAGATGGTCGAGCCCAAGGTCGTTGTGGCCGTGGGCATCTGCGCCTGCTCGGGCGGCATCTTCCACGACTGCTACAACGTGAAGGGCGGCGTGGACAAGGTCATCCCCGTCGACGTATACGTGCCCGGTTGCGCCGCGCGTCCTCAGTCCATCATCGACGGCGTGGTAAAGGGCCTGGCAGTGCTTGAGGAGAAGCGCGCCGCCCTCGCCGCGGGCGCCCCGCTTCCGCAGGGCCACATGTCGGCCCCCGGCGAGCAGGAGCAGACGCTGCGCCGCGTTCACATGACGACCCAGCAGGACGAGCAGATTGCCCACGAGGCAGACGTCGTCCATGAGGAGGCTTAAGGCATGGCACAGGTAGACTTCATCGAGACGACCTTGGGCGAGCTCGTCGGCGCTGCCCAGGCGTACAAGGCCAAGGGCTGGCGTTTCGCTCAGTGCTGCGCCTCGCGCAACGGCGACGACGCCTTCGAGCTGCTCTATTCCTTCGTTGACGATGCGACCAACGAGGTGGCCAACTTGCGCGTCTGCGTAAGCTCTTCCGACGAGATTCCCAGCGTGGGCGGCATCTACCCCGTGGCGTTCATGTTTGAGAACGAGATGCACGACCTCTACGGCCTCACCGTGGTCGACATGAACCTCGACTACCGCGGAGGCTTCTATCACCTGCACATTCCCGCACCCATGGCCCAGGCCCCGCAAGGCAAGGCCAAGCCCGCCGCAGCCGCCAAGCCCGCTGCGGCGGCGGAATAGGAGGCCTGAGCTATGGCAACCAGGACCGTCATGCCCTTCGGCCCCCAGCACCCCGTGCTGCCCGAGCCCGTGCACCTCGACCTCGTGCTCGAGGACGAGCGCGTGGTGGAGGCTGTCCCCCAGGTTGGCTTCGTGCACCGCGGCCTCGAGAAGCTCGTTGAGAAGCGTGACTACAAGCACTTTGTGCACGTGGCCGAGCGTATCTGCGGCATTTGCAGCTTTGGCCATTCCATGGGCTACAGCCAGGCCGTCGAGCGCCTCATGGGCATCGAGGTGCCCGAGCGCGGCCAGTACCTGCGCGCTATCTGGCATGAGCTGTCGCGTATTCACTCGCATCTTCTGTGGCTGGGCCTTGCGGCCGACGCCATGGGCTTCGAGAGCCTCTTCATGCATACCTGGCGCCTGCGCGAGCGCGTGCTCGACATCTTTGAGAAGACGGCCGGCGGCCGCGTGATCCTGTCGGTCTGCACCCCCGGCGGTGTCTTCAAGGACATCGAGAACACCGAGCTCAACGCCATCTGCGGCGTCCTTGCAAGCCTGCTTGAGGAGTACGACCAGATTGCCAACACGTTCCTCATGGACGACTCGGTGAAGAACCGCCTGGTGGGCGTGGGGTACCTCTCGAAGCAGGATGCCATCAACTACGGCTGCGTGGGCCCGTTTGGTCGCGCAAGTGGCATTGAGATGGACGTGCGCATGGCGGGCATCGACGCCTACTCCAAGCTGTATGATTTCCGTCCCGTGGTGTCTACCGAGGGTGACTGCTACGCCCGCTGCAAGGTGCGCATCGAGGAGGTGCGCCAGTCCATCGACATCATCAACGAGATGGTGGGCCGCATCCCGGCCGGCGAGGTGCGCGTCGACGTGAAGGGTAACCCCGAGGAGGGCTCCTCGGCCTTCATGCGCGTGGAGCAGCCCCGCGGCGAGGCGTTCTACTACGTGCGCGGCAACGGCACCAAGTTCCTCGACCGTTTCCGTGTGCGCACTCCCACATCGGCGAACATCCCCGGCATGGCGGGCGCGCTTGCCGGCTGCGACCTGGCCGACGTCCCCAACATCATCCTGACCATCGACCCGTGCATCAGCTGCACCGAGCGCTAAGGGAGGCAACACATCGTGGCAGAATTCAAGCTCGGGCGCATGACCCTCAAGAGCCTTTTCTCCAAGCCCGCAACGAAGCTCTATCCCCTGGAGAAGCCGCATTTTTTCGAGCAGACGAAGGGGCGCGTGCATCTCGAGCCCGATTCGTGCAGGTATTGTGGCCTGTGCGCAAGTGTGTGCCCCACCCAGGCGCTTGATGTCGACCGCAAGGCGCTGACCTGGTCGATCGACCGCTTCCGCTGCATCCAGTGCCGCAGCTGCATCGAGGCGTGCCATGAGGGCGCCCTCAGCATGCTCAACCACTACACCGACCCCGCCCAGGAGCGCGTGGTGGAGGTCTACGAGGTGAGCCCTCAGGAGCGCCAGCGCCGCGAGCAGGCTGCAGCCGAGAAGGCCGCCAAGGCAGCCAAGCTCAAGGCAGAGATGGCAGCCAAGAAGAAGGCCGAGGCCGAGGCGAAGGCCGCGGCAGAGGCGGCCGCGCAGGAGTAGGGCAGGACGGCCGCGTAGGGCTGCCCGCACCGCAGGTCGAGGTGGGCGAGAGCTCGTCAGTGGCCGCACGGCAACGCGGGTCCGGGCGAGCTCGCTCACTTGTCAACAGTTGCATCTCGAGGGGGCTGGTTTCGGAACTCTTCCGGAGCCAGCCCCCTTTCCTTGTTTGCCAGCGGCGCAACTTGTATGTGACCCTGTGTGCCAAGCGCTTTGCAAGGAAGCGCAGATGATACGATTATCCCATCTGTCTAGAAAGCGCCGGGAGCGTCCCGGTGCAATGCGTCGAAAGGCTACCCACTATGTGCGATTGCGGCTGCGCCGACCACAAGCCCCAAGATAAGGGCACGTACTTCATCACCACGCCCATCTACTATGTGAACGCCGCCCCGCACCTGGGCACGGCCTACTCCACCATCGTGGCCGACGTTCAGGCGCGTTTCCGTCGCATGGACGGCTATGACACGCTGTTCCTCACCGGCGTTGACGAGCACGGCCAGAAGGTCGCCGACTCGGCCGCTGCTCACGACATGACGCCCCAGCAGTGGTGCGACTCCCAGGCCCCTGCCTTCCAGGAGCTTTGGCGCACGCTCGAGATCACCAACGACGACTTTATCCGCACCACCCAGGAGCGCCACATCAAGGCGGTGCAGCACTTCTGGGAGGACCTCAAGGAGAAGGGCTACATCTACAAGGGCACCTACGAGGGCTGGTACTGCGTGCCTGAGGAGACCTACTTCACCGAGACCGACGTGCGCCACGCCAATACCGACGAGGACGGCAACTACGACGAGACCGCCATCCCGCTGTGCCCCGACTGCAAGCGTCCGCTCGAGCGCATCCAGGAGGAGAGCTGGTTCTTCAAGCTTTCCGAGTTCCAGCAGCCGCTGCTGGACTTCTACGCCGCCCACCCCGACTTCATCGAGCCTGAGATTCGCCGCAACGAGGTCGTGAGCTTCGTTGAGGGCGGCCTCAAGGACCTCTCCGTTACGCGTACCACGTTCGACTGGGGCATCCCGCTGCCCTTCGACCCCGACCACGTGACCTACGTGTGGTTCGACGCCCTCATCAACTACATCACTGCCGCCGGTTATGGCGACCCTGAGGCCGCCGAGCGTTTCGCCCGCTTCTGGCCTGCTCAGCAGCACATCGTGGGTAAGGACATCATCCGCTTCCACTGCGTGATCTGGCCCGCGATGCTCATGGCCGCCGGCTTGCCTGTGACCGAGCACGTGCTGGCGCACGGCTTCCTGCTCGTCAAGAACCCCGAGACGGGCAAGGGCGAGAAGATGTCGAAGAGCCGCGGCAACTCCATCTTCCCCCAGCAGGTCATCGACTTCCTCGGCGTCGAGGGCTACCGCTACTACTTCATGACCGATGTGTCGCACGGCATGGACGGTGCTATCAGCTTCGAGCGCATGGCGCAGGTCTACAACGCCGATCTGGCCAACAGCTGGGGCAACCTCGTGAGCCGCTCGCTCAACATGAGCGCCAAGTACTTTGAGGGCGCAAGCCCTGCTCGTGGCGAGGGCTGGGGGCAGCGCACGAGCCCGCTGCTCGAGGCCGCCCAGGGCATCTACGGCCGCTATGCGCAGAAGATGGCCGCCTTCGACTACCAGGGCGCCGCGAAGGACGTCATGGAGTTCGTGGCCGTTGCCAACCACTACATCGAGGACAAGGCTCCTTGGGCGCTTGCCAAGGACCCGGCCAACGCCGAGGAGCTGGCCTTCGTCATCTGGGGTCTCATCGAGGCCATTCGCATCGCCGCCACGCTGCTCGAGCCCTTCACGCCTGCAACGTCGGCCGAGGTCATGCGCCGCATCGGCCTGCCCTGCGAGCCTTGCTGTGACCTTGAGGCCGCCTGCGCCTGGGGTCAGTTCGAGGGTGGCCAGCCTGTGGAGAAGGGTGACGCCCTCTTCCCGCGCCTCGACATGGCCAACCTGCCGTGCTAAATCCTGAGTTCTTGTCGCCCGCTCATGCCGAGCACGCCTGCTTCTTCTGCACGAAGAAGCAGGCGCTGCTCGCGCTTCCCGCGGCATCGGGTCCCATAGCCGAGAGTCACACGCACCTCACGAGCCTGAGGCACATAGATGCCGCGCTCGCCCTTGCGCGTGCGGCCGTGGCCGGCGTGCGCTTTTTGGTGACGGTCGTCGACCCCACCGATGACGCGCGCGACCCCGAGGCGCTGCTTGCAGACCTTGATCGCTGGCAGCGCGAGTGTGCTGAGATTCTCGATGCATGGCGTAGTGCCGGCGTGCTCGACGCGCTTGGGGAGCCCCCGGTGATGCCCGAGGTGCGTCTTCTGGTGGGGTGCCATCCGCACAATGCCAAGGACTTCGACGCCCAGGCACATGCGGCCATGCAGCGCCTTCTGGCCGAACCCATCTGCTGCGGCGTGGGCGAGATCGGCCTGGACTACCACTACGACCTCTCGCCGCGCGAGGTGCAGCGCGAGGTGTTCCGAGAGCAGCTCGAGCTGGCGTGCAGCCTGAACGCATCGCTTTCGCTGCATGTGCGCGAGGCTCACGACGAGGCCGCGCAGATCATGGCCGAGGTCGGCCTGCCTCGTGAGGGCGGGGTTGTTCTGCACTGCTTCGACCTCGGGCCCGAAGACGCCGCCCCGTTCCTCGAGATGGGCTGCGTGCTCGGCATCGGTGGCGCCGTGAGCTTCAAGCGAAACGAACCCACGCGTGATGCCGTGGCCGCACTTCGCCCTGGCCAGCTCGTGCTTGAGACCGACGCGCCCTACATGGCGCCCGAGCCCTTGCGCGGCACGCAGTGCGAGCCTGCCTATATCGCCCGCACCGCTGAGTTCGTGGCTGATCTTCGCCGCGAGCGCTGTGGCGACGATCCTGCCGACACGTACCGCGACGCCTACGAGCTCGCACGGCGCATCTTCGACCGTCCCGCGCCGCTTGCGGGCGCTCGGGCATAGGGGAGGGGCCTGTGTGCAGCCAGGGCGCGGGCAGGCCCCGCGTTGCCGTGCTTGTGGGCAGCCCGCGTAGCCACGGTGCATGCGCCCGCTTTGCCGCCGAGCTCGAACGCGTCTTGCCTGCGGCGGGTGCGGAGCCCGAGCTGCTGCTCCTCTCTGATTATGAGGTGCTGGGTTGCGTGGGCTGCGGTGCGTGCGAGCGCACCGGCGCCTGCGTGCTCGATGCGCGTGAGGGGGCCGGGGGTCGCCCTGGCTTTGCGTGCCTGATCAAGCGCCTGCAGGCGGCAGATGCGCTCGCCTTGGTGGCTCCCGTGTACTTCTCGGGGCCGCCTTCGCAGCTCAAAGCCGTGCTCGACCGCATGCAGCCCCTGTGGTGCCAGCGCTACCTGTTGGGGCAGCGTCCCGTGCGTCCCCTGGAGTGCCGATGCCCGCTCGACCTCTTTGTGGTGGGCGCGGGAGGCGATCCCTTTGGCCATGACGCACTCGTGAGCTGCGCCCGCTCCTCGCTTCGCATGGCCAACTTCGAGTTGCATGCCACGCATGACCTCGTGGGCTTTGGGCAGGCCCCGAGACCTGGCTGCGCCTATGGGCCCGACTTCGACGCGGCCCTGCTTTCCAACGTATCTGCCTGGGCAAGCGACCTTGTGCATGCCGCCCAGGCTGCACGCGACCTACGCTAGTACCACCGACGATTCCGACAGGGGGACAACCCGATGGCTGTGTCCAAGATGGCAAACCGAAGCGCGATCCGCTCCATGCTCGACGCCTTCGGGCTTGAGGCGAAGTACGAGCTGGGACAGAACTTCCTGGTAGACGATACCGTCGTCGCCCACATCCTCGAGCTTGCCGACGTTGCACCCACGCAGACGGTGCTCGAGGTGGGTCCTGGCTGCGGCACGCTCACCTGCGCGCTTCTGCCTCGTGCCGCCGCCGTGGTCGTCATCGAGGCCGATACCGACATGCAGGGTCCATTGGGCGAGGTGACGGCCGAGTATTCCGAGCGCTTCGCCCTTGTGATGGGCGACGCCACGAAGGTCGCGCCCGCCCAGATTTCCGAGGCGCTCGCCGGTCTGCGTGCCAAGAACGCCGCCCTCGCCGATTTGCCCGACTATCCGAGCGCTTGGGTCGCCAACCTTCCCTATGCCGTGGCCGCCACGCTCATCCTGCAGTACTTCCAGGAGTGGCCGTTCATCCAGGATGCCACGGTCATGGTGCAAAGCGAGGTGGCCGACCGCATCTGCGCGTCCCCCTCGTCCAAGATTTACGGCGCCTATACGGTGAAGCTTCAGCTGTTTGCCCAGGTCGTTGGGCGCTTCCAGGTTCCTGCGCGCAGCTTCTTCCCCGAGCCTCATGTGGAGAGCGCCGTCGTGCGCCTGCAGCGCGTGCCTGCCTGTGACGCCCTGAGCGCAGAAGATGCCGCGGCGACCGTTGAAGTCGTCGACGCCGCATTCGCCCAGCGTCGCAAGACCCTGCGCAACTCCATGGCGGCATGTGAGAAGTGGGAGCGCGCCCAGCTTGACGCCGCGTTCGACCTTATGGCCATCGACGGCGGCTGCCGTGCCGAGTCGCTCACAAAAGACCAGTTCATCGGCCTTGCACTGGCACTTCGCGACGGCGCTGTGCCCGAGCGTTATCGCCCTACCGAGTCTTCGGCGCCTGTTGCGGCCAAGAAGTGTGCCAAGCCCAAGAAAAAGCGCGCAGTCTTCGATCCGGACATGATTTAAAAGGTGCGTATATAGCCCCACATGGGCTTGCAGTGCGTAGTATTCCGGTGAATCCATATTATCTGCGCCTGTGGCTGGTACTATCCACGTCCCCAAAACACCCTGATAGCACTGGGAGTGCGCTAATTGCGCGCCCCCCGGAAGGTTATGCACATGGAACTCGAAGAGCACGCAAACAAGATCGCGGAAATCCACGACAAGCTTTCTCATATGACCGGCTCGCACTTCAAGGTGCGCGCCAACATGGGCCGCTCGCGCGTTGTCGAGCGTGACGGCGTGCTGCTGCAGACCCACGACTCTCTCTTTATCGTCGAGGTGGAGGAGCGCCGCGGCCGTCGCGCCCGTCAGTCCTACCAGTACGTCGACGTGCTGACCGGCGCCGTGGAGCTTTCTGACCCGGCATCTGGCGAGCTCATCTTTGAGCCCGTTGAGGACCAGCAGTAAGACTGTCTGCAAAACGCTGCAGCCGTGCCTCACACGGGCCTTGGCACATCCGGTGCGAATGGCTTTGAGCGCCCGGCGGCAGCGTTTCTTTATAGAGGAGGCCACGCCGTGCAAGAACGCGCCCATGCCAAGGTCAACCTGGTTCTCTCGGTAACGCCCGGGGTATGCGAGGGTGCCTACCACGAGGTGCGCACGGTCATGTGTGCGCTCGAACTCCATGACGAGGTCGAACTCTGCGAGCTTGCGGCAGGGGAGGGCCTCGTTTTTTCATGCGAGCCCGATCCTTTGCCTGCGGGCGCCGACCCTGCGACGAACCTTGCGTATCGTGCCGCTGTTGGCATGGCAGAGGCATTTGAAAAGCCGCTCGACATGAGCGTGACGCTGCGCAAGCATGTGCCCTCGCAAGCAGGCTTGGGCGGCGGTTCCTCCGACGCCGCCGCGGTGATTCGCGGCCTTGCCCGTATGTGGCAGATCGGCCTCGAAGACGAGCGTGTGGTGCGCCTGGCCCAGTCCCTCGGTGCCGACGTGGCGTTTTTCCTGCATGAGGTGCCGTCGTATCTCGACGGTAGGGGAGACGTGCTGCGTGAGACGTTTGCGCCTTTCAGCGTGCCCATCGTGCTTGTGAAGCCCGACCAGGGCGTCTCTACCGGCGCCTGCTATCGCCTGCTCGACGAGATGGCGACGCCCGCTCCTCAGGTGGAGCCGATGCTTGAGGCCCTGCGTGCCTGCGATGTGCCGGGCGCCCTCGCCGCAGTCGCCAACAACATGGAGCCTGCCGCCCTGCAGCTCGCCCCTGCGATCGCGGAGGTCTTTGCTTTCCTGCAAGACAGCGGCGCTTGCCAGGCGGGCCCTCTTTTGTGCGGCAGCGGCTCATGCGTGTGCGCCTTCGTGGGTGACCTTGCTGTGGCCGAGCGTCTTTCGGTTCAGGCGCGCGAGCATGGTTGGTGGGCGTGCGCCAGCACGACGCTGGCCTAGTGCGCCGCAAGAAGCCTGCGCACTCCCAGTGCCGCCGCTGGCGCCAAAAACAGAAGGCTCGCCAACATTCCCGACGCGCTTGTTTCTAGGGCCATAAGGGAAGATGCCGGTATCTCCCAGGCGCTGCCAAGGGTGCCGAGCGCGGTGGGCACAAAGCATATAACGTCGTAAAGCGCATGCGCTGCAATGGCCGGGGCCAGGTGGCCGCTTTGTTCCACGAGTCCCGCCATGGCAAGCGCGAAAAGAAACACCTGCATGGCACGCAAGGCTGTGGGCAGTGCCACGCCCATCTCGGGCAGGTGCAGCATTGCAAACACAGCCGAGCACGCACATGCCGCCATGAGCCTGCGGGTGCGGCCCTCCTCGAGTGCGCCGGCGACTGCCTCCATCGCAAGCCGGCGGAAGGCAATCTCTTCCCACACCGCGGTTCCCAAGCACGATATGGCCAGCACTGCAAACAGCGTGAAGAAGCCCTGCGAGAAGGCGGGGCCCACCTGCGTCACGCCAGCGTCGCTGCCTGTTGCCAGCGGCACGGCGGCGCTCGCGAGTGCTCCCATGAGGCATAGCAACGCAATCAGGCCTGCATGAAGGCCGCGGGGTGCCTCTAGGTGCTTGCTGCTTTTGCTGGCACGCGTGTTTTTGGTACTGCCGACTTCCCCGACATATGCGCCCTCGATGGCGCGGGCCTTGCCTGCCTGCGCGTCACAGTTGTCTGGCGTGCCTCTGCCTGCTGTTCTTTGCTCCGCCCAAAGTGCCAGGCACACAAGTGCCGCAACGCCGGCAAGGCAGGCGTGGAGGGCATCTGCAGCCATGCTTGGTCCCAGCGGTATGTGGTACAACAACATGGCGGCCGCAAAGCACAGGGCCGCAGCCGCCGGGGCGCCGAGCACGCCGTGCGGCCGTTCTTTCTTTGTCCGTCCGTTGTTTGCCTCATTGTCAGATTCGGGAATGCCCATGCTGCCGCGCCCCCTTCCTCCTGTTTCGTCGTTTTCGCTCAAGATGGCTGCTATTGTAGGCATGACGTTGTGCCATGTGGGCGTCATCTTCCAGGCCGCGCTGCCGTTCTGGGTGTATTGCGTCTGCGAGGCTTTCGGCGGTCTCACGTTTCCCATTATGGCGTTCCTCGTGAGCGAGGGATATCGTCACACGCACAACGTGCGCCGCTATGCGGGCCGTCTCTTTGCCTTTGCCGTCGTCTCGCAGATTCCGTACAGCCTGTTCTTTGAGCCGGTTGTACTTGACTTGGGCGAGACCTTGCTTCAGCTGCCCTGTACCGGCAATGTCTTGTTTGCCCTTTTGCTGGGCCTTGCGATGCTCGTCGCCTACGACCGCATGAGGTGTCGGCCGGCCTTTTGGGCGCTGTTCGCGGCCAGCACGGTTGCCAGCGTCGTTCTCGACTGGGGCGTCTTGGGTCCCGTGATGATCCTCATGGCCCATGTGCTGCCCGAGCCAGACCGCCGCACTTACCCGACGCTTCTTGCCATCCTGGCCCTGGGGCTGCCTGCATTGGGCGGTGTGTTTCAGGGCGATGCGGCGTCGATGCCCGAGCTTTTGTACGAGCTTGTGGGCGGGGTGGGGGCGCTTTGCCTGCTACGTGCCTACGACGGATCGCGGGGCAGGTCCCTTAAGTGGTTCTTCTACCTGTACTATCCTGTGCACATCCTCGTGCTTGGCTGCATTGGGGCAATCGTTCTCTAGGGTTGACGCGCCTCGAACGTGGCGGCCCGCTCGGCATTTGTGGCGCACAATCCCACTTTCTCCATAATTCAAAGAAGTTGGGTTGACGTCAGCAAAAGTCTGTTACTATATCGAAGTCCGGGTTGTGGCTCAGCTTGGTAGAGCGCTGCGTTCGGGACGCAGAGGTCGCAGGTTCAAATCCTGTCAACCCGACCAGTTTGGTACATGCAAGGGCCGTTGCTTCTCGCAAGCAACGGCCCTTTTTGCTGTGAATTGCGCCTGTCGAGAAAAATTGGTCGCAAAGCATTGCAAATTTGCGTGTATAGGCGTGGTTCGTGGGGTACTATACCCCCGTACCGAAAACCGGCGGGTTCTTGCGAAGACGCAGGCACATTCAAGTCCGCCACCGTTAATGGAGGATTGTGGTATGAAGATTCTGGGTATGGGCGTTCCTGAGCTCCTCATCATCCTTGTCGTTGTTCTTCTGATCTTCGGGCCCAAGAACCTCCCGAAGCTCGGTGCTTCCCTGGGCAAGACCGTGAAGAACCTGCGCAAGGGCATGTCTGACGAGGACGAGGAGGCTTCTTCCAAGAAGACCGCTGCCGTTGAGGAAGAGGTCGAGGTTGTCGACGAGGACGACGCCGACGTCGTGGAGGACGAGGCTGCCAAGAAGCCTGCAGCCAAGAAGCGCAGCGCCGCTGCCAAGAAGGCCGCCGCTGACGACGACGAGTAAGTCCGTCGTATCACAAGCATTAAACAGCGTGGCGCACGTCTTCTACCGAAGGCGTGCGCCGCGCGGCGTTTATTGAGAGGTTCTAACGGTGCCCGCCATGTGTGACGGGCACTTGTCGTAAACAAGTACGTCCCTGTTGCCGGCGAGGCCCGTGCCAGGGCTGAAACAAGGAGATTTACCATGGAAGTAGGCAAGGCAATCGTGCTTTCCCCCGAAGGCAAGCTCAAGCTTGAGGAGGAGCTTGCCTGGCGCGAGACCACCGAGCGTGAGCGCATCACCGAGGCCATCGCCGTGGCCCGCGACTTTGGCGACCTTTCCGAGAACTCCGAGTACGACGACGCCAAGGACGAGCAGGCATCTAATGAGAACCGCATCCAGGTGCTCAAGCAGCAGCTTGCCAACTGCATCGTTGTCGCAGCTCCCACCAAGGGCGGTCGCATCACGATTGGCCATGTCGTGCACCTGCAGGATGCCGCTGGCAAGGAGCGCGTTTACACTCTCGTGGGTACCGCCGAGGCCAGCCCGCGCGAGGGCAAGATTTCCAACGAGTCGCCGCTGGGCAAGGCTCTGATGGATCACAAGGCTGGCGACACGGTGTCGTTCGTGAGCCCGGCCGGCAAGACGCTCATCTATACTGTCACGGCTGTTGAGGCCCGCTAATGGCGGCCGATCAGCCTCAGGGCGACGTCGCCCTGCTCGACGAGCGCAGTGTGCGCCTCGGTCGCCGCTCTGCTCTCATTGAGGCCGGTGTCAACCCTTACCCCGAGCACTGTCAGGTCAGTGACCATGTCGCCGACCTGGTGGAGCGTTACGCCACCCTCGAGGACGGTGCCGACACGGCCGACGTCGTGAGCGTGGCCGGTCGCGTACGTGCCAAGCGTGGCCAGGGCAAGGTCATCTTCATCGAGCTGCAGGATTCCACGGGCACCATCCAGCTCTTCTGTCGTATCAACGACCTGGGCGAGGAAGGTCTTGCCAGTGTCAAGGCCTTCGACCTGGGCGATATCGTCGAGGCCAGGGGCATTGTCGTGCGCACTCGTCGCGGCGAGCTCTCCATTGCGCCTACGGGTGTGCGCCTGCTCTCCAAGAGTGTGCGCCCCCTGCCCGAGAAGTTCCACGGCCTGTCCGACAAAGAGACGCGCTATCGTCAGCGCTATGTGGACCTCATCGTGAACGATGACGTGCGCGAGACCTTCCGCAAGCGCTCGCTCATCCTGTCGACGTTCCGCCGCTACATGGAGGCCGACGGCTACATGGAGGTGGAGACCCCCATCCTGCAGACCATCCAGGGTGGCGCCACCGCAAAGCCGTTTATTACGCACTTCAATGCACTCAACCAGGAGTGCTACCTGCGCATTGCCACCGAGCTGCACCTCAAGCGCCTGCTTGTGGGCGGTTTCGAGGCCGTGTTCGAGGTTGGCCGCATCTTCCGCAACGAGGGCATGGACCTCACGCACAACCCCGAGTTCACCACGATGGAGGCCTATCGCTCCTATTCCGACCTGGAGGGCATGAAGAGGCTCGCCGAGGGTGTCATCAAGGCCGCTAACAAGGCCGTGGGCAACCCCGAGGTCATCGAGTATCAGGGCCAGACCATCGACCTGTCGGGCGAGTGGGCCTGCCGTCCCATGACCGACATCGTCTCCGACGTGCTTGGCTACAAGGTCACGCTCGACACGCCCGTCGAGGAGCTTGCCAGCGCCGCCCGCGCCAAGGGCATCGAGATCAAGCCCGAGTGGACCGCCGGCAAGATCATCGCCGAGATCTATGACGAG
>JAHZHK010000059.1:16182-16906 GCA_019420325.1 Coriobacteriaceae bacterium | reverse complement strand
GGTCAAGGTTGGTATGGAACGACAAGACGGCAACACCCAGACGCATGGCCTCCCAAAGACACGAGCTTGCAAAGCCCGCACCGGAAGAGGGCGGCGTAAGGGCATCGGGCATGGCGAGACAGACCGGATGATGGGTGAGCAGCACGTTGGCACCAGCCGCATGAGCTGCGCGAACGTTGCCTGCCGAGGCGTCAAGGGCAAGGGCGATCTTGGTGACCTCCGCGTCGGGGTCACCCACCGAAAGGCCGACCTTGTCCCACGGCTCAGCACACATCTTCGGCAGGTATGAGAAGAGAGACGTCTCAAGTTCGCGCACCTTCATGGCAAATCACCTTTTCGAAATGAGTCGAGCCGGACGGGACAAGCAGACACCGCGCGGGCGTCGGCAGTATTACGCGATTGAGACACTACGCCAGCCGCCAGCTGTAGTCGGGACATCGATGCTGCGATAGCCCGCCGCAGCGGCAAGCGCATAGGCCTGACCGATGTTTTCGCCGACGCGCGTCACCACATGGGCATCGGAGCCTACGGTGATGGGGACGCCGGCCGCATGGAAAAGGGAGAGCAACTCAGGGTGGGGGTAGAACCTGCCAACAGGCTTGATGAAACCCGCCGTGTTGATCTCCACGCGCACGCCGGCGGCAGCTGCATCACGGGCAGCCTGAGCATACAGGCGTTGCATAGCATCGCCCGAGGGATAACGGCCCAAGAGGCTCACGAGATC
>JAHZHK010000059.1:9372-16172 GCA_019420325.1 Coriobacteriaceae bacterium | reverse complement strand
GCGCCATGGAATCGAACAGGCCGCTGTGGCATGCTTGGCCCCAAAGGCGAAAATACCCCTCCCAAACAGCGTCGACGCCGCGCTCCTCCCAAAACGAGAGGTCGCTGAGGTCATCAATCCAGCGCATGTCCACCATGTGCACCGAGCCGAGCCGAAACGTCGCCCCGTGGGTCCAGCGGATGACATTGTCGGCACAGCCCGGGTAGTAGTCGCACTCGAATCCAAAGACGGCGTCAACTTCAGGGTGCTGTGCACGCGCCGCCTCGATGTCGGCGGCATAGGCGGGAAGGTCGGCTTCAGGGACACTGACCTCGCACGTGGGGTCGATTTCATGGGGCAACGTGAGATGGTCGGTGATGCAGATGGTGGTCAGTCCGAGCTCGCAGGCGCGGGAGACGTTGTCCTCCACACTCGCCTTGCCGTCGGAATAAAAGGTGTGGGTATGGCAGTCAACGAACTCCATGGTGCTCCCCTATCGTTTGCGCGTCGAGGCCTCGCGGCACACCCGTGCAAGTGCATGCGCCAAGCCCTCGCACTCCTCAGCACTCACACGCGCATCGAAGGAGATGCGCAGCGCACAGAAGGCGAGTTCGCGGGGCACTCCCATGGCAGCCAGCACATGACTAGGGTCGAGCGAACCGCTTGAGCAGGCAGAACCGCCCGAAACCTCGTATCCCAGGTCGTCCAAGCCAAGGACGAGACCCTCCGTCTGATGGCCGGGCACAAGCAGATGCACGATGTTGGGAAGCGTCTCGGGCGTGTCGATGCCTTCGCGGCGCAAGGTCTCGAAAAAGTCGAGTCCTTCGGCGCACAGCGTGTCAACAATCAGGCGGCCGTGGCTACGCAGAAGCGCGTCGTTGTCTTGAAGCGTGGCAGCGGCATGCTTGGCAACGGCCGCAAAGGCCATGGCCGAACGCACGTCTTGCGTGCCACTGCGAAGGCCGCCCTCCTGACCCCCTCCCACCTGCTGCGCCACGATAGGCGTGCGCGAGCGCACATAGAGCGCTCCGCACGAGACGGGACCCGCAACCTTGTGCGCAGCAAACGAGGCGGTGTCAACGCCCAACTGCGAGGCGCTGAAGGGAACATGGCCAAACGTCTGAATCGCATCGCAATGCACAAGCGCGCCCTGGGCATGCGCAAGGGTTACGACGCGCGCGATGGGCTGCACGGCTCCAACCTCGTTGTTTGCGCCCATCACGCAAACGAGCGCCACATCGGGACCCAGCATATGCTCAAGGGCATCGAGGTCCACGACACCGTTGGAAAGCACAGGAATCCGCTCGACCGTAAAACCATCACGTTCAAGTGAAGCTGCAGGGTCAAGAACAGAGTCATGCTCAACAGCACTCACAAACACGCGGCGGCGCTTGGAGCCCGGTGTTTGGAGCTGTGCGAGTGCTGTGCCGCGGATGGCGAGTGTGTTGGCCTCGGTGCCGCCACTCGTGAAGACGATTTCGCTGGGACGCTTCGCGCCAACGGCGCGTGCAACGTCGGTACGCGCGCGCTCAAGCGCGGCAAAGGCAGCACGGCCGCTGGTATGCAGGGAGTTTGGATTGGCGCCGACCCATTCTTGCGCGTCGTAGCGAGCCATCTCCTCACGGCACAGGCTGGACATGGGGCTCGACGCCGCATGGTCGAAATAGTGGCGCACGCGCATGCTTAGAGCACCAAGCTCGCAGCACCAGCAGCCCTGATCTGCTCCATGGCGGCATGGGGATCCTCGGCACCGAAGATGGCCGAGCCAGCCACAAGCATGTTCGCGCCAGCCTCGCACACGAGCGGGGCAGTCTTGACGCTGATGCCACCATCAACCTCAACCACAGGGTTACAGCCGAGGTTTGCGCACATGTCACGCAGCTCGCGGATGCGACGAGCGGTGGAGGTGATGTAAGACTGGCCGCCGAAGCCGGGGTTCACGCTCATGACGAGCACGACATCGAGCTCCTCGATGACATCGCGCAGCAAGCACACGGGAGTGGCGGGATTGATGGCGATGCCGGCAAGGGCACCGCGCTCGCGGACATGGCGAGCAAAACGGTTGGCATGCGTGAGGGCCTCAAGCTGGGCAGTCACGAGCGAGGCGCCTGCGTCGATGTACCAGTCGCTAGTCGACTCGGGGTTGTCCACCATGAGGTGCACGTCGAGGGGGTTGCTGAAGCAGCCAGCCAGACCTTTGACGAACATAGGACCGATGGTGAGGTTCGGCACGAAGTGACCGTCCATGACGTCGACATGGATGAAGTCAGCGCCGCCTGCAACCTGCGAGACGCTCTCACGCAGGGCCATGAAATCCGCCGAGAGAATCGACGGGGACATCATCACATCGGTTTTGGACAACGTAGCTGCAGGCATGTCGTGCTCCCCTCTTCGAACTCCAGACGATGGGCGAAACAGTTTGTGTTAATCGAGACCGTAGAACTCCATGCGCGGAGTGCGGCGGAACAAGGTCTCGGCAATCTCGGGCAGAGGCGTGCCCTCATAGAGCAGCGAGTGCACCGCCTCGGTGAGCGGCACCTCGACTCCCAGCTCACGGGCCATATGCAGGATGGAACGGCAGGCGCGGGCACCCTCGACAACCATGTGGGTGCGTGCCTCGTAGGACTCGAGCGTTTCACCCTTTGCAAGCGCTGCGCCGAAGGTCTGGTTGCGAGAGTGGGCGCTCGTGCAGGTGGCAACGAGGTCGCCCATACCGGCCAGGCCCATGCAGGTCATGGGGTCGCCGCCGCGGGCGACCACGATGCGGCTCATCTCGGCAAGGCCGCGCGTCATGATGACGGAGAGCGTGTTGTCACCAAACGAGAGACCCTTGACCACACCGCAGGCAATGGCCACGACGTTCTTGGCCGCAGCACACACCTCAACGCCAACTTCGTCGGTGGACACGTAGGTGCGGAAAAGATCAGCGTTAAAAAGGTCCTTAAAGTACTCGGCGCATGCCAGGTCGCTGGAGGCGGCGACGGCACCGGCGGGCATGTCGAGGCAGACTTCCTCGGCATGGTTGGGACCCGACAGGCACGCGATGCGATTGCGCCCCGTAAGCTCGTCTTCCACGACCTCGGTCATGAGCTTGTTGGTGCCATACTCGATGCCCTTGGTAAGCACGCAAACGGGCAGGTCAGGCGCGATAAAGGGGTTGCAGTCACGAGCGACCGAGCGCAGGTGGCTTGAGGGAACAACGAACAGCACCGCGTCGGCCTCTTCGAGGCACCACGCATGGTCGGTGCTGGAGACCACATTCTCGCCCAGCTTGCATGCGGGCAAATAGACGGGGTTGGTATGCTCCTCGTTGATGGAACGGGCAACCTCGGGGTTGTGCGACCAAAGGCGCACCTCGTTGCCCTGCTTGGCCATATGCCCGGCAACTGCGGTACCCCACGAGCCGGCGCCGACCACGCAGACGCGCTGCTTCACCACATCACCTACTTCGACTTTTTAACGGAGAACTTGCTCTCCTGCCCGTGGGCGAGCTTCTTGATATTGGAGCGATGGCCCCAAATGACAAGCGCCGACACGATGCAGACGATGACCGTGAAAGCCACCGAAGGCTGATAAAAAAGATTGGCAAAAATGGGCAGCGACAGGGCACCGGCAATGCTGCCGAGCGAGACATATCGCGTGCTAACAGCAAAAATCAGGAACGGCCCCCAGAGGCTCAGACCTGCCCACGGCATAAGCACCACCGCGCCGCCAAAGCCCGAGGCGATGCCTTTGCCGCCGTGAAAATGCAGGAATGGGGTGAACATGTGACCCAGAATGACCGCAAGGTACACCAGCGCCGCACACCAGTCGTAGACGCCGCCCGGGGCGGTCGTCTCGATGGCACCTGCGCCCACCACACCAATGAGAAGCTTGCCGATCAAAACGGCGATCACGGCCTTGAGGATGTCGCTGACCAGTGTGAGAATGCCAGCCTTGGCACCCAGGGTGCGAGCCACGTTGGTAGAACCGACGTTGCCCGAACCCTGGGTACGGATATCCACGTTGCCAAAAGCCTTACCGATGAGATAGGCGGAAGGGATGCCGCCAAGAACATACGCGATGACACACGCCAGGGCACACATCACATAGACAAGCATGGTGGAAGGTTATCTCCTAACGGTTTCGCGCTGCCAAAGGCAAGAGCCTACATGGCCTTCTTCTTGAACTTGAACCTGATGGGCGTACCGGTGAGATCGAAACGGTCGCGGATGCGGTTCTCGAGGAAGTGCTCGTAGTTGGGGGTGACGAGCTCGGGCATGTTCACGAAGATGGTGAAGATGGGCGGCTTGTTGCCGGTCTGCGTGATGTAGTTCATCTTGAGGCGCTTCGTGCCCTTCGTCACCGTGTGGCCGAACTCGCGCAGCTCGGTGAGGAGCTTGTTGAGCTGCGGGGTCGGGATGACCTGGCGACGGTGGGCGTCGGCGGTGTTCACAGCGTCCCACACGCGCAGGCAGGAACGTCCCGTAAGGGCGGAGATGCGCACCACAGGGGCGTAGGAGACGAAGTGCAGGCGCTCGGCCACGTCGTTCTCGAGCTCCTCGCGGCGCTCGGCGGTGTCGACGAGGTCCCACTTGTTGAGCAGGACGACCACGGCGATGCCGTTGTTGTGCGCCATGCCGGCGACGCGCTGGTCCTGCTCGGTGACGCCGATGGTGGAGTCGATGACGATGAGGGCCACGTCGGCGCGCTCGATGGCGCGCTCGGCACGCACGTAGGAGTAGAACTCCAGGTCCTCGTTGATGACGGTGCGCTTGCGCATACCGGCGGTGTCGATGAGGCGGTACTTGACGCCCTCGTGCTCGACGAGCGTGTCGACGGCGTCACGGGTGGTGCCGGCCACGTCGCTCACGATGGAGCGCTGCTCGCCGCAGAGGCGGTTGAGCAGCGAGGACTTGCCGGCGTTGGGGCGGCCGACGATGGCGACGCGGATGAGGTCCTCGGGGATCTCCTCCTCGGTGGCCTCAGGCAGCGAAGCCACAACGTCGTCGAGGATGTCGCCCACGCCGTTGCCGTGCTGGGCGCTGATGGGGTACGGGTCGCCCAGGCCCAGGCTGTAGAACTCGTAGGCGTTGGCGTCCTGCAGGACGGAGTCGCACTTGTTGACGGCCAGGAAGACTGGTTTGTCGGTGCGCTTCAGGATGCGGGAGACGGCCTCGTCCTCCTCGGTGACGCCGGTCTTACCGTCGACGAGGAAGATGATGGCGTCGGCCTCGTTGATGGCGAGAACCGCCTGGTCGCGAATCTTGCTTTGGAACGCATCCTCGGAATCGCCGACCTCGATACCGCCGGTATCGCACAGCGAGAACTCGGTGCCGTTCCAGTCGGAATCATGGAACGTCCTGTCACGGGTGACGCCCTCGGTCTCGTGCACGATGGCCTCGGGACGCTGGGAAACACGGTTGACGAACGTGGACTTGCCCACATTGGGCCTGCCCACCACTGCAACGACAGGCTTTGTCATGGGTGAACCTCCTTGAGAAAAAACATACGTGCGGTCAGGGTACCACGCTCAGAGCACTTCGAACGCGCGTTTGATGCCTTGGGGCACCGCGGTCACGAAAAAGCCCCGAGCACCGCGGTCCTCGAGCGCGTGGACAAGCTCGTCGGCCGCAACGCCGTCAAGTGTGAGGCGGTCGGCGTTGAGCATGATGTCGGGTAGCCACACGACGGTGTGCGACAGGTCCTGGGGAAGCTGCGCCAAAACGTCGCAGGCACACAGAAGCCCTGTGACGTTGACGTTGCCCCCGAAGTAGTCGTTCTCCACCGCAACGACCTCGCAGCGACCCTCAACGGGCAGCGCCTGGACGAAGTCGCGCACCACGTGCGCGCTCGCGCAGCCCGAGACGAGCAGCACCCGCTCCCCCGCCGCCTCGAGGCGCCCCGCGGCGGCGCGAATGGGGCCGAGCGCCTCCTCGTCGGCGAGCAGGTCGGCGGCCTCGTCAAGAAACGACCTCACCATGCCGATGCCGTCGTAGTACTGGGGATAACCGTCGTACTCCTCGGCACAGGGCGGATCGGTGCGCGCCATGAGGTAGAACTCATCGGCGAGCTGGTAGCGCGTGCGGCCCGTCTCTTTGCGGTTGCGCAGCTGGTAGGGCCGCACGGCGTCGATGACGGCCTGGGCGCGGGCCGGCTCGTTGAACGACTCGGTAAACGTGTCCTGGTGGCGCGTAAAGCCCAGTGGCACGATTCCCAGCGAAGTAATGAGCGGGTGGGCCTCCACGTAGTCGAGCGTGCGCACGAGCTCCTCGCCGTCGTTTTCGTTGGGGCACAGCACGATCTGAGCATGCACCTCAATGCCGCCTTCGAGAATCCGCTCGAGGGCGTCCAGGCCACGTTGGGCGTTCTTGCCCATGAGGCGGGCGCGCACATCGGGACTCACCGCATGCAGCGACACGTTGAGCGGCGACAGGACATGCGAGACGATGCGCTCGACGTCGTCGTCGGTGAGGTTCGTGAGCGTGACGAAGTTGCCCTGGAGAAAGGACAGACGATAGTCGTCATCGCGCATGTAAAGCGTGCGACGCATGCCACGGGGAAGCATCTTCATAAAACAGAAGAGGCAGTTGTTGCGGCATAGGCGCATGCCGTCGAACACGGCCCCGTCAAAAGAGATGCCCCAGTCCTGGCCCCAGTCGCGCTCGATATGGCACTCGAACTCGAACTCGTCGGGCGTGTCGGGGTTGGCGATACCCTCGAGGTCGACCTCGGGGCCGTCGGCCTCCCAATCCCAGTCGATCATGTCGCGAAGCTCAACGCCGTTCACGTGCGACACGATCATGCCGGGCTCGAGACCCTCCAGGGCGGCGGGGCTGCCT
>JAHZHK010000059.1:4274-9362 GCA_019420325.1 Coriobacteriaceae bacterium | reverse complement strand
CAGCGGGCACGCCCGCCGGGACGCGCCGCCTGGCCCTTGAGCAGCTCGCTTGTCGGCTCGTAGGGTGTGCTCGCGTCAGCCATGCGAAATCTCCTCGAGACGCTCCACCACGCCTGCCACCTGGTCGGCCGGGGTGGAGGCACCGGCAGTCACACCGATGGTCTCAACCCCCGCGAACCAGGCCGGGTCGAGCTCGCCAGGCGTCTCGATATGGTGGGTGTTGTCACAGCGCTCGTGGCACACGAGGAAGAGCCTGCGCGTGTTGCCCGAGTTCTTGCCGCCCACGACCACCATGGCATCGGAGCGGGAGGCAAGCTCGGCGGCGGCGCACTGGCGCTGCAAGGTGGCCGAGCACACGGTGTTGAACACGCGCAGCTCGCGCACGCGCGGCAGCAGAGCCGCGACGACCTCGTCGAGGAAGGCCTGCGTCTGCGTAGTCTGCACCACGATGCCAACGCGACGCTTGAGGGCGACGTCGGCGAGCTCCTCGGCGCTGGAGACCACGAGCGCGTCCTTGCCGGAGCGCGCCAGGATGCCCTCCACCTCAGGGTGGCCCGCTTCGCCAAGCACAAGCACCTGGTAGCCCTCCTGCGCAAGGCAGGCGGCGGCATCGTGGGCCTTCTTCACATGCGGGCAGGTGGCATCCACCACATGCAGGCCGAGGGCCTGGGCGTCCTCGATGACCTGGGGCACGACGCCGTGGCTGCGAATGACGAGTGTGGCTGAGGCCGGCGCATCGCGCACGTCGTCGATGGCGTCCACACCGCGGCTCGCAAGGTCGCTCACAACGATGGGGTTGTGAATAAGGGGCCCAAGCGTGCAGACCGTACCGCCCTGGGCGATGCAGTCCTCAACGATGTGCAGGGCGCGTTCCACGCCGTAACAGGCGCCGGCAAAACGCGCGGTCTGAATCTCGGCCATGTCGGCCCCTTCCCTTACGGTGGCGCCCACTACTTCGAAATCTGGGAGCGAAGTTCGCTGCGCATGGCGTAGACGCGCTCCATACCCTGCGCCTCGAGCGCGGCAGCTTTCTCCTTGCGACCCTCGCCGGGCATGTCTGCCAGGCGCATCGGCTCGCCGAACAGCACGCGCACACGCGAGGGACGCGGCAGCTTGTAGCGCTTGTTGGGGTTGATGCGCTCCGTGCCGTCGATGGCAACAGGCACCACGTCGGCCCCGGACATCAGGGCAATGAGTGAGAAGCCGCCAAAGACCTCGGGGCGCGCCTCAGGATCCCAGATGCGCGTGCCCTCGGGGAAAATGAGCACGTTCTCGCCGCGCTTCAAGGCAGCGATGGCGCGCTTGATGGCCTTGGTGTCGGCCGTGCCGCGCTTGAGCGGGATGGCGCCCACGCGGGCGAAGAACCAGGAGACAAACTTGTTCTCGTCAAGCTCGCTCTTGTACAGCGGGCGCATGTGCTCGCCGCTCACGCCGGCATAAGCCACCAGGAAGGCCGGATCGAACATCGAGGCATGGTTGCAGATGAAGACGCGGCCCAGCTCGCCGGCAGGCCTGCCGTTCTTGCAGAACGGCAGCTTGCCCGAGACCGACCAGCGCCAGTACAGCTTGCCGAAGCCCAGCACCACGCGGTATGCGAAGGCGCTGAAGAAGCGCGCCCTGCGGGGCCACTCGGCAATGGGCATGTCGAAGTACTTCTCAGTGGTGGAAGGCTGGGGCTTCTTTTCGGGCTGGGGCTTGGTGTTTGCGGAATCGCTTGCGCTCATGGTTTATGCCTCCTGCGCCTGGGCGGCATCGATCAGGTCCTCAACAAGGCGCACCACGTCGGCGACGCCCAAGCCCGAGGAGTCGATATGCACGGCGTCCTCGGCCGCCACGAGAGGTGCGGTGGCGCGGGTGGAGTCGGCGCGGTCGCGCTCGACGATGCGGCGGTAGATGTCCTCCTCGCAGGCCTCGTCGGCGTCGGCGCCGAAGCGCTGCGTGTTCTGCACGCTGCGACGATGCGCGCGGGCATGGGCATCAGCCGTGAGGAACACCTTGACCTCGGCGTCGGGGAAGACGACGGTACCGATGTCGCGGCCCTCAGCCACCACGTCGGCGGCACCTGCAAGCCTGCGCTGGAGCTCGACCATGGAGGTACGCACGGCAGGAACGCTCGACACCGAGCTCACGGCTGCGTCGACGCGCGGCGTGCGGATCTCGCTCGTCACGTCACGCCCGCCAACCAGCACGCGCTGACCGCCGTCGGCAGCCGGGACGAAGGCAAGCTCGATCGACTCGGCGATTGCGGCCAGCGCAGCCTCGTCAGCGAGGTCGACGTCGCCCTCCAGGGCGAGCAGGGCAACGCTGCGATACATCGCGCCCGTGTCGAGGTAGACGAACCCCCTGCCCTGCGCAACAGCCTTGGCAACCGTCGACTTGCCCGCTCCAGCAGGGCCGTCGATTGCAACCTTCATGTCTAACTCCAATCTTTATTGTCTAGGCGAACGTTCCGCCTTGTCTTGCACATCAACACTCAAAGGCTCTAGTTGAACCTACGACTTCTTAAGACTGCGAGGGTCAACACCCGGGCGCGTACCCGTGTAGCGGCCCGTTTCGGTGGCCTTGCGCAGGGCCTCGACCTCGGCGGCATTGAGCAACCTCCACTTGCCCACAGGAAGCCCGGCGGCGGTGATGGGGCCGAAACTCACGCGGTTGAGACGGAAGACCGGGTGCCCCACATAGGAGAGCATGCGCTTCACCTGGCGCTTACGGCCCTCGTGCAGCACAACCTCGACCAGGTCGTCGCCGGCGTGCATGGAGGGATCGCACACGTCGCGGCCTTCAAAGTCCGAAAGCGTACGCACCTCGGCGGGGGCAGTCATGCCGTCGTCGAGCTCAACGCCCTCACAGAGCCTCTTCACGTCGAAGGGCGAGAGCCTGCCTGCCACGCGGGCATGGTAGGTCTTGTCCACGTGTGTGCTGGGATGCAGCAGGCGCGCGGCCAGCTCGCCGTCGGTCATGAAGAGCAGCACGCCCGTCGTGTCCTGGTCGAGCCTGCCCACGGGGAAAAGCCCGGGGTAACGATCGGTGGGCACAAGCGAGGCCACCGTGGGGCGGCCGTAGGGGTCGTCCATGGTGGTCAGGCAGCCCTCGGGCTTGTTGAGTACGAGATAGACGTTGCCGTCAGAGAGGCTCACAACGCGGCCGTCGACCGTGACTACGTCCACGAGCGGGTCGACCTTGGTACCCAGCTCGGTCGCGACCTGGCCGTTCACGCAGACGCGTCCGGCGGTCATGAGGTCCTCAGAGCCCCTTCGGCTTGCGGCTCCGGCACGGGCAAGGAACTTCTGCAGGCGCATGGGGACGATGCGCTCTTCATTCTCGGGCGTTTGCATGTTACTCGTCGTCTCCGTTCATGTCGGGGGCGTCCTGGTCGAGTTCGGGGTCGTTCTCGACATCGTCATCGGCGTCGTCTGCCGCCTGGGCAGACATCTTGGCACCAAGGCGCTCGCTGATGAGGCGCCTTGTCTGCTCGTCAGGCGCGAAGTCTTCAAGGGGCGGCAGGTCGTTCAGGTCGTGCAGGCCAAAGCGCTCAAGGAAGGCCTTCGTGGTGCCGAACGTGGAGGCACCGGCCCCCTCGCGATGCGTGAGCTCGCGCACAAGGCCCTTGTCGATGAGCGAGGCAATGGCACTGTCGGAACTTACGCCACGCACCGCGCGCACGCCGTCGCGCGTGGCCG
Source organism: Coriobacteriaceae bacterium (assembly GCA_019420325.1). Taxonomy (GTDB): domain Bacteria; phylum Actinomycetota; class Coriobacteriia; order Coriobacteriales; family UMGS124; genus UMGS124. The sequence goes on along the minus strand of JAHZHK010000059.1, from coordinate 5,682 downwards.
GCTGCGTGTAGGCAATGACGGCAAGCGTCTCAAGCGCGGCGGCGGAAAGCTTGCGGGTGTCCCATGACTTCACGAAGGCGCGGACCACCTCGTCGTGGCTGGGGTGCGTGTAGAGCCTCCAGCCGCCGGCCACATAGCGCAGCTGGAAGCCGCGGCCCAGCTCGGCATACTCGGCGGAGAGGTCCTCGAGCGCCGCCTTGGCCTCGTCGCGGCCGCAGCCGAGCATCTCGGCAAAGACGGCGGTCTCCACGGGCTCGGTGGCCACAAGCAGCAGCGACTCGAGCACCGAGCGCATGTCGTCGGTCTCCAGGGCCTTCAGGGCTTCAAACCCCATGCTCACTCCTCCCCCGACGCCGACAGCTCGCCCAGAGGCGCGGCGTCGAGTGTCTTCTCATGCGACGTGATGGTAATGTCGCCAAATAACTCTTCTTGCTCCAGGCCCACGATGTCGCGTTTTCCCAGCTCAAGCAGGGCAAGGATGCTCACGACCTTGTTCTGGGTGGAAGGGTTGTCCTCCACGAGCTCGCTAAACAGCATGCGCTGGCGGGCGCGCACCACGGTGTCAACCTCCACGACGCGCTCCTCAAGCGGCATGCGCTTGGCGGCGATGTGCTCGCTTTGCAGCAGCACGAGTTCGCGGCGCCCCAAAAAGCGCGCACAGGTGCGGGCGAGCTGGTCGAGCGTCACGCCCTTGAGGAAGTCGGGCGCGGCGTCGCGAAAGCGCTCGTCAGGGCCGATGGTGCGCGGGTGCATCTTCGACTCGGCGAGCATGCGCGACTCAAGCGCGGCGGCCGCCATCTTGTAGGTGCGGTACGCCATGAGCCTGGCCACGAGGACGTCGCGCATCTCGTCGGCCGTGAGGTCCTCGTAGCCGTCGTCGAAGTCCTCCTCGGATGCGTCCTCCACAGGGTCGCCCTGCACAAGGGCAGCGGCCTTGAGGTCAAGCAGCGTGGCGGCCACGAGCACGAAATCGCTCGCCACCTCCAGGTCCACGTCGGGCATGTTCGCAACCTCGGCGAGGTACTGGTCGGCCACTGCGGAAACGCTCACGGTGCCGATGTCGATCTTTTGACGCATCACCAGCTGAAGGAGCAGATCAAACGACCCCTCGAAGCCAGCGACGGAAACACGGTACGCCATACGCAGCTCGCCTTAAGGAATGAGGACGTTCAGCAGGGCGTAGGCCGTGTGCTTGAGGTACCAACCCAGCGGGTCCCACGGCGTGACCATGGGAACGAGGAACAGCAGAGCAAGCAGGATGAACATGGAGTACTGCTTCACTTTGTAGAACTTCTCCATGCCGGCCGGCGTGAGGAACGCGGTCACGATGCTCGCGCCGTCGAGCGGCGGCAGCGGGATGATGTTGAAGAAGAGCAGCACGAGGTTGCTGAGGCAGTAGTAGTAGCCG
>JAHZHK010000059.1:0-4264 GCA_019420325.1 Coriobacteriaceae bacterium | reverse complement strand
AGCCGATGCGGTAGACCCAGATGAGCGCCTCGACCATGCCCATCGACATGGCGGGCGAAACCGTGGCCTGCACGATGCAGCAGATGGCCGCGCCCACAAGCGCCTGGGCAAGGTTGCTGGCAGGGCCGGCGAACGCCACGATGAGCTCGCCGCGCTTGCGGTCCTTGAAGTACATGGGGTTGTACGGAACAGGCTTGGCGTAGGCGAAGATGGGGCCGCCGATGAAGCTCATGATGAGTGGCAGCAGCACCGAGCCAACGGGGTCGAGGTGCTTGGCCGGGTTGAGCGAGAGCCTGCCGGCACGCTTGGCCGTGGGGTCGCCCAGGCGATAGGCGGCATAGCCGTGCGAGATTTCGTGCACCATGATCGAGAAGACGATGCACGCGAGCTCTATCAGTACGATAAGAATGCGTTCAGGCGTCATGGAGCTCACTTGACGACCCCCTTAAGGAAATGCAGCAAACGGGCAAGCAGGAAGAATGCAACGGCAAGCAGCGCAAAGTCGGTGCGGAACACCCCGCCGAAAGGCGAGGCCACCACACCCCAGAAGCACAGGGGCGCCGGGATGAGCTGTGTAATGGAAAGCGCCAGAGGCGCCACATGCAAGGCAAGGGCCACCTGGGTGGACAGAAGCGAGGCGCACAGCAACAACAGCACCAGGCTCACGGCCATGCAGATGCAGCTCAGCACATAGAGAACTGCCCTCACGACGCCGGCCATGCTAGTTCCCCTGCAGCTGGGAGAGGGCGGCTGCCGTCTCCTCCTCGATGAGCGTGGAGAGCTCGAGCCACTCCTCCTCGAGCTGCGCCAGGCGCGGCTTGATCTTTGAGTACTCGTCCATGGCCTTGTCGAAGGCAGCCTTGTCGTCGTAGAGGTCGTTGGACGACATCATCTCGACAAGCTCGGCATGGCGTTTCTGGGCCGCGGTCATCTCCTTCTCCACCTTGGACAGGCGGCGCTTCTCGTCGGCGAAGCGGCGGGCCACCTCGGCCTTTGCGGCAGCCTCGGCCTTGCGCTGATCGCGTGAGCGGTAGTTACCGCCCGTCTGACGCTCGGGGGCGGCAGAGGCGGCCTGCTTGGCCCCACCCTGCTTGCCACCGGAGGCGCGGCCGTCGCGCGCGCCCTGGGGCGCCTCGCCCGTGATCTGCTCGGACTTCCAGAGGTAGTAGTCGTAGTCGCCGTCGTACACGGTAATCTGGCCGTCTTTGACCTCGACGATGCGGTTTGCCACGGCGCGGATGAGGTGACGGTCGTGCGAGATGAGCACAATGGTGCCGTCGAACTGCGACAGGGCCTCCTCGAGGATGTCCACCGAGTCGATGTCCAGGTGGTTGGTGGGCTCATCGAGGCACAGCAGCGGCGTGGGCGCCACGAGCATCTTGGCCAGCGCCAGACGCGCCTTCTCGCCACCGGAGAGCACCGACACCTTCTTCTCGATGTCGTCGCCCTTGAAGAGGAACGCACCCAGGAGCTGGCGCTCCTCAGAAGACGTCCAACCGGCGGCGGAGCGGTCCATCTCCTGCATCACGGTGTTCTTGGCGTCGAGCTCCTCAAGCTGGTGCTGGGCGTAGTAGGCCACACTCACGTGGTCGCCGAGCTTGCGAGTGCCCGCGTCGGGCGCCTGGTCGCCGGCGATCATCTTCATGAGGGTGGACTTGCCCGCGCCGTTGGGGCCCACCAGGGCGATGCGCTCGCCGCGATAGAGCTTGAGCGAGACGTCGGAGTACACGTGCTTGTCGCCGTAGCTCTTGGCCACGTGCTTGAGCTCCATTACCAGGTCGGAGGTGCGCGGCGGCTGCGGGAAGTGGAAATGGACCTTCTTCTGCTGCTCGGGCAGCACGATGCGCTCGGCCATGAGCTTGTCGAGCTTCTTGATGCGGTCCTGCGCCTGACGGGCCTTGGTGGCCTTGTAGCGGAACTTCTCGATGAACTCCTCGAGGTGGGCGATTTCGCGGTCCTGCTCGGCCTTGGCGGCCTTGAGCTGCTCGAGTGCCGCCTCGCGCTGCTCGATGAAGGAGGAATAGTTGCCAGTGTACACGGTGAGCTTACCATGCTCGATGGAGGCCACGTGGTTGACCATGCCGTCGAGGAAGGCGCGGTCGTGGCTCACGATGAGGATGGCGCCGTCGTAGCTCGAAAGGAAGCTCTCGAGCCAACGGACGCTGGCAAGGTCGAGGTGGTTGGTGGGCTCGTCGAGCAGCAGCACGTCGGGGTGGCAAAGCAGCAGCTTGGAGAGCTGGATGCGCATCTGCCAACCGCCGGAAAACTCGGAGACGTCGCGGCTTAGGTCAGAAATGGGGAAGCCCAAGCCGGTGAGGATGGCGCGAGCGCGGGGCTCGATCTCGTAGCCGTCGGCCGCCTCGAAGCGGTTGCGGGCGCGGCCGTACTCCTCGAGGAGCTGCTCGTGATCCTGCACGTGGGCAGGATCGGACAGCAGGTGCTCGAGCTCGGCGATGCGCTTCTCAAGGGCGCGAATCTCGGTGGCCGAGGAGAGCACCTCCTCGATGACCGAGCGGCCCGAGATCTCGATGGCCTCCTGCTCGAGGTAGCCCACCGAGGTGTTCTTTGCGAAGTAGATGTTGCCCGAGTCGGGAGTCTCGACGCCCATGATCATCTTGAGCATCGTGGTTTTGCCCGCGCCGTTGGGGCCTACCAGGGCATAGCGCTCGCGAGCGTTGATCTGAAACGACGCGTCGCTGAAAAGGGTGCGTCCACCAAAGGACTTCGTAAGCTTGTCGACCTGTAGGATCATGAGGCCAGATTCCAATCTTCGTCACGGGAGGGGCTGGCAGCCGTGGAAACAGTTAAAGCAACTATAGCCCAAGCCCCGCGCCCTCATACCGGCACGCGGAAGGCTCTAGAAGAAGAGCGGAGTTGCACGCCCCACAGACAGCAAAAAGGCCTGGAAGGTATGCCTTCCAGGCCTTGCGGCAATCACTGGTGGGCCCAGCAGGATTCGAACCTGCAACATAGGGATTATGAGTCCCCCGCGCTAACCGTTGCGCCATAGGCCCAGTAAGAAAGAACCATACCACAAGCATCGCGCCGCGAACACGCAAGTTGCAAAAACACAGGGGAAGAGAACCCGAAAAAGACCCGCCCGCCTCCCAAAGACAAGGGAAAGCGGGCGGGAAAGAGGACGATCGTGCCGCGCCGCCTAGGCGGCCAGGGCGGAGACGGGGTCCTCCCCTAGCGCGAGTGAGTCGGACGCAGGGTCGCCCTCGCCTGAAACAGTAGGCTCATCCGAGGGAGCCTCGTCGGGCGCGGGCTCCTCGGAGGGCTCCTCGGGCTCGGAGGGAGTCTCAGACTCGCTGGGGGCCTCAGGCTCCGAGGGCTCGCCGGGAACCTCGGGCTCAGCCGGGATCTCGGGCTCCGAGGGCTCGCTGGGGGCCTCTGGCCCAGCCGGGACTTCGGGCTCCGACGGCTCACCGGGCTCGACCGAAGGCACATCGGGCTCGGAAGGCTGCTCAGGGGCGGAGGGCTCAGAGGGAGCCGCGGCGTCGCCGGGCTCGGCGGGCGCCGCTTCCTGTACCTGCGGCAACTTCGCCTCGTGGCCGTCCTGCGCGGCCCAGGCCTGGAGGGCCGCAAGGTCGGCGATGGGGTTGCCCTCGCAGTTCAAGCGCATGAGGACGTCGAGGCCCTCGATGTCGAGCGAGGAGAGCCCGTTGCCCGACACGTCGAGCTGCGCAAGCGAAGAGGCCTTGCCCTCCGCACGCTCGAACGAGACAGAGGAGAGTCTCGTCATGCCGGCACGGTCGGACTCGTTCCACGAGAGATTCGCCGACACCACGGGCACGCCCGCGACCTCGAGCGGGACAACCGGGGAGTCGCCCTCGCCCACATACCCCGTGAGGTACACGCCCGGCCCCACGTAGCGCCCGGCAAGCTCGGGGTACTCAATACCGTACTCGAAGGCCGCACCCTCGGGCACGATGACATAGCGCAACCCGTCCTGCTCCCCCTCAACGGTCTGGGCAGGCAGCAAAGCATCAGCATCCGACACACCATCAGCCGCAACCGCCAGCGTCGCCGGCTTCGTCTTGGTGAACGTCCCCGCAACACCCGCAGGCGGACGGTCGTACTCCTTGCCCGCAGCGTCATACCAAGGGCCGGAGGGAAGCTGGTCAACAAGCAAGCCACATCCCGCGCCCAAGGTCACCGAGTTGAGGGACTGACAACCGGAGAACACGTCCACAAAGCTCGTCACCGCCGAGGCGTCCCAGCCCGAGACGTCCAGGGAGGCGAGCGACGAGCAGCCGTAGAA
>JAHZHK010000058.1:6085-17083 GCA_019420325.1 Coriobacteriaceae bacterium | reverse complement strand
CAGCTCATCTGGCCCTATTGTTAGGATGGCGACGTCGCCAAGTGGTAAGGCAGAGGCCTGCAAAGCCTTTACCCCCAGTTCGAATCTGGGCGTCGCCTCCAATGATCTTTCAAGCCGTCCTTCGGGGCGGCTTTTTTCGTTTAAGTTTAGCAAAGGCCTCAGAGGCTGCTCTGCCTGCAGCCCCCTATCGCGTCCCCGCACACGCGACACCCAGATTAAGCGCTGGCCGCCGCCGCACAGTCGAGCATTTTGACAAGACGCACGCAAGTGCCCTTGCCCGTCTCTCGCGGGACAATGGAAATGGAGTCAGCAAGCATAAGCATGAGTTTGATGCCCCTGCCCCGCTCATGCGTGGGCTCGGGCAATGCGTCGCCCTGGTTGTAAGCGATACCGCATCCGCAGTCATTGACTTCCATCACAAGGCGATCGGAGTACAGCGACACCGTGGCCGAGACGTCCCCCTCCTGCCCTTGTGCGCCACCGCCATGGTCGAACGCGTTGCCGAGCGCCTCACCCAAAGCAAGCACGATGTCATAGGCGGTACTGCGCGGCAATTGCAACGCTTGGAGGATAGATGCGATGGACTTGCGTGCCAGCTCCATCGAGGATGGATCACTCGACAAGCTCACGGTATACACGCGCAGCGGCGCCTCATCGGTGGGAACCCCCACATTGCGCACGCCCGCCATGCCTTTGGGAATGCAAACGATCTTGTCGAGGATCTGGGCTTGCTTGAGCGAGCGCACAATCGACTCAGAGGCGTTGATGAGCACGAGCCTGCCCCCGCGGGCCGAAAGACGCCTGGCGAGGAAAATAAGCACAGCCATGCCCGTCGAGTCGATGTACCCCACCGACTCAACGTTGAGCACAAGGCTCGAATAACCCTGCTGGGCAATAAGAAGAAGGCGCTCGCGCAAAGCTGGGGCGTTCTGCCATGTGACGTCGCCCGCAAGAGAGACTACGAGCGCACCTTTGTCGACGAGCATCGTTTCTCCTCGCACATCCGTTGCATAAACACTGCGTATCTTCCCCCGCCACAGCAGGTTCCAAACATGCAAGGAGATAAAAGACGACGATTAGGCCAGGCCGTCGAAGCGAACGGCGACCATCGCGATGTCGTCATGGGTGTCGTTGCCGGAAAATTCCTCAACCTCTTTGAGCACGCGGCGTGGGATGTCGTCCAGGCCGAAACGGCAGGCGCGCAGAAGCGCGTCGCGCAGATTGCCCTCACCGAAAAAGCCCCCTGATGGGCTACGGGCCTCGGTGGTGCCGTCGGTATAGAGGAACAGCACGTCCCCGAGCTCGAACGTAAAGCTTCCCGAAATATAGCGCATGCCCTCGAACGCACCCACCACCGGCGACTGCGTTGCGAGCAGCTCAAGAGAGGGGTTGGCAGAATCGGGTGCATGCACGAGCATCGCGGGGGGATGCCCAGCGCTGCAGTACTTAGCCGAGCGCGAGGGCAAGTCGACAAGCACGACGCACATGGTGGCAAACGTCTCAGCACGCGAGAAATTGAGAAACAGGCTGTTCAGCGCGCTCACCATCTCGTCGGGTTCCGTTTTTTCCCAGACATAGGCTGCAAGGCCCGTCTTGGCCATGGAAGCCACAACGGCGGCCTCCACACCCTTGCCCGACACATCGCCCATGACAACGACGAAGCGGCCCTCCCCCAGCTCGTGCAAGTCGAAAAAGTCGCCGCCTACCACCGCCGACTCAGTGGCAGACAAGTACAGGGAGGCGGTGGAGATGCCGTTCACCTGGGGCATCTCGTTGCGCAGGCCCACCTGCAGGGCATGGGCAATCTGGGCCTCGTTTGCATGGATACGCTCTGAAAAGGCAATGCGACCGATCTCCCCCGAGACATCGTTGAGAAACTCCTCGTCGAGGAAGTCAAAGGGGGCATCGAGCGGGCTGCGCAGCACGAGCAGCGCAAAACGCACGCCCTCGCACGCCTGCTTCGTGGCAATGGGCACGACAAACCCCGAATTGAGGTCGGTATGGCGGGCAATCCACATCCCCAAGGCGCTGGCATGTTGCACAGCACGCACACCAGAGGCCTCCCCCAGTATCTCGTCCATGGACATGTTGGTCTGAATGGGCATGTCGCAGTCTTCGCCGGTGTCGAGCGGCACGATAGTGCAGCCCGCCTCCCCATCGCGGGCCTCCACCATGAGAACGCGCGCAGGCATCGCGTCGGCGACGCACAGGGCAACCTGCCTGACCATGGACGAACAGATGGAGTCGCTCTTCATGGCAAGGTCATGCACACGCAAAAGAGCGTCTTTAAGGTCGTTGGAACGCGTGAGGCGAAGTTGGCTCAAGGCCGAGGAGATACCGAAGGCGAGGGTCTCCGAGATGGTCTGGAGCATTTCGCGCTCCTCGTCGACCAATGCATGGTGTTCGTGCCACCCGAAGACAAGCACCGCGCTGACGCGGTCCTCGGAGAACACGGGGGCGCCCACGATGCTGGAGCAGGACGTGGAAAGCAGCGAGCGCACCTTGAAACGGGTTCCTGCGTCATCGCGCATGATACAGGCCTCGTCAATGCGACCGGGCCGTTCAAGGACGCTTAGGCATGTGAGGGCACGCGTGCGCGCGACAAGAGGAGGGATGCCAGGTGTCGTGCGGGCCAAATCGGCAACGTCAGTCGCATTGACCGCTAGATAGAACCCATCGGACACACCAAAGGGAACATAGCCCCTGTCGGCGATGAGATAGAAGATGGCGGCATCGGCCAGCAGGGCATCTGCCAGCTCGTTGGCAATGAGGTCGCATGTCTCCATCGCGTTGAGTCCGAAATTGGACGAGTGGCTCAGAAGCCCCAAGACGGCCTTGAGCCTGCGGCGGCAGCTAGAAAGCTCGTCCGTAAGCCGTGCGACCTCCTCGCCCCTCTCCTGCGCCTCGATCGATGCGCCACAAGCGCTGTCGTGGGTGAGTGCGTCCTTGTCGTGTTCAGACATGTCGTAACCTCGGCATCCCTAAGGTGGACATATACGAAAAGAGCCCCTTGCGGGGCTCTTTGAAATTGAATGGTGTCGGAGGCGGGACTTGAACCCGCAAGACCGTAAAGGTCACTAGCACCTCAAGCTAGCGCGTCTGCCTATTCCGCCACTCCGACTTGCAACGCAAGAAATAACTATACAATACAAGACTGTCTCTGACAAGCTCTGAATTGAAGTCTCTTCGAAACCAGAGAGTAGTTCACAGTTCCACCATACATGAATCACGCTACGCCGAAAGCCAGCATCCCGCAAAGTCGAGTGTGTAATCGGCTGAGACCGCCAAAGAGTTGACGCGGGAAGAGCAAGCAACGCCAGGGCCCGCATACAGGAGAGGTACGACCGGCATGTCCTGGGCGATGGTCTGACACACCTCGCGCAGGACATCGAGCCTGGCTGCCTCATCGGACAATTCCCAGGCCGACTCGAGTGCCTCGTCAACTTCGGCGCTGGCATATCCGCCCAGGTTGTCGCCACCCCGAGAATGGAAGAGGCTGAAGAGCTCCGCGCCGGCCGCATCGCACGGAGGCAGGTGGCACACGAGGGCAAGCTCGAAGTCGCCCTCCTGCAGCCTGGAGAGGTACTCGGACCACGAAGGGGTGTCGACGCACACGGTAACGCCCGCGTCGTCGAGCTGCGCGGCTACCTCCTGACCCAGGCCTGCAAGCAGGCAAGGATCGCAAAGCATCTCGAGCTCATCCGTGCCGAGGGCAGCGTCTACCTGATCAGAGAGACCCTTTTCCAGCTCATTATCGGGAAGCTTCCAGGCACGCTCCTCGTAGCCGAGGTTCGAGGGCAGCAGCGCACCGTCGGCCGCACAAAGGGGGTCAAGACCGAGGGCAGTCGCCAGAACCTGAACGTCGAGCGCGCGTTCAAGCGCGCGGCGCGTCTCGGCCTGGTCAAACGGCTCACGGGCACAGTTGCACACGAGCATGCAGACGCTTCTGAAACCCTCATGAGCAACCTGCGCATCGGGGTTCAGGATACGATCGGGGCCGGCGGGGCCCAACTCGTCGGACAGCGCGCTCGCTTGATCGACAGGCACGAGCGTAACGTCGAGATTACCCGTCTTTATCGCCTCGCCCACATCCGTGAAGTCCTCGTTGACCTGGAACTGGAGCGCGTCGACATGGGCATTTGTCCCCCAATAGCTGGCATTGCGCACAAGATGCACGCCGGCGTCAGCTTGAAGAGCGCCGTCGAGGCAGAATGGCCCGTTGCCACAGGGCACGTCGCCAAATCCCCCTTCCGCCTTGAAAGATGCGACGGACATGGGAGCGAGCTGCGGCAGGCTCGCCAGATAGGCGAAGTCGGGAAAGCTGTGCGCAAGGTTCACGATGAGCGTGTAATCGTCGGGGCACTCCAAATCAAGCTGCGCACCCGCGACGCCCGCCGCGACATCCTCGAATCCCACCACCATGGACAGACACGACGCAAGTCCATGCCCACCATGAGCAACAAGGACATTCCAGGCATTGGCGAAGCACGTCGAAGTGACGGACTCTCCGTTTTGAAACGCCATGCCCTCACGCAGGTGAAAGGTAAAACGCTCCGAGAAAAGGTCGGCCTCCCAGCTTGTGGCTGCTTTTCCCACAAGCATCATCTGGTCGAAGTCATATTGCGTCAGGCTGTCGAACATGCAGCGGCACACAAGCCGCTCCCAATACCCCCAGGCCTCATGGGGGTTGACCGTAGAAAGCGGGACGCTCTGGCACGTAAGCGTACCGCCTTCAAGCACACGGACAGCTTCAGGGGCGCCCTGATTGGCGGCAAGTCTCGCCTCGTTCACCACAGGCAGCTCGATGGGACTGGAGCCAGGCATGACCCCATTGAGGCTGCATCCTCCCAAGAGCGCTGCGCCGGCGCCCAAAAGCGCCGATGCGGCAAACTCGCGCCGGCTTACCATACCCGTCTCTCGATCTCGCCTCATGCCATCTCCTGCCCGTCGCTCGTTGCTGAAAGTGTACCGTGAGACGGGCTCACGGCGGCGCGCAAACGAAAAAAGGTGCCGACGCTCTACACGCCGGCACCCTCAGATACCTTGAATCTCAGGTTTGGAGCAGACCCTATGCCACGCTGCCCTGCGGGAAGATGAGCATGAAGATAAGCAGGCAGATGATGAAGACGGCAGCGCAGATGATAGTGAGCTTATCGAGGTTCTTCTCGACCGTGCCCGTGCCGCCCATGTTTGAGTACATGGAACCGGCAATCATCTCCGAAACACCCGTGCCCTTGCCGGAATGCATAAGAATGAAGATAACAAGGCCGATGCCAGAAAGGAACCAGATAACAATCAGCGGGATAAGCAGAGGGTTCAAGATGCGCTCCTCATAGTGCGGACTAAAGGTCTTAACGTTAAAACCGCAGGTAAAGCGAGTTACGACGGGTCAGCCGAGTCACTTGGACCCAATCGCGGCACGCCTAGAGCGGAAACAGTAGGTGATTGTATCAGGAAACCTTGTGTTGGATAAGGCTCTTACCCGTCCAGCAGTCCGGTTTCTCCAATCCTACAAGATCGATGAGCGAGGGGGCCACATCGCAGAGCTTGCCGTGGGCGTCAGGCACAATCTCGACCCCGTCGGCAACGACGATGAAGGGCACAGGCGCCGTAGTATGGGACGTCACGGGGTGGCGCTGCCCGTCCGCATCAACCTTGAACATGCAGTCGCAGTTGCCGTGGTCGGCGATGATGATGGCAAAACCACCCTTGGCCCGCACGGCATCGACAACCTTGCCCACAGCTACATCGGTGGCCTCCACAGCACGCACGGCCGCCTCGACGTTGCCGGTGTGACCCACCATGTCGGGGTTGGCAAAGTTGACCACATACACGTCGGCCTCGTCGGACTCGATAGCCGCCTTGAGGCCGTCGGCAACCTCGGGGGCACTCATCTGCGGCTGGAGGTCGTAGGTGGCAACCTTCGGCGAGGCAACGAGCACGCGCTCCTCCCCCTGCTTGGGCTGCTCGACGCCGCCGTTAATGAAGAACGTCACGTGCGCGTATTTCTCAGTCTCAGCGGTGTGGAACTGGCGCAGGCCCGCAGCTGCGACAACGTCGGCAAGAACGTTTTGCGGGTTCTCCTTCGGGAAGGCGACCTGCACGTTAAGCTCGGGGTCGTACTCGGTCATGGTAACGAAGTTCACCTGCGGGGCACGGCCGCGCTCGAAGCCGGTGAAGTCGGCCTCGGTGAAAGCACGGGAAAGCTCACGGGCACGGTCGGGCCTAAAGTTGAAGAACACCACTGCGTCGCCATCGACGACGCCGGCTTCGTCGCAGGCAAACGGCACGACGAACTCGTCGTAGACACCCGCTGCATAGCTGGCCTCAACGCCCTGGCGGGCAGGCTGGACGGCAGTACCGCGGCCCAGGACGATGGCGTCCCATGCGCGCTGCACGCGCTCCCAACGGTTGTCGCGGTCCATAGCGTAATAGCGACCCGACACCGACCCGATGCGGCAGTCGCACGCGCTCTTCTCAGAGATGTTGGCGCACGCCGCCGAAAGCTCGTCGAGATAACCCAGGCCGGAGTCGGGGGCGACGTCGCGGCCGTCGAGGAAGGCATGCACGCGCACACGCTGAACACCCTCGCGGGCGGCCAACTCGAGCAGCGCCAGGCAGTGACGGATGTGGGAGTGCACGCCGCCGTCGGACATGAGACCCATCACATGCAGGGTAGACTTGCTCGCAGCGACCTTGCGGCAGGCCTCGACGAGCACCTCGTTCTCAAAGATCCCACCGGTCTGAACGGCATGGTTCAGGCGCATGAGCTCCTGCATGACCACGCGCCCTGCACCGATGTTGAGGTGACCGACCTCGGAGTTGCCCATTTGGCCCGCAGGCAGGCCGACAGCCTCGCCGGAAGCCTCGATGGTCGTCCACGGATACTGCGCCATGAGGGCGTCGAGATTGGGCGTGGCGGCGAGGCTCACGGCATTTGCCTCGCTGGGCGCAGCCCATCCCAGGCCGTCCATAATGACGAGGAGGGCGGGAAGCCTATACATGCAGCACCGCCTTCACGATGTCGGTGAACTTGTCGGCATCAAGGGCGTCGCCGCCCACGAGCACGCCGTCCACATCGGCGCATGCAGTGAAAAACGCGGCGTTGCCGGACTTGACGGAGCCGCCGTAGAGCACGTAGCAGCGCTTGGCGCAGTCCTGCCCCGCGGCCTCGGACACCGCTGCACGAATCTGGGCGGCAACGTCCTGCACATACTCGGGCGTGGGGACCTTGCCCGAACCGATGGCCCAAACGGGCTCATAGGCAACGGCGAAGTCGCGACCTGCCAGGTCAAGCCCAGTAAGAGAGGCACGCACCTGCTCGGTCACGTACGCAGAAGTGGAGCCCGCCTCGTAGACGTCAAGCGGCTCGCCGACGCACACGATGGGAGCGATGCCGGCACGGATGAGCGCGGCGGCCTTAGCAGACACCTGCTCGCTCGCCTCACCGTGACCATGCCTGCGCTCGGAATGGCCCACGATGCACCACGTGCAATCGAGATCGGCGAGCATGGGCGCGGAAATGTCACCCGTGAAGGCGCCCGAGTCTTCCGGCGAGCAGTCCTGGCCACCCACCTTCGCGAAGGACTTGTCGAAGGCGAGCACGTTGCTCACGCCGCGAAGCGCCGTGGCAGGCGGGCACAGGATGACCTCGACGCTGTTCTTCCAGGAACGCTCGAGACGGTCGTCGACAAGCTGGGCAAGCTGAACGGCGGCGCTATAAGTCTTGTTCATCTTCCAGTTGCCCACCACGACGACCTTGCGCACGTCTGCGGGCTGGGGCTGAGACTGAGGACGACCAAAGCTAATCGGCATTGGGAATCGCCTCCACGCCGGGCAATGCCTTGCCCTCGACGAGCTCCATGGATGCACCGCCGCCCGTGGAGATGAAGGTCATGCCGCTCTCGAGGCCGAACTTCTTGACGGCCGCGGCCGAGTCGCCGCCACCCACAACGCTCGTGCATGCGGCGTTGTCGGCGATGGCCTGACCCACGGCGCGGGTGCCAGCGGCGAAGGCCTCCATCTCGAACACGCCCATGGGGCCGTTCCAGAAGACCGTCTTGGCGCCGGCGAGCTCGCGCGCGTACAGCTCGCAGGAACGCGGGCCGATGTCGAGGCCCATCCAGCCCTCGGGAATGGCGGTCTTGTCCACAATCTGCGTGGCGGCGTCGGCGGCGAACTTGTCGGCAACGACGTAGTCGAGCGGCAAAACGATGCGGCAGCCGCGCTCGGCGGCCTTGTCGAGCATCTCACCGGCACGCTCGACCCACTCGGGCTCAACGAGCGACGAGCCAATGGGCAGGCCCTGGGCCTGCATGAACGTGAAGCACATGCCGCCGCCGATGAGCAGCACGTCAACCTTCTCGGAGAGGGCGTCGATCACGCCGATCTTGTCGGAGACCTTGGAGCCGCCCAACACGGCCACAAAGGGACGGGCGGGGTCGTTGAGCATGCCCGTGATGGTGTCGACCTCACCGGCGAGCAAAAGGCCAGCATAGGTAGGAAGAATCGCAGGCACACCGGCCACCGATGCATGGGCACGGTGCGCGACGCCAAAGGCGTCGTCAACGTAGACGTCGCCGAGCTTAGCCAGGGCAGCAGCAAAAGCGGGGTCGTTCTTCTTCTCGCCCTTCTCAAAACGAAGGTTCTCGACGAGCAGTACCTCGCCGTCGGCAAGGGCCTGGGACGCCGCGAGGGCCTCCTCGCCGCACACGTCGCGCACGTAGGCAACGGGCGCGCCGAGCAGCTCGGAGAAGCGGGCGGCGACCGGCTCCATGGAGTAAGCGGCCTCAAAACCCGTGCCTGCGGGCCTGCCCAGGTGGCTCATGCACACGATGCGCGCGCCGCGCTCGCGAAGCAAGTTGATGGTGGGAAGAGCCGCGCGAATGCGGGTGTCGTCACCCACGACGCCGTCCTTGACGGGCACGTTGAAGTCGACGCGGACAATGACACGCTTGCCAGAGACGTCGGCGTCGGAGACGCTGCGCTTATAAGACATGCTTCCTCGATTCAAGTCGTGCGCCCGAAAGGGGGCGCGGCTGTAGGCACTCGAATTGTACCGTATGGCGCCTCCGGCCCCCAGGCAGCCGGATACCGTTCAAACTAAACGCCGCCCAAAAGCCACGACGGGCCTTTGGGCGGCGCAAACAGGTCATACAATCACAACACAGGCGTGGGCTTTTGATTCCGTAATGGTTTTAAACAGCCCTTGCACCAGGCCGTTTAGCGCGTGGCGACAATCTTTGCCAGGTCGAGCAGGCGGCAGGAATAGCCCATCTCGTTGTCGTACCAGGAGACGACCTTCACGAGCGTGCCCTCGCCTCCGAGCACCATCGTGCAGCCGGCGTCAAACAGGCTCGAGCACTTCTCGCCAATGACGTCGTTGGACACGAGCGGCTCCTCGGAATAGGCCAGAATGCCCTTGAGCGGGCCCTCGGCCGCGGCCTTCATGGCAGCGTTAATCTCCTCGATGCTCACGGGACGCTCAAGCTCGGCCACGAGGTCGACCATGGAGCCGTCGGGGGTAGGAACGCGGGCAGAGAAGCCGTCGAGCTTGCCCTTGAGCTCGGGGATGACCAGGCCGAGAGCCTTGGCGGCGCCGGTGGTGGTGGGGATGATGGACATGGCGGCGCCACGGGCGCGACGCAGGTCGGAGTGCGAGTTGTCGAGCAGGCGCTGGTCGGTGGTGTAGGAGTGCACCGTAGTCATGAAGCCGCGCTTGACGCCGAAGGAGTCCACGAGGACCTTGGCGACGGGGGCCAGGCAGTTCGTGGTGCAGGAGGCGTTGCTCACGACGTGCATCGTGTCGGGATCGTACTGGTCGTCGTTGACGCCGACGACGAACGTGCCGTCGATCTCGCCCTTGGCGGGAGCGACCTTCTTGGCGCCGCACTCGATGTGACGGCGCAGGTCGGGTGCGGAGCGGAACTTGCCCGTGCAGTCGAGCACGACGTCGACGCCCAGCTCGCCCCAGGGAAGGGCGGGAATGGCCTTGGGCTCGCGGGCGGAGAGGCCCTTGATGCGGGTCGTGCCGTCGACGATGAAGTCCATGCCATCGACGACCAGGTCGTGTGCGAGCTTGCCGTGGACGGAGTCGCGGCGGCAAAGCTGCGCCATGGCCTCAGTTTTGCCCAGGTCGTTGATGGCCACGACCTCGATATCGGGATCGTCGAGAGCAGCGCGGAACGCCACGCGCCCGATGCGACCGAAGCCGTTGATACCGATTCTGACCGTCATGCGATAATCCTCCTTAACGTGGGCTCCACGCCCGAACATCGGATAGATGGTTAACACAATTGTAACGTATCATTCGCTGCCGTTTGCCCGCTGCTCGGCGAGTAGCTGCTCTAAACGGCGCACGCGGTGTGCGACGGCAGATTTTGACAGGGGTGGGTCGGCGATGTTGCCCAGCTCGCGCAACGACAGGTCGGCATGGGCCAGGCGAAGGTCGCAGAAATCCTTGAGCGCGCGAGGGAGCTTTTCGTACCCCACCTCGGCGATAACCTGCTCAACGAGAAGCGTTTGGCTGCCTGCGGCGGCGGCGGCCTTCTTCTGATTCGCAAGTTCGGCATTTACCAGGCGGTTTGCATCGTTTCGAGCAGAGCGCACCGCGCGGACCCGTGCCATTTTGAGTGCACAGCGCGGGGCGCCCAAGGCCGCGAGCATCTCCTGGATGCCCTCGGCGCTCTTGTGGTAGATGACGAAGGCGCCGCGCCGGCGACCCACGCGGGCAGGGATGCCCACACGTTCGCACATGGAGGCGATGCCGTCGGCGATGCTACGCGTCTGTGCCACAATCTCCATATGGGCGTCGGCTGTATGCGGCTCGGAGACGAATCCGCCGGCCAAGAAAGCGCCGCGCAGATAGGCAAACGCCGCTTCCTCATCAGGCACGAGAGCTGCAGGAATCTCTCGGGCAAGACCGAGCTGGGAGGTGAGCACGCCCATCTCGATGAGCGCCTCCTCCAAACCCTCCTGGCCGGGAACGCTGGTGAGGAA
>JAHZHK010000058.1:254-6075 GCA_019420325.1 Coriobacteriaceae bacterium | reverse complement strand
TTGTGCAGGACGCTGCGACGCACGGTGAGCTGGCACGTCAGCGGCTTCGAGCCGTTGAGGAGCGTGTATGCCACGCGTGCGACCGAACCGGTCTCAGTGGTGAGCGCAAGCCTGAAGCGGCGGGCGCCCGACAGCGACAGTGTGCCGCAGATGCGCACGATGGCCGCCAGCTCAGCCCGCTCGGCGACGGCGCCGCACTCCACACGGGAAAGCTCGTCCTTTACCTCTGCCGTGAAGGACACGTCTCGATCACCCCTCGCAGCGCGCATTTCAGCTTGGACAGGTCATGCCACGTGGGATGCGCCGGGTCGGAGAAGTCACGCACAATCACGAGCGGAACGCGAGCCTGCAGACGGCGCAGCGACTCTTCGCTGAGCGGAACGGGACGGAAAAACTCATCGCCTGTGCCCATTTCGCTCGGCCCCGTCTGCGTGATGGCCCGGAAGTGACGCGTGGCCAGGCTTGCATCGGCGTCGAGCGGCTTGTGCAGCAGCACGGCGTCGAGGCAGCCCTCCATGCCATGGTCGAGCAGCGCCGCAACGTATTCCTCGGCGGACAAACCCCAGGTTTCGCCCTGCATGTCGGCCATGGAACACACGTAGACCTTGCGCGCCCTCGTGGCATGCAGGGCATCTTTGATACCAGGCACGAGGATGTTGGGGATGACCGAGGTGAAAAGCGAACCTGGGCCCAGCACCACGACGTCGGCCTCGAGAATCGCCTCGACCGCCGCCTCGGTTGCCCGCGGTGCACGCGGGGAAAGCCACACCTCCGACAGGGCGCAGGGGCCCGACCCAAGCGTTGCTTCGCCGCGAAACTCCATGCCGTCGCGCGTGCGACCGCACAAAACGACGTTCTCCATCGTGGAGGGACACACCAGACCGTGGCAGCCCAGCATCTCGCCGCACAGCTCGATTGCCTCGCCGAACGAGCCAGTCTCGGCCGCAAGCGAGGCAAGCAGGAGATTGCCCAGCGAGTGGTTGTCGGCAAAGGAGAAGCGATGCTCGAAAGCGCGGGCCAGAGGACCCGCAGGATCAGCCGCCATGGCCACGAGGCACTTGCGGATGTCACCAGGGGGCACCATGCCCATCTCCTGGCGGATGATGCCCGTGGAACCGCCGTCGTCGGCCATGGCAACGATGGCCGTGACGAAGCAACCGGCTGCACGCAGGGCGCGAATCGCGTTGGGTTGTCCCGTGCCGCCGCCGATGGAGACGGCACGAACCTGGTCAGGTAGTGGATGGGCGCTCATCAAACCACCTATGCCTTGACGTGTCGAGGCAGGTCGCGGTGACCCACCGACACGTTGTAGCCGCGCTCGATAAGATGGGCCGCAGTGGCCTCGGCGATTACGACGCTTCGGTGCTGGCCACCGGTGCAACCGACGGCTATGGCAAGATGCTTCTTGCCCTCGGCCACATACCCGGGCATCGTCACATCAAGCAGGTTGAACCACGCCGCCGTGAAGACGCGCGTCTCCTCGCGGCCAAGCACGAAGTCACGCACGAGCTGGTCGTGGCCGGTGAGTTCGGCCATCGTCGGGTCGTAATAGGGGTTGGGCAAAAAGCGCACGTCGATAACGATGTCCGCATCGAGCGGCACACCGTATTTAAAGCCAAACGAGAACACCGACACGTTGAGTGCCTGCTCAGCGGGTATGCGCGAGAACTCCTCCACGAGCAGCGTGCGCAAATCACGAGCGCGCAGGTTCGAGGTATCGATCACCATGTTCGCCCGCTCGCGCACAAACGAGAGACGCTCGCGCTCATGCTCGATGGCCTCGCTCACCGAGATGCCCCCGTCAGCCAAAGGATGACGACGGCGCAGGGAGTTGTAACGGCGGCGAAGCGTGTCATCGTCGGCATCGAGGTAGACCACGCTGCATGAGACACCCCGCTCGCGCAAGCGGTCGAGCTCGCCGCACAGCGTGTCGAAGAGGTCGTGCGAGCGCAAGTCGCACACGACGGCGAGGCGACGGTTCGCGTCAAGGCGCAAACCCGACTGCTCCACCAGCGCGGTAAGCATGGTGGGCGGCAGGTTGTCGATGCAATAGAAGCCGGCATCCTCCAAGGCATGCAGCGCCTCGGTGCGGCCAGCACCCGACATTCCCGTGATTACGACAACCTCTGGAGCAGACATGCAGCTACCTTCCGTCTACGCAACGCCTACAAATGAAAACGGCCTGCCGGGCAGATGCGCAGGTATCGTAGTAAACTGGCCGAGCTTTGCCATTCAGACTGCGGCCCGACTGCGGTCTTCAGTATACCGCTTAGAAGGAGACGCCAGGGCATGGCCTCAAAGTCCAGAGAATCAAACAAGCTGGGAACGCTCCTGGTTGACGCCGACGACCCCGCATACACGACCTCGTTCGGCGGGGCCGCCCGCTATGTGCGCGCCGCTTGGGGCATGCCCGACGTCTTGCCGAGCGCCCCAGCTGCAAAAAAGCCGATGTCGCGCCGCATCGCCGTGGCCCTGGCAGCGCTCGGTGTGGCCGTCGTCGCAGGGGCCGGCACGCTTGCCTACCATTTTGCATACGTAGTGCCCACGGGCGTCGCACTCGATGCGACGACGTTCCCCGACGCAGCCCTGCGCACGGCCCTCGTCTCCTGCGACGAAGACGGGAACGGTCGCATCTCCGCGGAGGAAGCCTCGCACGTCACGAGCCTGGACCTCTCGAACCAGGGCATCGTTGACCTTGCAGGCATCGACACCCTCACGCACCTGGAAAGCCTCAATGTGTCGGGCAACGACCTCGCGACCATCGACCTCACGAAATGTCGCAAGCTCGTCACGCTCGATGTCTCCGACAACCTCATCTCCGACCTCGACCTCGACGGCCTTGCAAACCTTGAGGAGCTCGACGCCCACAACAACGGCCTGCAGACGCTTCAACTCGAAGGCTGTGCCGCACTGCGCGTACTCGATGTGGAAGGCAACGGCCTGGCCCGCCTCGACTTGTCGGGATGCCCGGCGATGGAGCGGCTCAATATGGACGAAGGCCAAGAGGTGACCTTGCCTCTGGCAAGCGCGTTCTTCCCCGACGAGGGCCTGCGCATCACGCTCGAACCGTTTGACACTGACAAAGATGGGGCCCTTTCACAGCGCGAGCGTCAGGCAGTCTACAACCTCGCAGTCGACGTGAGCACGACGAACCTGGAAGGCCTCGGGTGGTTCGCCAACCTGCAGGACCTCACTGTGTCGGGCGCGCAACTGGGTTCAATCGAGGCAGGCGTGCTTCCGCCCTCGCTTACGTCTCTGCACGCAAGTGGCTGCGCCCTTGAGTCGATCGACCTGTCTTCGACGGGGCGCCTCATGACGCTCGACCTGTCGAACAACCCGCTGGGCACACTCGACGCCTCGAGCCTTGCACGTCTTACGAACGCCAACTTTGCCAACTGCAACCTTGCAGGCGAGTTCAACGTCACGGCCAACACCCGCTTGGAGCACATCGACGTCTCGGGCAACCCCGCCCTTGTCACGCTCAACGCACTGGGTGTGCCAGGCCTGGCCATCGAGGGTGCCGTCACGGCTGATGCAACCTGTACCGTCGTGTCCAACGCGGCCTCTGCCGCTGGTGAGGGCGACGAGGGCGCAGACGAGGGGCAGAACGCTCCCGAGGACGAAGAAGAGCCCCAGGCCTAATCCTGCGCCTGGGCCATCTCTTCCACCTGGTCGCGCTCGCGTTCCCAGGCACGCAGGGTCTGCCAGATGCGCTCGGCCACCTCGCGCGGCACGCCGGGGGTGGCCGCAATGTCGTCGACGGTTGCCGCGCGCAGGCGCTTCATGGAGCCGAACTCCTTCATGATCGCCTTCTTGCGCTTCTGGCCTACACCTTCCACCTCGTCGAGAATGCCCACAGTCATGGCCTTGTCGCGCAGCTCGCGGTGGAACGTGATGGCGAAGCGGTGCGACTCGTCGCGCACCTGTTTCACGAGATACAGCGAGGCAGAGCCGCTCGGCAGCACCACGGGGCCATCTTCGGCCCAGGGCACGAAAAGCTCCTCGTCGGACTTGGCAAGACCGGCCACGGGAATGTCGAGCCCAAGCTCAGCCAGCTGCTCCACGGCAGCCGTGAGCTGGGGCTTGCCGCCGTCGACGATGAGCAGGTCGGGACGCGAGCCGAAGCGCTCGTCGGCCATGCGCTCGGGCGAGTAGCGTCGACCCAGAACCTCGCGCATGCTCTCGAAGTCGTTCGCCTCGCCAAAATCCTGACGAATCTTGAAACGGCGGTACTGATCCTTGTCGGCCTTGCCGTTGGTAAAGACGACCATCGAGGCCACGTTGAACCGGCCATGAATGGTAGAGATGTCGAAGCACTCAATGCGCAGGGGCGGCGCGGGAAGCGCAAGTGCGCTTTCGAGCTGCAGCAGCGCGTCGTTGGTGCGCTGGTCGGCATAGCTCGTGCGCACCATGAAGCGCATGAGCGTATGGCGGGCGTTGGTCTGCGCCAAATCGAGCAGCTTTTTCTTTTCGCCGCGCTTGGGCACATGGATGGACACCTTGCGGGGGCGCCCTTCCGCCAGCCAAGACTCCAGCAGCTCGGTGTCGTCGGGCAGCTCGCAGGGGATGCACACCTCGTCGGGCACGTCGGCGCCGGAGGAGTAATAGCGCTTGAGGAAGCCTGCGACAAGCTCCTCCTCCCCCACGTCGAGACCTTTGTCGAGCACAAACTCGCAGCTACGGCGCGTGCGGCCCTCGCGCACGGCAAACACTTGCACGCCGGCGATGGTCTCCTCGCGATAAAAGCCGATGACGTCCATATCGATGGCCGAGGAGAACACGACCTGTTGGCGCTCCCCCACGTGCTTGAGGGCGGCCAGCCTGTCGCGGCAGCGGGCGGCCTTCTCGAAGTCGAGCTCGGCGGCCGCCTCACGCATTTGGTTGGTCAGCTGTTCCTCGAACTCGGCGTGGTGGCCGGACAGGAACCGCTCCACGGCGGCGACGTTTCTCTTGTAGTCGGCCTCGGTGCACGAGCCCGCGCACACGCCCGGCCCCAACCCCACGCTTGAGTCGAAGCAAGGCCTGCCCTTCTGGGCAATAAGCAAAGGCGCAGTTGCCACCTGATCGGGATGGGCGTCAAGCAGACGCTTGACACGGCGCCATTCCGGGCATGTTGCTTGGCAGATAGGCACAACCTTGCGACACATGTCGATGGTCTCGCGCGCCGCGCGGGAGTTGGTGTAGGGACCGAAGTAGCGCGTGTCGCTGCGATGCTTCTCGCGCGTGAACTTGATGGCCGGGTAGACGTCGCCCTCGGTGAGCGCGATGTAGGGGTAGCTCTTGTCGTCGCGGAAGTCCACGTTGAAGGGCGGGTCGTACTGGCGGATGAGGTTCATCTCCAGCACGAGCGCCTCGTGCTCGCTGTTGACGACCACGTACTCGAAGCTGCGAGCCTGCTCCATGAGCAGCGGAATCTTGAAGCGGCTGTCCTGCAGCGAGGTGTACTGGCGCATGCGCGAGCGCAGGTTCTTCGCCTTGCCCACGTAGAGGACCTTGCCGTCCTCGCCTTTCCAGATATAGCAGCCGGGGCTGGTGGGAACGAGCGCCACCTGCTCGGCGATGCTAAGGCCCGAGTCTTCTACCTGCATGTTCGCTTAACCGCGCGCCTTCTCCACGTCCCACACCCAGCGTTTGAACTTGCGGATCTGGTTGAGGTACTGGATGCGGGCCCACATGTTGTGCGCGAGGGTGTCGGCTTTGTAGAACGACGGGTTCATGGCGCGGCCCTGCGCGTAGAGGGCAAGGGCGCGGGCGCGGGCCTGCTCGTCCTTCACCGTCTTCTTCACGACCTTCTTGGGCACCACGGTGAAGAGGCCCTCGT
>JAHZHK010000058.1:0-235 GCA_019420325.1 Coriobacteriaceae bacterium | reverse complement strand
GCCAATCTGCATATATATAGTGTTGCGGCCCGGGCGCGTGTTGATCTCGAAGAAGCGGTAGGAGTTGTCGCGCGGGTCGTACTTCACGTCGAAGTTGGAGAAGCCGCGATAGCCCACGTGCTTCAGGAACTTCGCAGCCTGGGCGGCAATCTCGTCGTTGCGGTCGAGCATGATGCACACGGGGTTGCCGATGGCGGTGGGCACATGGTCCTCAAGCAGCACGCGGCCCGTCGAC
>JAHZHK010000057.1 GCA_019420325.1 Coriobacteriaceae bacterium | reverse complement strand
TGCTCCTCCAACGTCGACCCGCATACGGGTCGCACCGCGGTCTTCTTCGGCCTGTCGGGCACCGGCAAGACCACCCTTTCGGCCGACCCCACCCGCAGGCTCATCGGTGACGACGAGCACGGTTGGTCCGATGAGCATGTCTTCAACATCGAGGGCGGTTGCTACGCCAAGTGCATCGACCTCACCGAAGAGGGCGAGCCTGACATCTACCACGCCATTCGCTTCGGTTCGGTCACCGAGAACGTCATCATTTCGGCCAAGACCTGCGAGCCCGATTACTCCGACACGCGCATCACGGAGAACACGCGCGTCGCGTACCCTGTCGAGCACATCGACAACGCCGTGCTCGAGGGCGTCGGCACCACGCCCAGCGTCGTCGTCTTCCTCACGGCTGACGCCTTTGGCGTGCTGCCTCCCATCTCGCGCCTCTCTGAGGAAGCTGCCATGTATCACTTCATGACGGGCTTCACCTCCAAGGTCGCCGGCACTGAGCAGGGCATCAAGGAGCCGGTTCCCACGTTCTCCGCGCTTTTCGGCGAGCCCTTCATGCCGCTCGACCCGCTTGAGTACGCCGAGATGCTCAAGGAGCGCATTGAGCGCGATCATGCTCGCGTTTACCTGGTCAACACCGGTTGGACTGGCGGCGGCTACGGCGTGGGACACCGCATGAAGCTCTCTGCCACCCGCGCTATGGTGCGCGCGGCCCTGTCTGGCGAGCTTGACGAGCAGCCCTTCAGCCATGACGAGCGCTTCGGCGTCGACGTACCCCTGAGCTGCCCTGGCGTGGACGCCGCGCTTCTCGATGCTCGTGGCACCTGGGCTGACGGTGCACAGTACGACATCGCTGCCGACCATCTCGCTGATATGTTCCAGAAGAACTTCGCCGCCCGCTATCCTCATGCGCCTGAGGCAGTGCGTCAGGCTGGCCCCAAGCCTCTCTCGGCAGACGTTAAGGAGGCTGACATAGTCAGTTCCGAGCCTATGTGCGACGTTAATTCTTCTGCTGGCGTCCGCCTGGATAGCCCGGCAATCTAGTGCGTCAATCCAGCCTTTAGCTTGTTACGTGCCGACCGCTTGCGTCCTTCGCGTGAAGTGACGCGGCGGTCGGCTTTTGTGTTCTACAATCCTTTCGATCTTTCAGAGGGGCTTGGCGCGTCATGCGCCCAGGCAAGCCCTGCGGTGTGGGCGTTTGCCCCCTTACCCCATGCCGTTTTTGAGTGAGGGGCGCGAAAGTCGAGGTCTTCGGTGTCTGGCGCACAATCCCTGTCTGTAGCCCGCACACGTGTGTGCGTTGCCCTTCTTGTTGTTTTGGGCTTCACCTTGGGATGCTCTGAGTTCGTCATCATCGGCATCACGCCGCAGATTGCCGCAGACTATTGCGTGGGCCTGTCTCAGGTGGGCATGCTCATCAGCATTTTTGCTGTCACGTATGCGTTTGTGACGCCCACGTTGGCCCTCACCACCGGGCGTTTCAAGCGATTCCACCTGCTTATTGTGTATTGCATCGTCTTTTGCCTGGGCAACCTTCTGTCGCTCATTGCCCCCAACTTCGAGGTCCTGCTCATCTCGCGTATCTTGATCGGCTCGGTTTCGGGAGCGCTCCTTGCCGTTGGTGTGACGTTCATTCCTGAGCTTCTGGGCCCCAGCAAGGTTTCCATGGCCATCTCGGTCATCTACGCGGCGTTCTCGGTTGCCATGGTCATCGCGACTTCGGCGGGCAAGATGATTGCCGACACGTGGAACTGGCATGTCGATATGGCGATTGTCTTGGTGCTGTGCGTCGTGGTGTGCGCGGTGATGATTGCCCTGCTGCCTCGGGAGGGCGCCACCGACGTTCCTGCAACGTTCCGTGAGCAGGCCGTCCTGCTCAAGCAGCCGTGCGTGCTCGTGGGCATGGCCGTCTTCATGTTCGCTGTGGGCGCAATCTACGTCTTCTACGGCTATGTGACGCCCTATTTCATCGATGTGCTGGGCATGGGCAATGTTGAGGCGAGTATGGCACTCATGGCTTATGGTGCCGTCACGTTCTTCTCAAACCTGCTGTCAGGCTGGGTCGATTCCAAGTTCGGCGTCAAGGCACTTGTCCCGCTCTTTATCGTCGACGCCGTGGTGCTACTGGGCCTGTACTTCGCGACTCCCAAGATGCCGGAAAGCCTCATTCTGATCTTTGCCATTGGTTTGCTCATGTATGTGCAGTCGGTGCCGTGCATCTCCATGTTCATGCACACTGCGAACTCCAAGTGCCCCAAGGCGCTTACCCTTGCCAGCTCGCTGGAGCCCGTGTCGTTCAACGTCGGCATCGCGTTTGGTACTGCTGTGGGCGGTCTTGTGGTCGAGGGGCCCGGCATGCAGTGTGCTGGACTCGTGGGTTCGGGCCTTTCGCTCGTGGGCCTGGCGTTGGCGCTAGTGATGCTGCGACTCGTCAAGCGCAGTTGGTAGGCGTGCGCGCGAAAGGGAAAAACATGACAAGAGACTCTGGCTTGCAGTCAGGTGACATGCTTAAACCGGGATCTCTTTCTATTGCTAGCGAATACGATATAGCAGCTAACGCTCTGCTTAAACGTTATGGTTTTAGTGATTGCACCATTGAGCAAATCTGTTATTCGGAGAATCATACATATCGCGTTAGCAGGCAAAACGAAGAGCCGGTCGCAACGTTGCGCATTTGTCGCCCAGGATACCGCAGTCTCAAGGAGCTGCAGGCGGAAATCGATTGGTTGTCTACTATTGACCACATAGTTGAGCTTGATGGTTTTGAGATCATCAAGCCTCTTCCCGCGCTTGACGGTTCGTGCGTGCAAGTTGTGGCGCTGCCCTCCGGAGCGGTTCTGCACGGCGTTGCCTTTGCGTATATGAGTGGCTCTGCTCCTGACGAACGGGATGAGGTGGCGATGCGCGGCCTCTTTCGGCGCCTTGGCACTCTTGCTGCGACGCTGCATGAACACTCGCGCGATGTGCCGGATGCGTGTCGTCCCGTCTGGGACTGTGCGACCATGGTGGGGCCCGATGCGCCCTGGGGCGATTGGCGCATGCTTTCTTGTTTTGCCTCTCACGAGAGGCCCCTTCTTGAGCGGGCAGAATCACGGGCGCGTGCGTCCATGGCTGCGTATGGCCGGCCCCAGGGGCGCTTTGGCCTCATCCACGCCGACATGCGTCTGGCGAATCTCCTCTTGGAGGGGGGTACCCTCAAGCTTCTTGACTTTGACGACTGCGCCTTCAGCTGGCATCTCTTTGACCTCGCCGCGTCCCTCAGCTTCATTGAAGCGCGTCCAGATGTGGCAGACCTTGTCGCTTGTTGGGTTGAGGGATACGGCGCGGCTCCTGACTCGCGGCCTCTCGTTCCGGCCGACGTCGCTGTTATTCCCTCGCTCATCATGTTGCGCCGCCTTCAGCTCACCGCATGGCTTGCCACCAGGCATGATTCCGACCCGATCGAGGGCTTCTCGCATGAATGGGCGAAAGGCACCGTCGCCGTTGCTCGACGATACCTGGAAGGGCGCCTTTGCCTGGTGACAGGGGCCTGATCTGCGACAGCATGCGTGTGTGTTTCGCGACTGGGATGCCGTTCGGCCGAAGACGGGCGGTGCACATGCTTGTCCAGAAACGCCATACGCTACTCTATCGGGGCTTCAGTTTTTATTCGGCCCAGTCGCCGTATGGCGGCCGACATGGTAAGGAGCCATGCAATGCTCGACGCCAAAGACCTTGTCATACCGGACCCCAATTGCCTGTCTGCTACCGCCATGGAGCAGAAGGCGGAGACTGTGGGCGTGGGCAAGGCCACAAATGAACCGGGCCGCGTTTTCATGCTTGCCATTATGGCTGGTATGCAGATCGGCATGGGCGCGCTGCTCATGACGATCGTCAAAAGCGACGTCGCCCTTTCTTTCGGTTTGTCGCAGCTGCTCGGCGGCATTGCTTTCTCCCTGGGCCTCATTTGCGTGGTTGTGGCCGGGGCGGAGCTTTTCACCGGCAACAGCCTTATGGTGATGGGCGCGCTTTCTAAGCGTCTCACCTGGGGTGCCCTGGCTAAGAACTGGGTCATCGTGTGGCTCGGCAACCTTGCGGGTTCTCTCGTCCTGGTTGCCATCATTTTTGCGTGCGGTACCTGGGCCATGAATTCGGGCGCTGTGGGCGACACCATGGTTTCCGTGGCCGCCTCCAAGGCGGGGCTTCCTTGGCTCACGGTCTTTTTCCGTGCCATCATGTGCAACATACTCGTGTGCCTGGGCGTGTGGATGGGCTTTGCGGGTAAGAGCGTCATCGATAAGATCTTTACCTGCATCTTCCCGGTCATGGCATTCGTGGCCTGCGGCTTTGAGCACTGCATTGCCAACATGTTCTTCCTGCCGATAGGCACGCTGGCCTATGCCAACGGATACGGCTCCTCGGTTGCCGGTGCGGCCGAAGCGCTTAGCGCCTCTGGCATTCTTTCAAACATATCTGCCGCGACTCTCGGCAACATCATCGGCGGAGCCGTCTTTGTGGGCGGACTGTACTGGGTGGCCTACCACAAGAAGGCCTAAACACCTTCTGTTGCATGCGTGCCCGCAAAGTACAGGCCTTCGGGGTGTGGCTCGGACTTTGCGGGCATTTTGGTAATCACAGTTTGATTTTTTCGGCGAGTTCCGAGCGGCTGTGCACGCCTACCTTTTGGTAGACCGCGTGGGTGTGCGACTTGACCGTCGAGTTGCTCACGCAAAGTCGGTCCTCTATCTGCTGGGCGGTCATTCCACGCAAGAGCAACGAGAGGACCTCTTCCTCGCGTCGCGTGAGGCCGTATTCGTATGCCGCCTGCGAACAGATGTCACGCAAGCTGAGTTCTTGGCTTACCTGCTCGCCTGCTTCATATCCCAATTCTCTCCGGCTTGTCTTGGGCTTGGCTCCCCAGGTAATCTCGCCCGGCTGTTTCCAGCTAAGCACCACATAGCAGCATGTGAGTGTAAGCGACATCCCTGCAACAAGCACAACGAAGGCGTCTTGGGGCCAAGGCGATCCGGCGAAGGCAAGCATGGCCCCCGCAAGTGCCGCCATGGCTCCGGCGGCCTTTGCCAGTCCGAATAGGTACAACGCGCTCGTACCATAGCGAAACGAGACGTTGCACAAAACGACGGCGATGAAGACGCCGAACAACGTGTCTGCCGCATGAGTGCACAACGTCGCTGGAACCCCCCACGTGTCGCTGGGAAGCAACAGTCCAAACAGGCCGGCCAGAGAGAGTGGAAACGCCACGGCGCACAATGGCCAGAGGTTGAACCGCATGTTGGACTTGCACAGGACAAGACCAAGCGCGACCAAGCAAACGAGGACGCCGACGGTGGCCCACGAGCGGTCCTCTGCGGGCAAAACGTCGCGGGCAAATACATTGGCGAGAGTGAATGTCACCATGAGGCAAATTGGTGCGAGCGGTATGTTCCTCGACACTTCAAGGCTTGTGCTGGGTTCAGCTGAAGTGCGGGTGGTTTTTGGGTCCTCATGCTCCGGCCATGGTGTCGGGGCGTCGGGTTCGGGCTCATCCGTTTTCTCGGCCGCGCCAAGCACCTCATGCGCATGCTGAAGCAAGAAGGTCGACAGTACGGGGGAAATCGCGACCATGGCAAAGGAGGCCTCAAGGGGTATATGCATGCTCGCGACAAGGGAAATGAGTGCTTGGATGACATTGGCGGTCAGATACACCAATACGAAACGCCGGATGTCGAGCCGGGCGAGCAGCTCTATCCACGCCATCCATAGGATGGTTGGAGCAATGCTGCCCACGAGCCAGTGCATGACGCGGCAAACCGGCTCAAGCCAATCAGTCAGTCCCAGTATCGTCAAGCCTTCGATTGTCACCTGCACCACGAGGGCAGTGGTGCAGCCCCACATGAGGGGTTTGCACGACGCTAGGTTATGCAGCCTCGTGCAAAACAGCGCCATGCATAGAAACGTTGCCGCCTCAAGGCCCCGTTGAAGAGCAACGGGCATGTATCCCCATGCTGAGGTGGGAAGTCTGCTGCCAATGAGACTTTGCATCGTAATGAGGCTTAAGAGAAGGGCGAATCCAACAATGAGGGGCCAGCCGCCAAAGAGAGTTTGCGCAGACGTCGGGGGAGTCGCGGGAGTTGTGCTGGCCGGCCTTTCGGCATGACCGGGTTTCCTAGCCGCTCGGCTACGGTCGCCTGACGTCAGCATTGATTTCGGACTGAGTTTCCCCACTTTGGCCCCCTACTGCAATGAACAGCTATTAACTGTAGTCTACCAGCCATGTTGATGGCAAGATTGAGAAAAGTCGTACCTCATCTGGCAAATCTCGAACCTGCTTCAACCCTGACCTAGCGAGCCCATTTCGATATGACTGTAATCGGTCGGGGCAGAGACGCATCGTCTCGAGGCCCATTCCTCTATCGAAGGGAAGTGTGTTACATGATCGATCGCAGGGATTTCGTCAAGGCGAGCACGGCTACGGTGGCTGCTGTTGCAGTGAGTGGCGGTGCTGTTGTCGCACTGGCGGATGCCGCGGGCTATGTGCCCGGTACCTATACGGCCACTGGTGCCGGTATCGGCACGGTGAGTGTGGAGCTCACGTTCGACGAGTCGTCGATTACCGAGGCGGTTGTCGATGTCTCGGGTGAAACGCCTTGGGTGGGCGGCCAGCTCGGTGAGACGCTCGCCGCCGCGCTGCTTGACAGGCAGGACGGTACTGTCGACGTCATCGCCGGCGCCACGCTTACTTGTGAGGGCGCAATGACGGCTGCGGCCGCCTGCATCGCGCAGGCACAGGGGGCTCAGCCTGCCGATCCCATTGATGCATGGGACGACCAGAGCGCCGACAATTGGCTCGGCACTGAACCTGTTATTGATGAGGCGGAAATCGCTGAGACGTGGGATACCGACATTCTTATCGTTGGCGCGGGCAACGCCGGTTGCGCAGCCGGCGCGTATGCCGCCAAGGCCGGCCTGAACTTCCGTCTCATCGAGAGCGCCGGTGTGGTGCAGGACACGCGTCACTGGTATGGCGCTATCGACAGTTCGGCCGCACAGCAGGCTGGTTGCGAGCCTGTCGACCGTCGCAAGCTGCTCTCCGAGATCAGCCGTTATGCCAGCGGCAAGTGCGACCAGCGCGTTGTTCGTATGTGGATCAACGAGTCCGCCGCCATGCATGACTTCGTTGCGGGCATTGCTGCCGCCGAGCCTTACAACTACCAGTTTAAGTTCACGAGCGGTGAGGCCGCCCATTGGCCCGAAGACTGCGCCGAGGAGAACACCGTCTATTTCTTCCCCGAGCAGGAGGTTGCTTGCCTGGGTTGGGAGAAGCCACGCAACGTCGTGTTCCAGGAGACCATCGAGGGCGCCGGTTATGCCATCGACTTCAATACTTCATTGGTGAAGCTTGAGAAGGACGAGGAGGGCCGCGTTACGGGCGCCATCGCCCAAAACACCCATGACGGTCACTTCATCCGCATCAACGCCGCCGCAGGCGTGCTTCTTGCTGCGGGCGGCTACGACGGTAACCCGATGATGATGGATGCTCTCGACCCGCTTTCGGCTAGTGTGACGACGTGCTACAACTACAGTCCGCGCGACCGCGGCATGGGTATTCGCGCCGCAGTTTGGGCCGGCGCTGCCATGCAGCGCGAGGCGGCCTCCATGCTTTTCGACCGTGGCCTTGTCGCTCCCGGCGTTGATGCCGGTTACCATGAGAACCCGGCTGCTTTCGGCGGCAAGGAGTTTCCGGGCACCCTCAAGCAGTACTTCCCCGGTACGCAGCCGTTCCTTAAGGTGAATCGCCGTGGCGAGCGTTTCATGAACGAATCGCAGACGTACGATAATGCCAACTATGCGGCTTCCAACCAGCCCGGTGGCGTTTACTGCCAGATCATCGATGCCAACGCCGATGCCGACGTTGACCGTTTCCATACCGTGGGCTGCTCCGCCGGCGTGCAGAATGGCAACATGATTAAGGGCGTCGAAGGCCAGGTTGAGGCCGGCCTTGTCATGAAGGCCGATACGCTTGACGAGCTTGCTGACAAGCTCGGTTTCGAGGGGGAGGCCAAGGAGACCTTCCTTGCCACCTGCGACAGGTACAACGAGCTGTATGACGCCCAGTATGACGAAGACTTCGGCAAGGCTTCCTGCAGGCTTTCCGAGCTGCGCACCCCGCCCTTCTACGGTGCATGGCTCGGCGCCAGCCTCCTGTGCACGATGCAGGGCATTCTCATCAACGAGAATGCCCAGGCTATTGACGGGGCTCGCGAGCCCATTGCCGGCCTGTACTGTGCGGGCAACAACGCCGGCAGCTTCTTTGCTAACAATTACCCATGCGTCCTGCCGGGCACGAGGTGCGGCTCGGCTATGGTGCAGGGCATCAAGGCTATCAAGCAGATGGCCGGCCTTGAGTAAGGCATTCTCAAAGCCTCGAGATACGTCATCCATGTGAGCAAGAGGGGCGTCCGGGCCGCAAGGCACCGGGCGCCCCTCTTCGTGTGGCTGGCAATGTGGAATCTCTCATGCCAAGGCTATTCGGGCCTGTTGGCCTTCTTCATGCGCTTCTTCTCCTGCATGTCCATGATGACGTGCTTCACAGCAAGCACGGGGCAGTGGAAGATCATGCGGGGGCCGGAGTGACGCATGGCGACGCGGATCTTTTCGCGCATCGCGGGCTTGTAGCAGGGGGTGGGGCAGTTGGAGCAGAACGTCTTCTCTTCGCCGCGGCGACATGCGTCCACGCGGTGGTCGGCGTAGTCGGCGAGTTCGGAGCACTCCGGGCACAGGGAGCCCTTGGACGTGCCGTGCGTGTCGTTGCAGTACATGGTGATCATCAGGCGCACGACGCGCTTCTCATATGTCTTGCGATCCTCTTTCACGGTGCTCCTATCTCGAGCGAGGCGGTATTCGAATCATTGATGTCAGGCTATTCTAGATGAAATGCGGCTATACCGACTGTTGTGATTCCAACAGGAAAGACCGCCTACGTCAGACTAATGCCTGGTAGATTGATATTTTGTCGTGCATTGCAGCAACTGTGTGATGTAGTTATATGTGACGAGAATATGAAGAGATGCTCAAAAGTAAAATTGCCTCTTGCGCTTAGCTCAGAACTAGTGCATTATAACTCCCTGCGCAACGGCAACCACGAGCCGAGCGTCTCACGAACTTCTTCAGTACTTCTCGTGAGCTGGCGATTCTTGCTGTGGGGGTACACCCGGTCCCATACCGAACCCGGAAGTTAAGCCCACATGCGCCGATGGTACTGCAGGGGCAACCCTGTGGGAGAGTAGGGCGTCGCCATCTCACGAGGGATATTTTTGTTTCTCACCTTACTTTCACTAGGCACTCGTTCTCACTGATGTTGGGAGCGGGTGCCTTTTTGCTATCCGTCTTCATCTATCGATCCATACAAGGAGGGTCAACTCATGGCAAACTACTTCAATGTGCACGCAGACCCCACGGCGAGGATTTCCCCCAAGGCCTCCATCTTGGGAGATGTGACTATCGGCTCTGAAACCACAATCTTCGGCGGCGCGTACATCCGCGGCGACATGGCGCCCGTGCGCATCGGGGCAAACAGCAACGTGCAGGAGTGCGTTGCCATCCATGTAGACACTGACTATCCCTGCACGGTGGGAGACAACGTGACGATCGGCCATGGTGCAATTGTGCATGGGTGCACAATTGCCGACAACTGTCTCATTGGTATGGGTTCTGTCGTCATGAACGGCGCTGTCATCGGTGAGGGTTGCCTTGTGGCCGCCGGTGCGCTTGTGAGCCAGGGTAAGGAGTACCCGCCTCGCACGCTCATCATGGGTGTGCCCGCCCGCGCCGTGCGTACCATCTCTGAGGAAGAGTATCAAACCGTCGTGCTCAAGGGTGTGGGGGAATACCTCGAAGTCGGGCGCGAGATGGTCGAGCAAGGCGCGATGTTCAACCCTGGCCCCGATTTCCGCGGCCAGGCGTAGGGCTCGCTCCCATTTGGTCGCACGCGAGGTGTCCTAGTTTTGCCTGTTCCGACCAAAAAGCCGTACGTTTGCGTTTTAATTTCGCCCAAGTGAGTATCCATCTAAGCCTCAAGTCGTTTACCAGGCATGATGTTCTTGCTCTACATGAGGCTTCTCGCTGCTCCTACATTAAAACGCAAACATGCGTTGTTTTTGCCAGCCGTACAAAAGCAGGGCTCGCCTTTCGTGCGTGAAAGGCGAGCCCTGCGTGTTTCAAGGCGGTGCAGTCGGGGAAGGAGCGTTGTGTTAGCGGTCCCAGCCCTTGCCGTCCGAGCCAAAGTCGACGATGAGCTCCTTGGCGCGGGTGACGATGGCCTCGGCGCCGGGTTTGAGCAGCTTGCGGGGGTCATAGCCCTTGCCTTCGAGGTCGCGGCCGGCCTCGATGTAGGCGCGCGTGGCCTTTGCGAAGGCCACCTGCAGGTCGGTGTTCACGTTGATCTTGGCCACGCCCATAGAGATGGCACGTTTTACCTGGTCAACGGGGATGCCGGTGCCGCCATGCAGCACAAGGGGCAGGTCGCCCACCTTGTCCTTGATGGCCTGGAGTACGTCGAACTGCAGGCCGGCCCAGTTGTCGGGGTACAGGCCGTGGATGTTGCCGATGCCGCAGGCGAGAAAGTCGACGCCCGTGTTGGCGATGGCGAGGCACTGCTCGGGGTCGGCAACCTCACCCAGGGAAGCGACGCCGTCCTCAACGCCGCCGATGCCGCCGACTTCGGCCTCGATGGAGATGCCCTTGGAGTGGGCCAGACGCACAAGCTCGGCGGTACGGTCGAGGTTCACCTGGAAGTCGGCCTCATGGGAGCCGTCGTACATGATGGAGGTGAAACCGGCCTCGATGCACTTGAAGCAGTCCTCGTACGTACCGTGGTCGAGGTGAAGGGCAACGGGCACCGTGATGCCCATCGTCTCGGTCAGGGTGTGCACAATCTCGGAAACGACCTTGAAGCTCGTCTGCCACTTGGCGGCACCCGAGGTGCACTGGATGATGACGGGCGATTGCGCCTCCTCGGCGGCAGTGAGGATGGAACGGGTCCACTCAAGGTTGTTGGTGTTGAACGCGGCGATGGCGTAGTGGCCCTTTTCGGCCGCACGAAGCATCGGGGCAGCGCTAACGAGCATGAACGCACCTTTCTCTTCAGTCTCTTATGCGCGGGTGCACACAGGCACCAGACAGACACGTTAACTATAATCTTCATCCAAGCTTAATCGAGCACCGTTCAACGGTTAATCGGCCGTCTGTATCTTATTTCTCGACAAACAGGCAAAGGAGGTCCGCCCCCGACGCCTACAAGCGAGAAAGGACACACTATGGACAAGTTTGAGAAGGCCGAGCTCATCTGCAAGAAGTGCGGCGTCACGTTTGAAGAGGCCCGCGAGGCGCTCGACGCCTGCAACGAGGACGTGCTCGACGCGGTGGTCTGGCTTGAGCGCGCCGGCAAGTCGCGCACGGGCGAGGCGGCCCACTATTCCACCGAGGCCAACCAGGCCTACCAGACGAGCGCCGAGATGTCCCAGGCGCAGAGCGACTACGAGCGTTCGACCAAGAAGGAAGGCGGTTTCTCTGCTGCCTGCAACCGCTGCATGGGCTGGCTGCGCGCGGGGCTTCGCAAGGCGATCGATACGTCCTTCGTCGTCGACCGTTCCGGCAAGCGCATTCTGAGCATGCCTACGCTCGTGCTCATCCTTCTTGCGGTCTTCGCGTTCTGGATCACCATCCCCCTGCTCGTTGTCGGTCTCTTCTTCGATTTCAAGTACCGCTTTGAGGGCATCGACGAGGTGCATATCGATGTGAACGACATCATGGACAAGGCTGCTGACGGCGCCGCCCACCTCAAGAATGACGTGAAGGGTTCTGAGTCCGACAAGCAGTAACGCTTCTGACAGCTGCGAGATGCGCCATAATAGCCGATAGAAAAGCACGCCCGGCAGGCTTAGTCCTGCCGGGTTTTCCCGTTTATCCGAAGGGCAGGGCCACATGGACACGCACGGCCGCATCCTCATCGTTGAGGACGAGGAGAAGATAGCCCGCTTTCTCGAACTTGAGCTGACCCACGAGGGCTACGAGGTGGGAAAGGCGGCCGACGGGCGCTGCGCGCTCGACATGGCGCTTGCAAGCACTTGGGACCTCATCCTGCTCGATGTCATGTTGCCCCAGCTCAACGGCCTTGAAGTGCTGCGCCGGGTGCGTCGGGAAAGCGACGTTCCCGTCATTTTGCTTACCGCCCGCGATGCGGTGATGGACAAGGTCTCAGGCCTCGACGCCGGCGCGAACGACTACATCACCAAGCCGTTTGCCATCGAGGAACTTCTGGCGCGCATTCGTGTCATCCTGCGCACGCGTCCCGTGCGCTGTGGGTCAGAGCAGGGCGGTGTGGCTGAGACAGGCCGGGGGAGCGGCGCCGCTCAGGGTGCCTTGTCTGCGGACGTGCCGGGCGCGGGTACCCCTGCGACGTCCGCTTCAGCCGCTCCGGCATCCTCAGTTACTGCCGACAAGGGCGTCTTGCGCGTGGGTCAGGTCACGCTCGACCCCTCACGCAGGCTCGTGCACGTGGGCGAGACGCCCGTCGAACTCACCATGCGTGAGTTTGAGGTGCTGCGCGTGCTCATGGAGAACAAGGACATCGTACTTTCTCGCGAGAAGATCGCTAATCTTGCCTGCGGCTATGACTACATGGGCGAGACCAACATCGTCGACGTATACGTGCGCCACCTGCGCGCCAAGATTGACGACCGCTTCGGCATCAAGCTGGTGAGCACTGTGCGCGGGGTGGGCTATGTCGTCCGCGAGGGGTAGGCACAAAGAGAAGGCGACCGGCGCCTGTCGCACGGGGCAAGATTTTCCAGAAGAGAAGAGGGGCAGCCGCCCCCAGGACAACCTTTTCACGCGCGGCAAGGAGGGCCGTCCCCGCCGCACTTCCAAGCTCGCCGGCTCTATCTCGCGCGGCATTGCGCTGGACGAATGGCTGCGCAAGCTGGGTGAATATGTCCTGCTCGACATGCTTATCGCCTGCGCCATGGTGGCGGGGTTTGTGCTTCAGTGCAACCAGGCGCTGCCTGACGATTTTTTCCGCGGTACAGCCCATCTCGTGTATGCACCCGGAGTGCAGGTGTGGCTCGACGGTCTGAGCTCCAATGACTGGACGGCCCTGATATATGTCGTGAGCGGCCCCATGTCCCGGAGCTATTCGTTTCCTGTGAGCGAAAGCCTTGCCTGGGCGGCGGCGATTGCATCTGCCGTGGTGGTTTTCCAAGTGCTTTCGCTTATCAACGGCATATTCCTGCCGCGTCATATCCGTCGGCGACTCAAGCCGCTCAATGACCTGGCCCTGACGGCAGAGGCCATGGGCTCGGCAACAGTCGATAACCCCATGGGCAGTATCGCTGGTACGGCGGCCGACAAGATGGAGACGCTCAAACACGCCATCGATTCGGCCAATGTGAATGCGCCCAACGTCTCGACCGGAGACGCCGACCTGCGCAGTATCGAGGTCGCCCTCAACGGCCTCTTGCGCCAGATGCAGGAGGCCAAACTCCAGCAGATGCAGTTTGTCAACGACGCGTCGCACGAGCTTCGCACGCCCATCGCCGTCATCCAGGGCTACGTGAACATGCTCGACCGCTGGGGCAAGACCGACCCCGAGGTACTCGACGAGTCCATCGCCGCCCTTAAGCAGGAATCCACGCACATGCAAGAGCTGGTGGAACAGCTCCTCTTCCTTGCCCGTGGCGACGCGGGGCGCAACAACCTGCACATGGAGACAATCGACTTGGGCACCATTGTGCGCGAGGTGTACGAGGAATCCGCCATGATCGACCCCTCGCATGCGTACTGCCTGAGCGTGCAGGGCAAGGTCGCGGATATGCATGCGATAGGGGAGGCCGCAGCCGCACCGACGCGCGAGCTATCGATGCCGACGTGCCTCATGGTGGGCGACGCTGCCCTCGTCAAGCAGGCCATGCGCATCCTTGTGCAGAATGCCGTGAAGTACTCGCCCACCGGCACGCAGATAACGATTGGCTTGCAGGCAGACGGGCGCAAGGTGGCATGCTCTGTGGCCGACGAGGGCATCGGCCTTGCTCCCGAGGAGGTGCCGCATGCCTTTGAGCGCTTCTGGCGAGCCGACGAGGCGCGCCAGGCCGCGGGCGTGGGAGGCACGGGTTTGGGCCTGTCCATCGCCAAGTGGATCATGGACGCCCATGAGGGCCGCATCGACGTCGTGAGCCTCAAGGGCGTCGGCACCCGCTTTACGCTGGAGTTTTCAGCGGCCTAGGAGTCGCCTCGTCTCTTTGACCGCCACATCGACGCACGCAAAAGGGGTCGCCGTCCGTGCTTGTGCACGGGTTGCATCGGGCCCCTGTTTCATTAGCTGCCAGGCAGCCGCATGCCAATACACCGCAACCCGCTTATGAGTGCGAGCCACTCTTTGCCCTCGTCGTCCTTAGTCTCAAACTGTCGCACACAAAAAGACCCGCCGCCCTCGTTGCCTGGGGACGGCGGGTCTTGCGTTTACGTGCTCAGATGCCTGTGCGGTGCCTTACAGCTCGGAGTACATCTCCTTGAGCTTGAGCAGGTGGTCGTAGCGGTCCATAGCGGCCTTCTCGTTCTTAGCGAAGAGCTCCTCGGCGCGGCCCGGGAACTCGCGGGTCAGGCGGCTGTAGCGGGCCTCGTTCATGAGGAACTCCTGGTAGCCGCCAGCGGGCTCCTTGGAGTCGAGCATGAACTTGCCGCCGGTCTGGGCCTGCGGGTTGAAGCGGAACAGGTTCCAGTAGCCGCAGTCCACGGCACGCTTCATCTCAGCCTGGCAGTTGACCATGCCACCCTTGATGGAGTGCATCTCGCAGGGGCTGTAGCCGATGATGAGCGAGGGTCCGGGGTACGCCTCGGCCTCCTGGATGGCCTTGAGCGTTTGGGCGGGCTTGGCACCCATGGCGACCTGCGCCACGTACACGTAGCCGTAGCTGATGGCAATCTCGGCCAGGGACTTCTTCTTGATGTCCTTGCCGGCAGCTGCGAACTGTGCAACCTGGCCGATGTTGGAAGCCTTGGATGCCTGGCCGCCGGTGTTGGAGTAGACCTCGGTGTCGAAGACGAACACGTTGACGTCGCGGCCAGAAGCCAGGACGTGGTCGAGTCCGCCGTAACCGATGTCGTAGGCCCAGCCGTCACCGCCAAAGATCCAGAAGGACTTCTTGGTGAGGTACTCAGCGTTCTCGAGGATGGCCTTGGCGTCGGGGCAACCGGCCTCGGCGATGGGGGCGAGGATGGCCTTGAACGCCTCGGCGGCGTCCTTGCTGGCCTTGGCGTCGTTCATCGAGTCGAGCCATGCCTGGGCCACGGCGGTGAACTCAGCGTCGGCGCGCTCGTCGGCGAGCATGTTCTTGGTGTGCTCGACGAGCTTCGCGCGCACGGCCTCGTAGCCAAGCTGCATGCCCATGCCAAACTCGGCGTTGTCCTCGAAGAGCGAGTTGCACCAAGCCGGGCCGTGTCCGTCCTTGTTCGTGGTGTAAGGCGCGGTGGCCGCGGGGTTGCCCCAGATGGAGGAGCAGCCGGTGGCGTTGGCGATGAACATGCGGTCGCCGAAGAGCTGAGTCACGAGGCGAGCGTAAGAAGTCTCGGCGCAGCCGGCGCAGGAGCCGGAGAACTCAAGCAGCGGGGTCTTGAACTGGCAGCCCTTGAGCGTGTCGTCAATGGCCTCGGGCTTCTCGGTGACGTGCTCGACGCAGTAGTCGAAGACCTGCTGCTGGTCGAGCTGGCTCTCGGCGGGAACCATCGTGATGGCGCCGGGCTTGCACTGGCCGATGCACACGCCGCAACCCATGCAGTCGAGCGGGGAGATGGCGAGCGTGTACTGGTAGAGGCCCTTGGCCTTGCCCGCCTTGACGGGAGCAAGCTTGATGGGCGCGGGCGCAGCGGCGACCTCGGCCTCGTCGAGCTCGTAGGGGCGGATGGTGGCAGGGGGGCACACAAAGGCGCAGCTGTTGCACTGCACGCACTTCTCGGCGTCCCACTCGGGAACCATGACGGCTACGCCGCGCTTCTCGAAGGCGGAGGCGCCCAGCTCGAATTGGCCGTCGGTGCGGTCGGCGAAGGCGGAGACGGGAAGCGAGTCGCCGGCCATGTTGCCCACGGGGCGCATGATGTCGCAGACCTGGCGGACGAGCTCTGCGCGACCCTCGGGATCGGCGGGCTTGGCGGCGTCCTCAGCATCTGCCCAGCTTGTGGGCACATCGATCTTCACGTACGCGGTGGCACCGGCATCGATGGCGGCGTGGTTGCAGTCCACGACGTCCTGGCCCTTCTTGAGGTAGCTCTTGGTGGCTGCCTCCTTCATGTACTGGATGGCCTCGGCCTGGTCCATGATGTGGGCTAGCGAGAAGAAGGCAGACTGCAGGATGGTGTTGGTGCGCTTGCCCATGCCCACCTTGCGCGCCAGGTCGATGGCGTCGATGGTGTAGAGTTGCACGTTATTCTTGGCGATGTAGCGCTTGGAGTCGGCGTCGAGATGGTGCTCCAGCTCCTCGGGCGTCCACTGGCAGTTCACCAGGAAGATGCCGCCAGGCTTGACATCCTGCACGATGCGGAAGCCCTTGGTGATGTAGCTGGGGTTATGGCAGGCAACGAAGTCAGCCTTGTTGATGTAGTACGGGCTGCGGATGGGGGAGTCGCCAAAGCGCAGGTGCGAGATGGTGACACCGCCCGTCTTCTTGGAGTCGTACTGGAAGTAGGACTGGATGTACTTGTCGGTGTGGTCACCGATGATCTTCGTCGAGTTCTTGTTGGCGCCAACGGTGCCGTCGCCGCCGAGACCCCAGAACTTGCACTCGATGGTGCCCGCTGCGGCCGTGTTGGGGCAGTTCGGGTCCTCAGGCAGCGACAAGTTCGTGACGTCGTCGACGATGCCGACGGTGAACTCGCGGCGAGGCGCGTCCTTGGCGAGCTCGGTGTAGATGGCGAAGACGCTCGAGGGAGGCGTGTCCTTGCTGCCCAGGCCGTAACGGCCGCCGCTCACCTTGATGCCCGTGACGCCCGCCTGGGCGAGTGCGGCCACAACGTCGAGGTAGAGGGGCTCGCCGATGGAGCCGGGTTCTTTCGTGCGGTCGAGGACGGCGAGCTTGGTGCAGGTCTTGGGCAGGGCTTCGATGAACTTCTCGGTCACGAACGGGCGGTACAGGCGCACCTTGATGAGACCGACCTTCTCGCCGTGGGCGTTGAGGTAGTCGATGACCTCCTCGGCCACGTCGC
>JAHZHK010000056.1:17093-17632 GCA_019420325.1 Coriobacteriaceae bacterium | reverse complement strand
GGGGGCAAGGGCGGGGGCGTCAGTACATGAGACGTACACAAATTGGGGGATAATAAATTTTAGGCGCGCTTCCGGTCCCACGGGGACGCCGGGGCCCGCGGCACAGGGCTCACGGTGAATTCGCCTGTTATAAACACCCCGCCTTTCTTCATACTCCCCATACCTGATAACTCCTGCTGTGCCGACAAAACCTTCCTCATGGGCATTCACCCGTCCCCCTCTATACACGCGCGCTCCTCCGACTGCCTGCTCATAAACGTCCATGCTGCCGCGACAGTCTCTATATAGGTACGCCTGCCCATATCACTGCGTGTCTTCCATATATGCGCGCTCAACCTTGCCGCAAACCGTCCGTACCATCGCGCGCTTCTCTCTAAATGGCTCGTAAATGGCCTGAACACCGCTTGCCGCAGTCCTGTAATTTGAGCGAAATCCCCCATCAGCATCTCGGCAACACGAGCGGCCCACCATGGTGCGCAACAACGCCGGGTCCGTCGTCATCACCAGCTCGGTCACGGGCGACATGGTGGCCGATCCCG
>JAHZHK010000056.1:0-17083 GCA_019420325.1 Coriobacteriaceae bacterium | reverse complement strand
TTGTTGGGTTCACGAAGGCCCTTGCACGCGAAATGGCCCCGCACAACATCAGGGTCAACTGCATCTGCCCCGGATATGTGCAAACGCCCCTGTTAGAAGGCATGGCAAGCCAATCGGACCCCGACGACCCCACACGTGCCATTTCGGCGATTGCCCATGCCGTGCCCCTGGGACACCCAGGCACACCCGATGAGTGCGGCGAGCTGCGCCTTCCTCGCCTCAAACGAGGCAAGCTATATAACAGGAACTCAGATGGTAATTGACGGCGGCTCCACGCTGCCCGAGACCGCCTCGATGGGGCAGTAATCATGAGCAAGACTCAGACCACGGAGCTCATGCAGGACTCCGCGCTGTTCGACGACGTTGCCAAGCAGGCGCTGGGACGATACGAGTTCGACGGCGACGAGGCCAAGCTCCTCACCTTTTCGGAGAACTACACCTATCTTGTGCGCAATCCCATCACCGGGTCGAAGGACGCCGTGCTGCGCATCAGTCGCCCGGGCTACCACACGCTCGAGGAGCTTGAGAGCGAGATGGCGTGGCCGCGGCAGATCAACGACTACACGCCCCTCGTGGTGGCCAATCCCCTGCCTGCGCGAGACGGAAGCTACATTCAGAGCGTCACCGGACCCGACGGGGCAACCCATCTCGACGCTCAACACGCACACACGCTACCTGCACGAAGGTATCGTGAACTACGCCGAGCATCTCGTGGCCCTGCTGCCCCCTGAAGTGGACCGGGTCATGTTCGAATGCTCGGGCTCGGAGGCCAATAACCTCGCCGTGCGCGTGGCCCGCGCAGCCATGGGTGGCACGGGCGTCATCGTGACATCGGAGGCATATCACGGCAACGCAGCGCTGATAACGGGTCTGTCTCCCTCAATCGGGACTGACCAGCCCATGCTGCCCGACATGCGCATGATTCCCACACCTGACACCTGGCGCCTCGGAACAAACGACATCGGTGCATGGATGGCTGCGCGCGTGGCCGAGCAGATCGCCGATACGCGCAGGCACGGGTTCAAATTTGCCGCGCTGCTCATAGACTCGAGGGCGAGCATATCCAGCAAAACGCCCTGGAAACGGGCCTTTTGTTCAAAAACGCCCTCATCGATGCGGCAAAACGTCACCCTTGTCTGGGAGATGTGCGTGGGGCGGGCTTCTTCATCGGCGTCGACGTCGTAAAGCCCGGCACAAAGGAGCCCGACTACGAGCATGCCGTCGACTTCATCGAGGCCATGCGTGAGCACCACGTCCTGACCTCGCTGTGCGGGCCCGCCGGCAACATCTTGAAGATCGTCCGCCTTTGGTATTCAGCCCCAACGACGTCGACCGCCACGCCACAAGAAGGCGGCCTCAAGAAGACGCTCAAGCTTCTGTACGTGTACACCCTTGCCACTGGCGCCATCTTCACGTTTTCACGTGCGGAGGAGACGGTGAAGGTGGTGGCAGCGCACGGCAAATGCGCCCGCTACCTGGGCATGGAGGAAGGCTACCCCGTGCTGCGCGTGCTCTCGTGCCTCTTTGACGACGCAGGGGCGGTCGCTGTCGCCTCATGCGACTCGTACAACCCCAACCTCGTGCGCCTAACGGTGACAAGCGGGGCCATGGTGACAGAAAACCCACCGGCCCCGTAACGCCTGCAAGAGCTTCATTCGAGAAGGAGACTGACCATGCCCTACGCAATGACAGCCGCACTCATCATCTGCACCCTATCGTTCGCCCTGTTTGCCCTGGCAGGATACAAGGCGTTTTATCTGGGAGAATCCACAAGCGTCAGCAAGTCCTGCGGGAGTACCGCGAGCCAAAGCAAGCAATGCATCCCATGGGCCACAGTGACCTGTGCCTCATTTGCTGCCTTCATCGTTTCGGGAGCTGTGTTCCTCGTCCTGCACTTGGTGTAGGGCCGAAGGGCGCCCCTGGAAAACGAGTCCCCCGTAGATGAAGGGCGTCTTCTGGCCTGCGGGCGCCTCGTGGATTGCAGGCGACTCGTGGATGGCAGGCGCCTCCGAACTAGTGCGCATCCCCTGGTAGGCGCAGGTGGGAGAAGCGCGTCTGGTCCTCGCAAGCAAGATCGGGCCAGATTCTCTTACGGGCAACAAGGGACACCAGCAGCATGCCCGCCGCAACGCTCGGCACGAGGCGCCCCAGGCAGGCGCCCACGACGCCCAGAATCGGCAGCACAACGAAGGCGAGAATGGACCGCACGCTGTTATCGATACCCGGGACAAGCAAAAGCCCCAGGTAGAGCGCGGCCAGCATGATAAAGGGGCCGTCGCAAGGAAGCAGGCCCAGCAGCACGCCGAAGCTTGTGGCGATGCACATGCCGCCTTTGAAGCCGAAGAAGCAGGGGCGGGCGTGACCCAGCACAGGCGCCGCCATGACGAGGGAGAGAGCGGGCGACGCCATGCCGAACGCGCGGCAGAAGAGCCAAACGGGAAGAAGGCCTTTCAATATGTCGCACGCCACCGACAGTGTGCCGCACCAAAATCCCCCGTATATAAAGGCGTTGGAGGAACCAGGATTGTGGTTCGCGCTGACCTCCAACAAGCTCTTGCCGTGGAAGAAACGCATGAACAGTTCCGAATACAGCACGCTGCCCGACAAGTAGCCCAGCACGATATAGAGAAAGGGCGCGTTAAGCACGTCCATTGTCGCCACCCCTTCGATTGCGACCCAGCCTGTGATGCACGCCACGGGAGATGCGCACACGAAGCCTGGCAGCAACGGCGTGGGAACCGACAGGTTCAGGGGCGGCAGCCAGGTCTGCGTGTCCCACCTGGTCGCGAGGCACCTGGTCCGCATGGCCCACCTGGCCGTGGGTCATCTGGCCCGGACATCCCACTTGGCCTTCGTGCCCCGCTTGACGGCAAAGCGCCTGGCCTGTGTGCCCCGCTTGGCCACAAGGCGCCTGGGCCGTATGAACCGCCTGGCTGCGGGCCACCTGATTGCAAGCTTCTCCCATCATCGCAAGGACCCTCTCGGCGCAACCATGCACACCAAGGCCCTGCGCATACTCGATATATTGTCTGCTCAAAGCTGCAAGATCGGAGCGATTCTCGTAAAGCCAGTCGAGTTTGACGGCAAGATCGACGGCGTTTGCATGCGAGAAGATGTTGTGCGCGGTGAGCGCGTAGGCCTTCGTTGAGGAGAGGGAGGCGTCGGAAATGACGGGCACACAGCCACATGCAAACGCCTCCATGCACGACATGCCCTCGACCTCCACATCGGCACAATGCACGTAGACGTCGTTTGCGCACATGAGATCGCGCAGCTCTTCCTGCTCGAAAAAGCCGAAATCGACATTGAGCCCGAGGTCGGCCGCCTTCTTGCGAAGCTCGGCCTCGATGGGACCCTTGCCGGCAAGCGTCACGCGCATCTGCCCGCCATGCTTGGCCTGGGCAATCGCCTCGAGGAGGGTTGCCTGGTTCTTCTCAGGGGCAAAGCGCCCCACGCTCAACACGCGCAGCGCACCGGGCGAATCGGCGACACCGGCCTGGTGCGCAGAAGAGACCCTGCCTGCCTCCAGCCGCTTTTTGCCCGCATCGATGAACGCCTGCGCGATGCCGTTCGAAATCACTTCGAGCTTGGCGGTTGCCCCGACTTCGGCCAGCCTGTCGCGAACCTGGGCCGTGGGGCACTGCACGCATAGGCAGCGGTTGTACACGCCAGAGACAAACGACCGCAAGAAACACCTGTTCACAGGGTCGATCTCACCCAGATGCACGGCATACGTCATGTTCTCGGGATAGAGGTGGAAGGTACCTGTCACCGGCTTGCCCGCACACCGCGCCTCCCTGGCGGCCAGGCGGCACACGAGGAAGGGATCCTCGACGTGCACGACATCGGCCCAGGCCACGGCCTTGCGAATGGTGCGCATTTCGGCGCGGGCGAACGTGAAGCCCTCTTTCTCGATGATGCCCGAGAACACCGGGATGCGCACGACGTCAAGCGGGTAGTCGAGGACGCCGTAGCGGTCGTTCGTGGCAATGCGAACCTCGTGACCCGCCGCACGGAACTCCTCGACAAAGCGCTGTGTGGAGATGCACATGCCGTTTGACTTGTTGAGGTAGTCGTTA
Organism: Coriobacteriaceae bacterium; assembly: GCA_019420325.1. Lineage (GTDB taxonomy): Bacteria > Actinomycetota > Coriobacteriia > Coriobacteriales > UMGS124 > UMGS124. The sequence goes on along the minus strand of JAHZHK010000056.1, from coordinate 13,004 downwards.
ATGACGATGAGGATCTTCACGCGAGGCAGGCCTTTCGAGCAGATTCGAGCAGGGGACACAGCGTAGAACTGCACAGCATAAGGTGATTTGTACCCCGTTGGAAGAGTCTGCACACCCTCGCCGCAGCACGGAAAGCAAGCAAGGGGCAAGGGGGCACGCTGGCGAGACAACGGGGATTAGGATCGACGCCGCGGCACGATGCTTGCAGACAAATGAGCGCAGGCGGAGGCGTTACGCGAACGCCCGGACCACGGCGCTCTCAAAGGTCAGGCCAGAGAGTGACTCGATCGCGTCTTCGCGCTGAGGCTCGAGGGGCTGTTCGTTGAGGAATTCCCAGCTAGAGAAGCCAGCTTCCTGCAAGATGCGTACAAGTTCCTCTTTTGTGGGAGCCGTCGCAAAGACATTGGCAACAGGAGCGGCGGGACCCGCTTTGCTGAGAGGCGGCAGGGGCTGGAGAGCCAGCACTGCGTCGTGATAGAGATACCCACCGGGAGCAAGGACTCGGGCAATCTCACTGAACGCCTTAAGGCGGTCGGACGCAAAATTGAGCACGCTGTTGACCACAACGACATCGATGGATGCGTCTTCGATACCGGCCGCAAGCAGATCGGTTGGGTCAGCCTGGACGAGACGCATATGCTGCCGCCAGGCATCGCCCGCCCAGTGCTGCTGGGGCGCGAGCTCTTGCGCGGCGGCGATTTTCTCCGCCGAAGAATCAGTCCCGGTGACGAACCCGCCCTCGCCCACCCGGTCGGCAATCTTGAACGCACCCAGACCCTTGCGGCACTCGATGTCAAGCACGCGCTTGCCGGCAAGGTCGTCGGGTAGCACCATGACGCAGCGAGTATGCCGACGGGCATTGCGACGCCACTTCGCCTCGGTGCTGGATTCAACGTCCACATGCGTTGCATTGTCGGTAGCGTTCATGCGAGCCCCTTTCACGTGCGCGTCAACCAAGCAGTCATTCATTAACATATATTTCAGGAAAATCAAAAATGCGTATCCAGGTATTTTGCTGAATTAGCATACATTTGGGCCAATGAAATGTATGCTAAATTTGAACCAGTATACCCCTCCCCGGGTATACGGAGTAGCAGAAAAGCCGGCGGGAATGCAGGTGTGAACTGCATGCCCGCCGGCCTCACATTCAGCCGAACGCCATCCGCCAAAGCAATCGCTTGGCATTACTGCAGGTAACCGTAGTTCTTGCGCAGACCGGCAAGGAAGCCGCAGGTCAGAAGGACCGACATGGCCTCGGCCACCAGGATGGCGTACCAGATACCCATCTCGCCCATGATCATGGGCAGCACGATGACGGCGCCGCACTCGAAGACCAGGGTGCGCACGAACGAGATGACTGCCGACACCAGGCCGTTGTTGAGCGCCGTGAAGAACGCCGAGCCGTAGATTGAAAAACCCGCCAGTAGCAGCATGAACGAGTAGATGGAGAGTGCTTGCACGGTGAGTTCGAGCACACCGGCGTCGTACCCCACGAAGAGCATCGCGATGGGACGGGCCAGCGACACGGCGAGCACCGTAAGGATCACGTTGAGGACGGCGACCACGCTCACGCTCTTCTTGAACAGGTTCGTCAGCTCCGCCTTGTTCTGCGCACCGTACTGGTAGCTCACAAGCGGCGCCGAGCCCATCGAGAAGCCCATCACGAACGATACAAAGATCCAGATGACGTACTGAATGACGCCGTAGGCAGCCACACCGTCGGCACCAATGAAGGTCATGAGCTGGTAGTTGTAAAGCATCGAGACGAGCGACATGGACAGGTTTGCCACAAGCTCGGAAGCACCGTTCGTACACGCTTTGCCCAGAGCGCGCAGGTCAACCACGGGCTTGCCCAGACGCAGGTTGCTCGGGTTCTTGCGTGCAAAGTAGAGAAGAGGCAGACCGCCGCCGATGACCTGGCTGATTGCCGTAGCGATGGCCGCGCCGGCAAGGCCCCAGCCGAACACGATGATGAACAGGGCGTCGAGCGCGATGTTCGTCACACCCGCGCCAACGATGACCGCGAGGCCGACTTTGGGCTTGCCCGCTGCGGGCAAGAAGCTCTGGAACGCCTGCTGCAGCATGAACGCAGGCAAGGCGATCGCGCAGATGGTGCCATAGAGAACGGCCAGGTCGAGCAGCGAGCCGGTCGCCTTGAACAGCTGGCCCACCGGGCGCATGAAAATGATGCCGAGCACCGCAGACACGACACCCACGGCAAGGATGGTGTAGATGATGAGCGAGAACAGGCCGTTTGCCCGCTCCTTCTTGCCCTCGCCCAGCGTCTTGGCCACGAGCGCCGTGCCGCCGGTGCCGAACATCATGCCCAGCGCGCCGATCATCATGATGAACGGGTAGATGAGGTTGAGGGCCGAAAACGCCTCCTTGCTCACGAAGTTAGAGACGAACAGGCCGTCGATGACACCGTAGATGCTGGTAAACACCATCATGACGGCCGTTGGGGCAGTAAAGCGCAGAAGCTTTCCCAGCGTGAAGTGCTCTGAAATATCGATTGGCATTTTTGAACTACTCCTTGTTGCCTGAATCCTTGGTACGGGGATGCGCCTTGGCGGGCGCGGGATACTGCATCGACGGCTCGAACGCGTCGAAGCGGCCCTTGAGCCCGCGCAGATAGCGCTGTGCCGCGCCGACCAACACCTCGCGCTCGTCTGGAGGGATGTCGATGAAAGCCTCGACGTCGGCCTGCAGCAGCGGCATCACGTTCTCATCAACGAACTTCTTGCCCTGCGGCGTGAAGAACACACGCATGCCCCTACCGGTCTCGGCCGGCTCGAGACGGAGGATGCCGTCGGCCACGAGCTTGTGCACCGATGAGCCGACCGTCTGTTTGCCCAGGTAGGCATAGGCACAGATGTCGCGCTGCAGGCATCCTTCCCCGCACTCGCACAACGCCCACAGCACGTCGAACGCGCTCTGCGATATACCGAGCTTGAGCGCGGCGGCGTCGTAGACGTCTTGGAACTCCCTGAAAAACTGGTTGAATTCCTCGTAGGAACGCTTGGCTTCCTCCGTCGGTTCCATGGTCCCTCCCCACTATATGTCCGATTTCAGACTCATAGTAGTCAACTTTCGGACTTACCACACGCGCGCGGGGGCATGCACGAGGACTCCATATGTACGATTTCGGACTCAGCAGCTGGGGCGCGAAGGCCGGGCAAACGACGCAGAAACGCAGGAAACGGGGCATTCTCGATGGTTAGCTGCGGAAACGGGCCTTCCGGGCGGCCGTCCATGTTAGACTGAGGACGATTTGTCATGAAGACCGAAGGAGATATGCGCTTGGACGGCAGGACTTGTACACGCAGGGCATTCATAGCAAGCACGGCCGCGGCAACGATTGCCGGGCTCGGCTCGCTGATGCCTACCGGTCGCGCTGAAGTCGCCCTTGCCGACGAGCAGGCAGTCTCCGCCGGCGGTGCTCAGGGCGCGGCCGCAGGGGACATGCCCGTCTTCAACATCCCCACATCGCTTCCCGCATGGGTGGATGCACAGGCTGCCGAGACGCTCCTCTCCCAGGCAAGCGACCCCGATGTCGCAAGCATCCTGTGCGATGCGCAGGCCCTCGGCGAGCTTGACCAAGACCTGGCAGAGAAGCTGCTCGAACTCGCAGCCGACGACCCTGCCGCCCGATCTTTCGTGGCAGGTTTCCGCACCTCCTACCCCGGCACGAAAGCCGGCGGTCTCACCGAAGACGATTTGCCTGCCGACGGAAGCATCCCGCACCTCATGCAGTGGGACAAGCGCTGGGGCTACATGGAGTACATCGGCGGTCCGTTGGGAACCAAGGGCTGCTGCCCCACTTCGCTGGCAATGCTCTATGCAGGCCTTTCAGGCCGCACCGACATGAGTCCCTACATGGTGTCGCTGCTCGCGACGGAGTCGGAACTGTGCGACGCCCAAGCTGGCACGCACGGCGAATTCGTGGGCTACTTCTGCGAACGCGTCGGCCTTGAATGGGCCGACGTCACCACCATCGACGAGGCAGCAAGCTATCTCAACGGCGGCTGGCTTCTCGTGTGCAACCTTGGCGCCGGCGAGTTCACCGACCTAGGCCACTACGTGCTCATCACCGGCTGGTCAGGCTACGACGGAGACGTGCACGTGAACGACCCGTACACGACGTCGGTCAACGAGCGCCCCTGGCCCTTGGTGACCATCTTCTATGAGTGCAACTCGACCTATGCCGTGAGGGCTGGAGAGGCACTGCTGTCCTCGCCCAACGTCGCCTAAGAAGGACCAGATGTTTCTCAACTGCCTGTTTGTCGGCCTCGGCGGCTTTGTGGGATCGGTGCTGCGCTACCTCGTGGGCTTCATCCCCACAGGCGCCGTCGCCGCTTTTCCCATCAAGACGCTCGTCATCAACATCGTGGGCTCGTTCGTGATGGGCCTTGTGTGCGCACTTGCATCTAAGCTGGGCACGACCATGAACCCACAGCTGCTGCTCTTCCTCAAGGTGGGACTGTGCGGCGGCTTCACCACGTTCTCCACGTTTGCGCTTGAGTCCAACAGCCTCATCCAGGCAGGAAACACCCCGCTCGCCATGCTGTACGCCGTACTGAGCGTGACCCTGAGCATCGCCGCCGTGTTTGCGGCGCAGGCGCTGGTGAAGTAGGGGAGAAAAGCCTAGCCCAGGCGCTCCTGCCAAGCCTGCTCGCGAAAACCGACGAGCACGAAGTCGTCGCCCACCACGAGAGGGCGTTTCACGAGCATGCCGTTCTCGGCAAGCAGGGCAAGCGCGTCCTCATCGCTCAACCCCGCGTCAAGCTGGGCCTTTATGTTGCGCTCACGATAGAGCACGCCGCTTGTGTTGAAGAGCTTACGCACGGGCAAGTCTCCCCGCTCGCGCCACTCGGCAAGCTCGGCCGCCGTGGGGTTGTCAGTCACAATGTCGCGGTCGATGTAGTCCACGCCGTGCTCGTCGAGCCACTTTTTGGCCTTCTTGCAGGTAGAGCACTTGGGATACTCAAGGAAGAGAACGGGCATGGCGGCTCCAATCACACGGTTGCTCGAATGGCGCAGATTGTACTCCAAGACGGGGACAGAAAACCCGCAGCGCGGTAGGGCTATATCTCCTCGACGCGGTCAACCCGGCAATCGCAGATCGCCGAAGTGCGATGTATTTCCAATCACAACCTAATCTACCTGCTCTTTTGCAATTTTAGGCAATTTTTGCAAGTTTTGCAAAAATCGAGACGCCGCCCATGGGAAACGATGCCCCTCTCTTGACACGCCCCTTATCCTACCGCCGCCTCCAATTTCATCCTTCCCCGCTCCCCCGCCACGTACCTCAACGCGCCCGTGCGGAGCATGGCATCGACCGTCGTGCTCAGCCTCTTAGAGATGCCCTTGTATCCCATGGCGCGAGCAAGCTCGGTCAGCGTAAGGGGGCCGGCCTCCAACGCCTCCAGAACACGCGCCTCATACTCTTCAGCCCTGGCCACAGCGCCTCCCGACGGCAGAAATGCCCGATGGATAGGAATGGTCACTGAAAGATAACCGCGCGTATCATCCATCTCGAACGTCGGCTCATCGGAACCGTTCTGGCGCAAGGCCGCGAAAGCGTTAGGAAACCCGGTGTTGCGACCCTCGATGAGATGCAGCTCCTTGAGGAAATCGCCAATTCTGCGATTGCGATAGATACGAGCACGGAACCTATGTGCCTCCACGTCCTCGTCGGTGATACTACGATCAAAGCCCGGGTAGCTCGTCACTTCCAGGGATTGGGGCGTAACACGCACGCAGATGGGCTCAGCAACCTGGTAGGAACGGTGATACACGGCATTCGAAAGAATCTCTTCCACCGCACGGAATGGGTAGTTGTACACCACACACGCCTCAGCGGCGTCATCAAGCTTGTATGTCTTAGACGCGATCACAAAGTTCTCGATATACGAGAGCGCGTCTCTCAGCTGACGTTGAATAGGGCCGGTAAACACCCTCTCAACCATGCCTTCGCCCGTAGGGTCGGGAATGACGACGACCTCGATGCGCGCGTAACGGAAATACCGCTCCGGCCTCTCGGAAAACATGAGGATGCCGACGTTGCGCGGCCTTCGCCTCTCGGGCGGACCCGAAAGAAGCTGCAAGTCATCGGCAATCTCGATCAATCCGCTGTCCACGGTCTGTTCGTACAGACTGCTGCCTATTTGCTTGAGATGCTCTCGCATGAGACCCAAGTCAAGATCGTCCACCTCAGCCAGCAGATTGGGACGGTCATCGAAGGGGATGTCCGTCGCCGCATAAAAAAGCTCCCTTTCTTCCTGCGGCGATGCGACAATCGTGCTGCTGAACTTGCGGATGTAGTAAAACTTGCTCGACTTATCAGACAGGACGTCCTTTGAGGCCTTGTAGGGACGTCCGTATCCTCCAGGCACCCAAATGACGATGATATAGACACCCTGGAAAAGGACCGGCTCCACAACCGGGTTGTACAGAGGCTCGATGCAGTGACACAGACCAACAAGCCGCTTGAGAATGTCGTCAATGCGCTCCTGTTCGATGCCCTTAAGAGGGAAGACGGGGCTGCCATCGCGTTCCTCCACACCAATGACGATGTAACCGCCGCCAATGTTGTCGATGTCGTTGGCAAAGGCACAAATGGTATGGATGATGGGGTTCGGATTGAAATCTGCCTTGAACTCGACGCGCGTAGATTCAACCGTGCGCAAGTTGACAAGGTCATCAATGTTCACTGGTATGGCCATGATGTCGCCCTCCTCGATGACTCGACGAACTCGATAATAAAACGTCGAGTGACTCGACGCAAGTTTGTCGAGTGACTCGACAAAATGGGCGTCGAGCCTGTCGAGTTGTCGGGGCGTATGAAGCATGGACGCTCTAAGGGACGAAGTAACACCGGGATCTTTCCGGGAAGCGTCAAACTCTCGCCATCATCGGGGCCACGCTGCCCCTCAAGTCAATTTCTTCCGAAAATGTGATTCTACTCACGTTTTACCATGGGAAAACGTGTAATGGTTACACATTTACGGAAGTTTTGCCCGTGTGGAGCGGCGGCAGACGCGTCTCTCCCCTACTTCGCGGCCTTGGCTTTGCCGGCTTTGCTCGACTCGGGGAGGGGCTCGATGGTGACGGAGCGGGCGACGTTGGCGGTGCCGGTGTTCCAGCCGTAGGACTTGATGAGACGGTGCTCGGAGATGCGCATGTCAAGCATGGCGCGCAGCTGCTTGAGCATGCGCGACTTCTTGGAGCGGTCGGGGTCGAGGCCCATCTCGTCAAACATGGTCTTGAAGACGATGGTGTTGGAGGTGCCCTTCTCGCGCAGGCGACGCAGCACATAGAGCCACATGCGGCGGTGCTCGGTAGACAGGCGCAGGCCGTCGAAACGGAAGTCGTCACGGCTAAAGGTGAGCAGCTGGCGTTTGCTGTAAGCATACACGGCCAGGGGCAGCGCCGAGAGAGGCTCGCCGTTGCGCACGTTGAGCTCGATGCGGAAGTCCTCCATCTCGCCGTCTTTGCCCATGATAAGGGCCGTATGGGCGTTGACCACGGGCTCGGAATTGATCTGCGGAGCAACCGAGCTGTCGAAAGCGCGCATCTCGCCGGTGGTGTCAATGGTGATGCGCGTGTTCATGAGGCGGACAACCGAGTCATACGCCTCGCGCATGGTCTCGTGACAGGTGGCGGCGCGCGGACGGACGTATCCCATGAGGGCAAGGATGTCACTGCCGTAGAACGTGCTGTGCCCGTCCCATGCCACCGACGAGAGACCGTCGAGCCAGAAGCGGTCAACGTCGGAAAGCATGTACGTCGCGGGATCGGCCTCAAGCGGGAAGGCGCTCGACAGCGACACACCCACCGACATGCCCTTGCCTGTGACAAGCTGCAGAGAGGGGCCTTCAGCCGCAGCAAAGTATCCCGCTGCCTCCACATGCTCCTTACCGCGGCCGAAAACGGCCTTGGAAACCTTGTCGTTGGCTACCGTGACCTGCGGCGTTCCCAGCGTGCGGGTGCGCTCAAGCTTTTGGCGAATGAGTGGGTAGATGGCAGGCCCATATCCCATGAACACAAGCGCGCAGAGAATCTGGTACTTGGTGGCCGAAGACGAGATGTCGTCGCGCAGGGCGGGCGTAGGCAGGTTGAGCTGGAGCTTTGCCTCGCGCAGCACCGCCACGGCCTCACTGAGGTCTGCCTGACGGTTGTGGGTGGGCCACAGCTCGTCCCCGTCCTTGGTGAGGTGACGAATCGTGCCGTCTTCGAGCGCCTTTGTGACGGCCATCCAGTCGCCGTTCACATTGCGAAGCGAGCCCGAATAGGGCTTCCAGCAATCACCGACAGCCTCGATGCCCTCCTTCTCCGAAATCCAGCCATGCTCGACAGCCATGTAGATGCTCTCGTCGCACATGGCGGGCACCGGCGTGGGGCTATAGGGGAAGGACCAGACCTCCGCGGGCACCTTGGCGATGGCGGTGGCGTAGTTGTCTCGCAGGTTCTTGAGGACGTCACCCGTAAAACGTCCCGCCAGCTTGGCACCTGTGTCGCGCGCCCTGACGATCGCATTGAGGGTGTCCTCGTTCCACTTCAAGATCTCGTTCGCCACGCTGTTCCGCCCGCCTTTCCTTCTGACTAGTTGAGGGGATTTTACCAGGCGACCACCCACAACACACACCAACCGCACGCGCCACCGCCCTTTCCCCAGATACCTGCTTGGGGATAGCGCTGGACGGGCAGCTACACGAAGATGCTCGCCTGCGGGATAAACGTCAGGCGAATTGCCTGATCGGCGCTGTGCACGCGACCGTCGCGCTGTTTGAGCACGACAAGCTCGACATTACGTTGCTCGGCTGCCCTTCCCACCCTGCTGAGTCTGTCGGCCTCGCTTCTTGCCTTGCGGTCTGACCCAGACGTCTGCCCCATGTCGACGCCTGCAACCTGCAGGCCCAGCACGGTATCGGCACCGTACTCGATGGCTCCCGACTCCTTCATCGAATCGAGCGTTACCGGCATGAGGTAGGCATCCCTGCGCACGGCTGAGATGCACACGACGGGAGTGTCGAGATCACGGGCAAGCTGGCGCAGGTCGGAGACGTTGCGCGCGATGGAAAGTCGCTCGTCCTGCGTGACATCGCTGGTCAAAAGCTGCAGGTAGTCAACGAACACGACGGGTTTTCTACCCTGCTCGGCCATGCAGGCGGCATAGCCCGCGATGTCGAGAGCACAGGTACGACCAACTCCTTCGAGGATTTCCACGTGAGGGGCGACCGCTGTGCCATATGCCTGCACGCCCTGCTCAAATGCTTCGCGACGCTGATGCGACCAGGTCGCACGCTTTTGCAGGTCGGTCATCTCGCGCGTGGCGAAACACTGCATGCCGTCTGTCTGCCTATAGCATAGGCGTGCAACCGACTTTGCGACAAGGTCTCGCGCCGACTGCTCCAACGTGACATACAGAACATCGTTGCCTGCCAGGGCGATTGCATCGGCAATCTGCGTCGCGAGGGTCGTCTTACCCAGCGAGGAAGCTGCTGCCAACACATGCAGGCCGCAGCGCAAGCCCCCATCGAGCATCTCATCGAGCCCAGCTATCCCTGTAGGGATGCAGGGGGTCTCTTTGGGCATCTCGAGCAGGTCGAACGCCGTTTTAACCACATTGGCGGGGCGCAGCGTCTTGAAGAGCCGCGCCTGGCGTTCCGCGTTTACCTGTTTGGCGAGTTCGCCGGCGTCCTCGCTGGCTCGCTGCAGTTCAGCGCGCAGTTTCTCCGGATCACGTGCCCACATCTCGTCGGCGTCTTTCGCAAACCTGTCCCCAGGGTAATCCATGTAGATGAGGCCTGCTTTTTCAAGAGCAGCGTGGGCCCTCTCCTGCGCCTTCGTTCCCGGCTCGTCGCTGTCGAGCATGAGGATGGCGCAGGACCGCGACTGAGTGCGCAATGCCTCCTCAATAAGGGACGAGATGCCGACTCCGCCAAGCGCGATAGCTGGAAAGCCCAGGCGGGAAAGTGCGAGCGCGTCCATGGGCCCTTCGACGACGAAATAGCTTGAGCGCGTCAGCGCGTCTGGGTTCCACACCGGTTGAGGCCCGACTTCTGCTGACTTGGGCTTGTCGTACTTCCTCGAAGAGGCACCGGTGATGTCCCTTCCAATCCAGTAGTACGAAGACCCTTTCCAAGGGATGATGAGCCTTTTTGTGGCAGGGTCGTATCCCAGCCCGTCCTGCCGTGCGATTTCGGGGCTCATGCCGCGCGAAGCGAGATAGTCACATACAGCAAGGCTATCTATGTTTGCCTGGCAACGCTTGATGTACTGGGCGTTTCGTTCCTTGTTGGCCTCAAGGGTGTTGGTAGTTTGGGGAGACAATGCTTGCGGACGGGTATGTGGTCGATCGGGGAAGTTCACAGAGACCGCAGAGGGCGATTGAACACCCATCCATTCCTTTACGAGGGCAAGCTGTTCCTTTTTGTCTTGCGTGGCGTTGATTGCGCCAGCAAGGTCGAAGATGTCTCCACCTGTTTGACAGGCAAAGCATTTCCAACGCTGACCCTTGATGGAAAACGCCGGTGTACGGTTTGCTCCTTTTCCGCTTGAGCAACACGGGCATACTAAACCGCCTGGTACATGTTCAAGTTTTTGATTGGCGTACTCGGTAAGGTCGGCTTCGCCTTTTATCTTGCTGTACTCGTCTGTCATCTTTCGCTCCTTTGCGCGTATGATTCTACTTGTTTTTGCTCTTTTCTTCATTCTCGGTCCTTTGGGTTTAAAGCCTTATGTAAGTACCTTCGGGTACTTACAAAGACATACAGCCTTTTTTGCGGTGGGCGTTTTCCGACGTAGAAGGCTGTGTTTTCGAAGTTTGAGCATCGCGGTTTATTCGTTTTGAATCGCGGGTTGTTTCCGTTGTTTCACGGCTTGTTACCGTTGCGTCGCGTTTTATTTCCCAAAGATTTTCGTAGAATCTCCATGCTAAAAATTAGGCCATCTACCAGGTGTTTTAGTTTTTAGTTGAGGGATGGATTGCTAAAAAGAATGTGATTGGCGTGGCGGTTTATTACGTGCGCTGAGCTTTGCTTGCGCGTGGTTGTTTATTACTGCTTCTTGGTGTTGCAGTTTGTTGTTGGGCGTGGCGGTTTATTACGTACGGCGCGTGGTTCTCATTGGTGCTTGCCTGCTGGTTTGGATGCCGAGAGTCTTTTGATCTTCCACTGATGGGATGCGCGGGTTATTACCGTTGCGCGCCACTGGTTTTCTCCAGCGCGGCATCGCGGTTTATTCCCCGGACCTCTTGAATTTTCCCGTGCCAGTGTGTCGTCGTTTATTACCGTTTTCGATGCTGGGGGCGTTCGTGAGAAGGCTTTTCGCTTGCATCAAGGGAGCTGCGTGTCGATGTTTATTACCGTTCTCGCATGATGGTGGCATCGCGGTTTACTACGACTTATTGTGACAAACTTGCTGGTACATTGGATATTTGTTTCTAATTGGAAGACTTGGATTGTCTCGTTTTATTACTGTTTTTAGACGTTGCCTTGTTGCTGTTTGTTACCGTTGCGAGCGGTGGCGCATCTGTTGACGGGCGTCATGGTTTATTACTGAGTTCAGCATGAAAACAAGGCCATATCGTCGAGGTTTGCTGATTTACCCGCCACACTGTACGTTGCTGTTTATTACCACGGGCAAAGGACTGCAGAGCTTGTGCACCAGCAATCCTTCGGATGTGTAGCCGACTTGTCTTTTCCTTTGCTGCCGAAGGCGGATTGGTGACTCTTCGATCGTTCTTTGGTGGTGCAGCGTGGCTTTAAAAGCGTTTCACTTGATGTCGCGGTTTATTACTGCTTTCCCACCTTTGCCGATGCTGGTGACGTGGTGGTTTATTACCGTTTTACAACCTCCGCCAACACCCATAACGTCGCGGTTTATTCACCTTGGGGATGCATTTGCCGTAGTGCTTTATTACCGTTTTTGCCATCGGGCGCGAGTGGTTTTCGGCTTGCGAAAGCAGCCCGTTTCCGTTGTGCGCCTGGGTGGCTGAGGGCTTTAAGTCTGACATATGTATGCGTATATGTAGATGTACATACATATATTAATGCTATATGCATATAGTCATACTTCTTTATATGAACCAACTGCAAGACAGAACGAGTGTGCCAGTGCATCCGGGCATCAGATAAAAATACCTGGTATAAGGTGCATAATTGAAATGTTCTCAACTTAGTCATGTATGTATATATACAGCGAAACATATACACATACATGTGGTCATGTGGATTTACTCTGATATGCATAGGTGAAAAGTAATATCTGTCCGCGAGGGTGGCTATGATGGCCCGACAGATTTCAAAGATGACTCGGAGGTAGTTATGCAGACAGTTGCGGTGTGCAATCAGAAGGGCGGCGTGTGCAAGACAACGACGGTCGCTGCCGTTTCATCGAGCGTTGCGGCGCGCGGGGCTCGCGTGCTGTGCGTCGACCTCGATCCCCAGGGCAACCTCACCGACGTGCTCGGCGAGACGACCTATGACCGCGACACGGTGTATGAGGTCCTCATGGGCAACGCCGATATCGCCGAGACGATTGTGCATCGCGAAGGCGCCGACCTGCTTCCCGCCGAGATCACCCTTGCCTCTGCCGAGAAGGAGCTGCTGGGAGTTCTCAATGGTCCCGCTCGTCTCAAGAGGGCGCTTGCCAAGGTCGCCGACGACTACGACCTGTGCGTCATTGACTGCTCCCCTTCCCTGGGCCTGCTCGTCACGATGGCACTTACTGCCGCCGACTACGTTGTCATCCCCACCACGTCTTCGTTCCTGGCGACCAAGGGCATCACTCAGCTTGCCCAGACCATTGCCGACGTGCGCGAGTTCACAAACCCCGGTCTTCAGATTGCCGGCATTCTTCTCACCAAGTACCATCGTCAGACCAACAATGCCAAGGTGAGCATCGTCGAGGCCGAGACCATGGCGTCGGCGCTCAACTGCAAGCTGTTCTCCACCAAGATTCGTGAGGCCGTGAAGGTTGAGGAAGCCCACGCTTCTGGC
>JAHZHK010000055.1:17475-17733 GCA_019420325.1 Coriobacteriaceae bacterium | reverse complement strand
CAGGCAGGAAAGAGCGCAGCAGCACATATGCGCCGATGCCGCCGACCACGCCGAGCACGGAGTTCAGGGTGATGTCGCGCAAGCCGAGGCGCCCGAAGCTGATGCCCCACAGGAAGACAAGCAAACCCATGCTCAGACCGTTGCAGATGCCGCCAACAAGCTGAAACGCGACCTGCAACGAGGGGTCCAAGTAGCCGCCTGCGATGCCGCAGACGGCACCGGGGACGAAGAGCACCATGGCGACGACGACTGGCTTGT
>JAHZHK010000055.1:0-17465 GCA_019420325.1 Coriobacteriaceae bacterium | reverse complement strand
GTAGGTGCGGAAGACCGCATGCACGCGTTTGTCGAGAACGGCGCCGCAAAGCAGCATGAGGGCCGCGGCGGCGCAGAAGGCGTAGCGCATGAGGCCGGGCATGACGCCTGAGCCCTGATCGCCTCCAAGCATCATGTCGAGGGCAAGCAAAAGCATGAGGCCCAGGCCCAGCGTCTCGCCGTGCACCTCGCCCAGGTCGTTTTCATCGGCCGCCTCTACGCGCAGGCTTACCTTTGGTATGCGCAGTGCCATCCCGTATCTCCCCGTCCTGCGGCAAGCGCCGCTGTGTGCGTCCGCGCAGTCGATGCGCCGACGTTGTCCCCCGGTTGCTCTGATTTGAGCGCCCTTATAATGCCAATTTTTATCAGATGAGCCATTTACCTGCCGTTATGTTACAGCCAATCCACATACAAGCACAATCATCCCGTTTGGTGTAGAGCGCTTAAGCGCCCAAAACCACCCGTTGGAATGAGGGGGTAGAGGCGGCGCGCCCTAGAGTTTGGAAACGTGCAAGGACGCGAGCCTCCCCGTACAGGGGCACGGCATGCACACGAGCACATACGTCATGTAGGAAAGAAGAGAGGAGCACGATATGGCCAAGCTCACCATGAGCCGCCGTAGCTTCGTCAAGGTCGCCGCCGTCACGGCCGCCGCCTGCGCCATGGCCGGGGGCGCCCCCGAGCCCATGAAGGCGCTTGCGGAGGGTGCTGACGAGACCGCTGGCGAGGTCAAGCGCATCCGTTCCACCTGCCGCGCCTGCGGTAAGGTCGAGTGCGGCGTTTGGGTCACCGTTGAGGACGGCAAGGTTGTCAAGGTCGAGGGCGACGAGTCCACGCCTCACGGCCGCGGCCACTGCTGCTCGAAGTCCCAGGCTTCGATGCAGGCTGCCTACCACCCCGATCGCCTGCGTTACCCCATGAAGCGCACCAACCCCAAGGGCGAGGACGATCCGGGCTGGGTCCGCATCTCCCTCAAGGAGGGCTTCGACCTCGTTGGTGAGAAGCTCACCGAGATCGTCAACAAGTACGGCGGCGAGTCGGTCTTCGCCATGGGCGGTACGTCCCGCGTTTGGACTCAGGCTCCCTACGGAACCCTCAAGCAGGTCTTCGGTACGCCCAACGCCCACCTTGCCTACGAGATCTGCAAGGGCCCGCGTCACTTCGGCGGCATCCTGACCGACGAGATCGGCTCCCCGTGGATGGAGGTCGAGGCTGAGCCCAAGGTCTACGTGCAGTGGGGCACCGCAGCCGAGTACTCCAACTACGACTCCAACAACCGTACCGTCACCGATGTCGCGCAGCATGCCGCCTGCCACATCCTGGTCGACCCGCGCCTGACCCCGCTGGGCAAGGAGAGCTCCATCTGGCTGCCCCTGCGTGTCGGCACCGACCTGTGCCTGTCGCTGTCCTGGCTGAAGTGGATCGTCGACAACGAGGCCTACGATGACGCCTTCGTGCGCCGTTGGACCAACGCCCCGTTCCTGTGGTGCGAGGACAAGGAGAAGGAGGGCGAGCCCGGCGACGGCGTTTGGTTCATGGAGATGAACGGCGGCATCCACATGAGGACCCGCCTGCTCACCGAGGCCGACCTCAAGGAGGACGGCTCCCCCAAGCGCTTCATGGTGTGGGACGAGGCCAACGAGCGCCTCACCTACTGGGACTCCGAGGCCTGCCAGTGGGAGGGCGAGGAGCATCGCATCCCCACCACCGGCATGTGGGTCGAGCACCCCTACAAGCCGCTGGCTGCCGACGCATGGCTGCCTGACATCTCGACCTTCGCTGACCCCGCCACCGAGCCCGACCGCTTCCCGGCCGGCTCCGAGGAGTGCAACCCCGAGGGCCTGCCCAAGCTTCCTTCGCTCTTCCCGGGCGAGGTCGAGGTCACGTGGAAGGATGGCAGCAAGCATGTCGCCCGCACCGTGTGGGACGCTTTCGCCGAGAACCTCGAACCCTACACCCTTGAGTACGCCGAGGAGGTCACCGAGGTCCCGGCCGAGCTCATCGAACAGGCCGTGAAGACCTACACGACCCGTATCGACCCGGCCATGGGCAACGGCGGCATCCACTACCAGCTGGCTCCCGACCAGACGGGCCACGCTGTCCAGAACACCCGCGCCCTGCAGCTCATCGCCTGCATCACGGGCAACGCCGACGAGCCTGCCGGCAACCGTGGCTCTTCCAAGGCTGAGGTCGACGGCTGCCCCGGCCGCGCCACGATGCTCTCCACCGATTACGGTGAGGACGCCATCACGTGGGAGGGCCGTGACAAGTCCATCGAGGACCAGATCCCCGAGATCCAGGACTTCGTCCAGTACCTGATCGACAACGACTCGCCCTTGGCTGAGCGTTACGACAACAAGGTTCCCACCGACGAGGAGGCCCGCTGGATCGCCGAACGCAAGGGTGGCGCATACCGTCCTTCCACCGCTTGGCCGAACCCCAAGACGAGCTGGGAGCGCAACGCCAAGCAGATCAGCGCCGAGCGTTTCCCGCTGCTGCGCTACTGGAACCGTTGGGCCGACTCCGCCACCATCTGGGACTCCATCAACGAGATCGACACGCCCTACCAGATTCACGCCGGCGTGTGCATGTCGGGCGACTTCATGAACGAGTCCAACCTGACCGAGGCCTGGGAGGCTCTCACCAAGCTCGACTTCTGGGTTGACATCAACCTGTGGAGCTGCCCCAACAACGGCTGCGCCGACGTCGTGTTCCCCTGCCTGCACTGGCTCGAGGTCAACACCACGCGCGTCTCGCAGGGTGCAGGCGGCGTCTTCGGCGCCGGCCAGCGCGCCAAGCAGCCCGAGGGCGAGTGCATCTTCGACCCCGTGTTCGTCGTGCTTCTCTACAAGGCCATGGGCGTGCCGTTCAACAACACCGACCCGGACTACGACGAGTGGCTCAACCTCAACGTCGAGGACTTCGTCCAGTGCGGCGGCACCGTGTCCTACGAGGAGCAGGAGGCCCGCGTTCTGAAGGCTGCCTGCGACGCTTGGAAGACGCCTGAGTTCCCCGACGGCCCCACCTTCGAGGAGTACGCTGCCAAGTTCCAGGAAGAGGGCTGGTTCGACTGCCGTAAGTACCACCCCGAGCGTTGGGGCACCTACCGTCGCTGGGAGATGGGCTACCGTCGTCAGGAGGGCGGCTACAACCTGTACCCCGCCGTCGACGAGAAGGCCGGCTTCATGACCCCCACCGCCAAGGTGGAGATCTGGTCCACGATCATGGAGTCCTACATCGACGACGAGGACAAGTTCCCGCACTGGCGTGAGCCGCAGAACTCCAAGGTTGCCAACCCCGAGTTCTACGATGCAGCCCTGGTCGACCAGATCGGCGAGAATCAGGCTGTTGCCGGCAAGATGGAAGAGAACGACCACATGATCAACAAGGAAGGCTACAAGGCCGCCCTTGCTGCCAACCCCGAGGCCGCTTTCATCATGACGACCGGTGCCCGCCAGCCCGTCTACTTCCACTCCGAGCACCGTCAGCTCCCCTGGTGCCGCGAGCTGTGGCCTTACCCGCGCTTCGAGATGAACCCCGCCGACGCCGCCAAGCTTGGTCTGGAAGAGGGCGACTGGGTGTGGATCGAGACTCCGTGGGGCAAGGTCCGCGAGGTCATCGACCTGTACTACGGCATCAAGGAGGGCACGACCAACGCCAACCACGGCTGGTGGTTCCCCGAGGTCGACACCGCAAGCCACGGCTTCGAGCTTGTCAACATCAACTGCACGCTCGACAAGTACGCCCAGTGCTGGATCTGCGGCGCTTCTCAGATGCGCGGCATTCCCTGCGTTGTGTACAAGGCAACGCCCGAGAACTCGCCTTTCGGTAACCCCGTGCCTTGCGACCCCGACGGCAACCCCGTCATCTGGGAGTCTACTGACCCGCGCCTGAAGGAATGGCTCACGGCTGATCCGTCCGCGGAGGGCATGAACTACTATCGCGCGGGTGTCAACGGCTTGCAGACGAGTAAGTCGCTGATTAAGGAGTAGAGACCGAGTCTCACCCGATCGCGGAGCGGCATCTGCCGCGTTCCGCGAGGCCTCACGTACCACCAGTACGCAGCGGCCTCGCGCGCCTTGCAGCTGCCGCTCCGTTTGAAAGCACGTTGCCCTTTGTTTCACCCGATCGCGGAGGCCCATCTGCCGCGTTCCAGAGAGGCTCATGTACGTCCAGTAGGCCACAGGCCCGCAGCGCGCACATCGCCTCTCTGCGCCTTGCATATGAGCCGCCGTCTTTACGGAAGGTTTTGATACGACCTGGTGGTCGCCATGCCTCCGTCTACTGGGATGGTTTGATCCATCCTTCCTGCTGAATGACTAAATGAGAGGAGAGGAACCCGCTATGTCTCAGTATGCAGTCGTCACTGACCTGAACCGTTGCACGGGCTGCCTTGCCTGCACTGTCGCCTGCAAGGCTGCCAACGGCGTGCCTGTGGGCAACTTCTGGATCCGCAGCATGCGCGTCGGCCCCGTCACCAAGGAAGAGGGCGGCCAGTTCCCCGACGTCGACATGTATTTCCTGCCGATGCAGTGCCAGCACTGCGCCACTCCCGAGTGCGTCACCGTGTGCCCCACCGGTGCCTCGATCAAGACGGAGAACGGCACCGTGCAGATCGACAAGGAGCTCTGCATCGGCTGCGGCGCCTGCCTTTCTGCCTGCCCCTATGGCGTGCGTTACATCAACGAGGACAGCAACGTTGCCGAGAAGTGCACGCTGTGCTCTCAGCTCGTCGAGCAGGGCGAGCTCCCCGCTTGCGTCGCCCAGTGCGGCGCCCGCGCCCGCTTCTTCGGTGACCTCGACGAGGGCATCGACTCCTTCGAGGGCCCCTGGCGCCCCGAGGTTGCCGGCACCTACGAGGAGCAGCAGGCTGTTCGCGTCAAGATTCGCGACGCCGTGCAGCCCTTCGAGGACGACGACCTGCACCAGCTGCCCGACACGGGCAACGCCCCTTCGAACTACTACATTCTTCGCCAGCACTACGGCGACCGTCGCGATCGCGAGTGGAGGAGCTAAACCGCTATGGATTCCCAGGTCTATCTAGCGCTGTATACGCTGGTGACGTGCCTGGGCGCAGGGGTTCTCGGCTTTCAGGGCGCAGCGTGCGTGAGGTGGCGCTCTGAGCGGCTCAACAAGGCGTCGGCGCTTGTCGCCGGCGCCTTGGCGCTAGCTGGAATCGCGCTGTTTGCCTTGCGCCTGGGACGCCCCGAGCGTCTGTTCGGTGGTTTTGCAAACCTCACGTCGGGCGTCACGCTCGCCCTGTACGGCGTGGTGCTCTTCGTGGTTGTCTGCGTTGCGATGCTCGTGATGTCGAGCCGCACTGAGGACGGAAGCGTCCCGCGTTGGTGCGGCATCGCGGCCATTGTTGCGTCTGTCCTGCTGGTGGCCGGCATGACCTGCGGGGCGGTGCTCTCGGCAAAGCCGGGCGTGGGCCTGTACACCCTCATTGTCCTCTACCTCGGCGCGGCCCTGCTCTTCGGTGCTGCCGCCCACCTGGTACTGGGTGCGCTGCTCAAGGACGAGGACGCCTGCAAGACCGGCCGCGCGGCCCTGGCCGTGTGCGCCGTCCTGGCTGGTGTGGGCCTCGCCGCCTACCTCGTGTGGTACGGCCTGGACACCCAGGCTGCCGCACAGGCCACGAAGTCGACCTACTCCATGAGCACCCACATGATCGGCGGTGCCAAGCAGGTCGCCGCGACCGACAAGCTCGCCGTAGTGATGTCGGGAGCGCAGGCCGTGCTCTTCTGGGGCGGCTCTGTTGCCTGCGGCATCGTGGCCCCGCTTGTCTGCGGTGCCGCGGCGCTCGTCGTGGGCAAGGGTGACGTGCTTGAGAAGCGCGGCGTGCTTCTCGTTTTGGGCCTTGCGGCTCTTGTGTGCGCACTCGCCGGTGGTTGGTGCCTGCGCCTGTGCCTCGCGACGCTGGTCTAAGCGCATCGCACGACTTTTGCAATTCAAGCTCTACCCACAAAAACGCCCGACCCTCAAGCGTGGGGGTCGGGCGTTTCTTGTGCGCCGGGACTCGGCGACGGCTTACGCTGGGGCATTGGCCTGCCAGGTGGCTTTTCTCATGCGTTGTCGGGAGTCTGGGGGCCTCCCCGCCATCGTCGGGCCGTCTTTGTGGCAGCACAGGGGGAGCGGGCGGGTGGTCCTTACTCCTTCGCTTGCACCACGCGCTCGAGCTCCTTGCGGGAATGCACGCCGAACTTGGTGTAGACATGGCTGATGTGGGTGTGCACGGTGGCGCCCGACACGCTGAGGCGCTGTGCGATGGTGGCCGCGTCGAGGTCGTCTACCAGCAGGGCGAACACCTCGGCCTCGCGGGCCGTGAGCCCATGCGAGACGATGAGGTCGCTCAGGCGCTCGCGCTTCTCCTCGTCGAGGTCGCGCAGGCTCGTGGGTTGGCTGGCGGCCACGCTGATGACCTTTACCCCTGCCGTGGGCAGGCACACGATGGTCACGATGAGCATGAGAAAGCCAATGGTCATGGCGACCTTGGGCTTGTCGAGCGGGGCCCACACAATCCACCGTACGACGATGTAAGCCAGCGCCGCGCCTGCGCAGGTCATGGCGCGGATGATGCAGAAGGTCCGTGCACCGTGGTCTTGCGCGTTTCGTACCGTGCACACGTGGATGACCCAGCACATGAGGTCAGCCAGCAGAAGGCCTACAAACGTCAGGCATACGCCCAGGTCATCGAGGTAACCAGCGTTGTGCTCGGGCAAGAACTCGAGCAAGATGGACAGGGCGCATAAGGGTACGCACACGCGGCAGATGAGGTCGTAGCCGATAGGGCTTTTTCTTGACTGGAACGCCGATGCGCTCAACGCAAACGCGACGAGAACTGCCAGGCATTGGAGCACGACAACGAATACGGGCAGCTCCTTGGGCAGATGGTTGTATTGCCCGGCGTTGTTGAGGGCCCAACCGCCCATGAGGAAGAGGCCCAGGGAGATGGCGCCGTAGCGCCAGGCGTCTTTCTGCTTGATGGGTACGAGCGTCAGGCTTTTCTCGCCCGGGCGCGACAGATCGGCATAAGGCACGCGGGCGTCTGCCATATGACCCAGCACCAGCGTGGCCAACGGGACAAGGCAGATGAGCAGGCATGCGGCAATGCCTGACACAAAGGCGGCGCACACGATGATGATTGCCGCCACCATGAAGGCGCCCATGCATGCCACCACCGAGCGGGCGGGGGAGAGGCGCCTGAGAAGGCGCGACGCCTGCAGCACGGCGCAGGTCGAGGAAAAGGCCGCAAGTGCCGCGCCAATGCATCCCATGAGCACGGTGAACCAGGGATCGAGTATCAAAGGCGTGCCGGCACCCTTGACCTCGCCGCCCAGCTCGATGCCGTCGGAGATGGTGCCGGGCAGAGAGAATGCATCGGGCGTTGCCGCGAGCGAGGACACGACGAGCAGCACGCCGCCTATCACACCCATGGCGGCATGCGCCGCGCCATAGCCCAGCGCCGCCTTTGCATGCGGGTTGGACCTGAGGGCGGTGTTGGCGAGATATGTCAGTGCGCTTGCTGCAAAGAAGGCCACGGCGGAGCTATCGGCCCCGAAGAGTGCCGCTCCCATGCCCACGCCAAGGGGGGTCAGGAAAAGCGGTGTGTACGTCCATGCCAAGGCGATGCCGATGGCAAGGGAGAACAGCACGAGCCAGCGACCGTCTTTGGACGCAATCATCTCCATGGAGCTGCGAATGAATGCAGTGGGCTTCACGCCGGCGTTCCCTCCCGGTTTTTGTGTGGGGCAATCGTCGTCTTGTGTGGGTTGAGGCCTCTCATTAAGGAGGGTGAGACGCCTTTTGCCACTCGCGCGGCATTGTACATTGCAAATCTTGCGAATTGAAGAACCCCAGCTAGATATCTCAACAATAAGGTTGAGAAGGGTGCTTTTGCCCAACTTCAACATCTCAAGCGATGCTTTGGGCGCCTTGGTCGGGCTACTGTGCAAGCCGTCAGATGGGAACGCGCCCAGCGGGGTCGCACACCATGCGACCCGCACCCACAGGGAGGGTGCAGGCGGGCGTCCCACGTTGAAAAGGATGGATTGAACATGGCTAGTGAGCTCTCCCGCAGGAACTTCATCACCGGCGGCGTCGCTGTTGCCGCAGGTGCCGCCACCGTGGCCGCCAAGGCTGCCCTTGCCGGCGAGGCCGTCGACCCCACGCAGCCCTGGATCCCGGCTTGGGACGAGGAGTGCGACATCGTCGTCGCCGGTTACGGCGCAGCCGGCGTCACGGCCGCCATCAGCGCTTACGAGCAGGGTATGAAGACCATCGTCCTCGAGAAGAGCCCCATCGAGGACGGCGGCAACTTTGGCTGCTCCACCTCCAACCTGCACGACACCTTCCGTTGCGACCTCGACGAGATCAAGACCAAGGCCAAGCGCATGAGCTTCTACTGCGTGCCCAACGAGGACGCCATCGACCATCTCTGCGACTTCATGGTGCAGGACATGTATCCCTGGCTGACTGACGAGCTCGGCTTCAGCTTCTTCGAGGGTACCCGCGAGGGCACCGACCGTCACGCCACCGACTCGGCCATCATGTTCTACCGCACCCCTGAGGGCCATCCCGGCGCTGGCTACGAGTTCTTTGCCGCTCTCTCCCAGGTCGCCAAGGACAAGGGCGCCGAGGTGCGTTTGGGCTCGCCTATCACGGGCCTCGTGCAGAACCCGCTGACCCGCGAGGTCCTGGGTGTCGAGTACTCCGACGACGGCGGTGCCACCACCAAGACCATCAAGGCCAAGCACGGCGTCATCATGTGCGTGGGTGGCTTTGAGAACAGCAAGATCAAGCAGGCTTGGTACAACCACGCCGGCATCTTCCAACAGTGCTGGGGCACGCCTTACAACACCGGCGACGGCATCGACATCTGCTCGGCTGCCGGTGCCGCCATGTGGCACCTCGAGGGCTGCGAGTGGAGCGCTTGCGCCTATCGCCTTCCCTCCGAGGAGGTCGGCTGCGCCGTCTCCATGCCCGAGAAGGGCTACGACCCCTACACCACCACGTACTTCTGGGTCAACAAGTACGGCTCGCGTTTCATGAACGAGCAGACCACGATGAACCACAACATCGGCAAGACCCCGCTCACCGACTGGACGCACAACAAGGGCAAGTACCCCAAGGCCGACGAGTACCCCAACCTTCCCTTCTGGATGGTCTTCGACCAGAACATGTACGACAAGGTGCAGCTGTACCAGGGCACCGGCTACTGGGGCCTGCTCGACACCTACTGCGCCGTCCAGGGCCTGCAGCCTACTGAGGACTGGAACAACTATGCCCTTGACAAGGGCTGGATCGTCAAGGCCGACACCATCGAGGAGCTTGCGGCCAAGATGCAGGGCCTGAACTCCTCCGACGAGCTCGAGACCTGCGACGCTGAGGGCCTCAAGGCTACCTTCGACGCCTACAACGCCGCTTGCAAGAAGGGCAAGGACGCCGACTTCGAGCGCTCCGCCGACTCGATGCAGGCACTCTCGGAGGAGGGCCCGTACTACGCCATCGAGATGTGCTGCTCCTCGATCAACACGCAGGGCGGCCCCTGGCACGACGGTTACAACCGCACGCTCGACGCTCAGGGCAACGTCATCCCTCGTCTGTACAACTGCGGCGAGTTCGGCTCCATCAACGGCTTCGCCTACCTCATCGGCAACATCTGCGAGGCGCTGACGACCGGTCGTATTGCAGCCCTCGACTGCGCCGCCCTGGATCCCCAGGCCTAAGTCTTCTCAAAGCATCTACCAGGAAAAAGAAGGGAAGACTGACGTATGGCAACGTATGTTGATGGACTGTACAAGGGTACGGCGCGCGGTATCGGCGGCAAGGTGAACGTCGAGGCCGTCATCGAGGGCGGCCAGCTTGTGGACCTCGTGCTTGCGCGCCTCAAGGAAACGAGCGGCATCGGTCTGGATGCAGGCCCCATCGTGGCGAGCAACATTGTGGCTGCGGGTGGCGTCGAGGGCGTGGATGGCCTGGCAGGCTGCACGGTGACCTCCAACGCCATCATCTCGGCCACCGAGCAGGCACTTGCCGCGGCCGAGGGCGGCTACAACGACGGCACGTTCACGGGCACCGCTCGCGGCATCGGCGGTCAGGTGAACGTCGCGGCGACCTTTGAGGCCGGCAAGCTGGCTGATTTCAAGCTTACCCGCCTCAAGGAGACGAGCGGCATCGGCCTGGACGCAGGCCCCCTGGTGGCAAACGCCATCCTCGAGGCCGGCACCTATGAGGGCGTCGACGGCATCGCCGGCTGCACGGTGACCTCCAACGCCATCCTTCAGGCTGCCCAGATGGCCTTCGAGGCCGCCTCCGGCGCCAAGGCCTACGAGGACTACCTGGCCGAGCAGGAGAAGGCAAGTAAGTAAGCAAGCCTGCCGAACGCCTGCTGAATAGATGAACGGTGAAGCAGGGGACGCCATGCGGTGCCCCTGCTTTTCTTTGTTTTACAGATGTTTCAAGCTCGTTCGATATTCGCGCAGCGCACCCTCTCCTATGTCAGACGCAATGCGGTCCAGCGTATCGACGAGCTGCGCGCGCTGTTCGGGCAAGCGCCCTGCGAGCTGCACGGGGTTCGATGCGCCCATCAGGGCAATTTGCACGGGGATAGTGAGATTCTCCACCAGTTCACGGATTTCCTGGTATTTCTCGACCTCTGTTTCCTCTGCCCAGGCACCTGCATGAATCTCACTGTAGAGGCGCGAGTTGCGATAGACGGTGAGCATGTTCACGCCGATGAGCCAGGGATGCGTCTGGTTGAACGCCTCGGCGCTTGCCCGCGCTCCTTCCAGGCCACGTCCCCTGCCCGATATACCTGCCAGGTAGAAGAATGCGTAGCGCATGCCCGCCGCGTCGAGTCTGCGGCACTGTTCCACGATGTCGGCGGGCGTATACCCTTTGTCCATGAAAGCGAGGGCCTGGGCGTCTCCTGTCTCCACGCCGATGGTGAGCTCGTCGTAGCCTGCATGCGCCAGCGCCGCCAGCTCGTCGTCGGATTTGAGCGCGACATCGGTTATGCGCGCGAAGCAGCCGATGCTGTGGCAGCTGGGGAAGTGTTTCTGGATGAGCCCCGCAATTTTGAAAAGCCGGGGCGTGTTGAGCGCAAAAGGGTTCGCCCCAGCCAGGAATACCCGGCATCGCCTTGGTTGCGGCAGGTTGAAGAGCCTGGACTCTCCTTTGCGCCGGGGGCTGTGATACCAGGTTTGCGCCTCGATGAGGTCCTGCTTGATGTGTTCGAGTTTCGCCATGCGGAACTTGAAGGGAAGCTCCTCGTAAAGCGTGCAGAACTTGCACCGATGGTGCGTGCATCCGGCCGTTGCCTCAAGTATCAGCGAGTCGGCCTCGTAGGGCGGCCTCCATATGGTTCCCGTGTAGTGCATAGTCGCTCCTCCCACGTGCCTGTGCGTGCGACCATCATGGGCGATATGCAACAGTCTTTGAAGTACTGACGTTTTTTAGAGTATACAAGGAGGCAATATGGCGCGCAGAACCGGTGAAGAGGTGCAACGCTGTCAGGCAATCTCAACCATCCAGCGCATGATTGGCGGGAAGTGGAAAATCGAGATCCTGTTCTACGTGGCATTCCGCGATGTGCGCCATTTCGGCCAGCTTCGCCGCTGCATCGGCGGCATATCCGAGTCAACGCTTTCCAGACAGCTCCGCGAGCTTGTAGACGACGGCTTCCTCACCCGCATCGACCACGGCGAGGTTCCGCCCAATGTGGAATACGCCCTCACCTCACGCGGCCAATCCTTCGTCCCCATCCTAAGCGCCATGAAGGAGTGGGGAGAGAAGGAGCTTGGCGCTTAGGGGGCGATGAGGCTTATCCTATGCGCATTCCACCGCGAGGTATTTGCGGTTGCGGCTGGTGGCGGGGGCGGTTGCCAGAACCTCTCCAGCATCGATGAGCTCGCGTATGGCACGCCGTGTGACGGGCAATGATTTTTCGCCTTGCTCGGCAATCTCATGGATGGTGAGTGGCTCGGGGTATCGCTCGCGCAGGATGTCGAGCACCCAGCCATCTTTGGTCATCATGAAGTAACGGCCCTGCTCGTCGGCTTTTATCTGCGCGTCGGTCTGCTTCTCCTGTTCCTGTATGTACGCCTTGAGATTCTCCTGCCATTCCGCCATGGGGTCGTATCCTGCCGGGTGAAACCCCTTGGCTTTTTCGGCAGCACTTGGTCCAAACCCCGCGGGTGCGAAGCCGTCTTTGTCAATCCATGAAGGCGACCATTCTCCGGTAAAGGCATAGTCGGGCAGGGAGGTGATGCGCGGCGCGTCTTCGGAGATGCGAATCTCGGGTATCTTGAGCGGCGGATTCTCTGGAAACGCCACGTTGCCCCATTGGTCGACTTCCGGTGGCCAGATGCTCGGCCGGAAAAGCCGCACGGTAACCTGGTCAGGTGTCACTTTGAAGGACGGGGCGGGGAGTCCCTGGTCGCGCATCTTTTTTGTCAGGATGGACACGCCGCGTCCGATGCCTTCGACTCCTGTGCCGATCTCACTGCTAAGGGGAACGTTTCTCATCATGCGCATGAGTGTTGGGTTGCGGCAGCGTGAGTTGCCGTCGGAGATGTTCAAAAGGTTTTTCCCACCCCAAAGGCCTCCTGGGTTGATAACTTCAACGTAGTCGTAATAGATGTTGACCCTGACCGGCCCGCCGCGGAATTGGGGAGAGTACTCACGATGAATTACGGCATTAGCGATTGCCTCACGAATGGCGTCCCTGGGTATCTCTGGGATATCTATGCGGCCGGCGCCTTGTACGACACCACAGTATCTCAGGTTTCTCATTACAAATGCAACAGCATCGCACACCATGACGGGGAGCGGGCCTTCGCAAATCAAGCGGTCTATGTAGCGGAGATTGGCTTCAATATCGTATGCGGTTCCGGGCCAGGCAATGACGTCTATAGAGCAGGTGGGCAAAAACTGCTGGGGGAATTGGCCGAGGGCCATAAGCCCACAGAGGCACAGCTTTCCGCTGTTTGAGGTGACACCGAGCCAGTGCAGTTGTTCGTCAACGGTTGAGATTCCTTTGAGCCTGCCGCCCTTGTTTCGCTCCAGAAATGCTCGAACGAGCTCCCCATCAAGATTCGCCATTGAAGAATCTTCAATTTCCTCACGCTCTGATGCGCTGGGCGTCATAAGGTTGATCATCTCGAAGACGTCAGTTGTGCTCATCGTGACATCGTGGTCATCGACACGATGGTAGGCCCCCGTCGGGAGTCCTCGTCCTGTGACGTAGCAGGGTTTGTTCTGCGGTTTATTTTCCTCGATTCGAACGGCGACGGCTTGCCTGCCGTCGACTTCAACGCGCACAAGCTCATATGCGGGCGGGTTCGTGAGGCGTGCCCCGCTGGCTGACCCGTCGCCGACGCCGTCTATGAATTGGGCGATGACTTTGTTTGCGTCGAACCCCTCGGGTACGGTGAATCCTGCGTTCTCATCTATGCCAAGCAACAGCAGGCCGCCATTGGTGTTTGCAAAGGCCGATACGCTCGCCCATACGCTTCGGCCCAGTTCGTGCTCACAAGATTTAGCCTCACAGAGTCCGTCATCGGTGCCCTGTTGCCGCATCCTCTTGATGACTGCTGCCACTTCTGCCTGCGTCGGTACCGTGCAGCTCATTTTGACCTCCAAACACACGCCGATGCATGCGCTTAGAATATCATGAATGTAAGTGATTGTCACTGACAGTATGTGACCTCTAGTCGTCTCCCGAATTCGACGAAACGCACCCCCGCCAAAGGAAGCGTGGTTCGTGCGGGGCGGGGCGCTCCCAGAGCGCGGCCTCCGCAGTGAAGGCAAAGAAAGAGGCATAAGCGCGAAGCGCCCATGCCTCGGGTTTCTGCAGTCTTCGATACGAGGATACGCCGCGCGTCGGGAGCGCCCCGCCCTCGGTCCTCATTGAGGATGACCCGACCTACGAGGTAACGTACGGGGCAAGCTTCTTGCGCTTCCGGTTATCGTATCGGCTTTGCGTCGAGAACTACCGCCCGTAATGCTGCTGGTATGTACGGGATGTTGGGCTTCATGCAGGCTGACGGCAATTCATTTGCCCTAATCCTTAGAGCATCTTGGCCCAGTCGCGGGGTCCATAGAGCAGGCGTTCAACCACTACGGTATAGGTGCCTCGATCGGTCGTATAGAAAAAGCATGAACTTTCCTACGGGAATCCATCGGTAGCCGCGTTTGGCGAGATCGAAGTCGCTTACGAGCGGTCTGCCTTCAGGGAATGTAGACAAGTCGTCAACGGCTTCCTCGAATGCATTGATGAACGTCTTCGCGGCCTTGGGGGAAAGCAGGGTGTCGCGCATGTACGCTGCGGCTTCGCGTAAATCTTGATAGGCCGTCTCGGTGACGAGGACGTTCCATTTGGATGCTGTCATTAAAATTCCTCGTGCAGCCTTCGAATGACTTCGGCTGCCGACATCGTCCTTCCTGCTTCAACATCGGCATGTCCGCGTTCAAGTTCTTGAACGAGTTGGGCGCGCCGCGCAAGTGCTTCGTAGGCCTCGATGCTCATAACAGCAAGGTCGCCGTCGCCGTTGCGCGTCACGAAAACAGGCGACATCTGCTCGTGACAGGTTCGTGACACTTCGTTGTACTCATTGCGCAATTTCGTGCTCGATATGATGCTTGGCATACGATCTCCTTAGAAAAAATCTAAAGAGATTCTAACAGAATATATGCAGCATTGTCAGCCAAGCTTCGTGAATCGACTTTGGCAGACAGGAGCGGACACAAGCTACGCAAGCCAGTCGGAGGGGTTGATGGCTGTGCCGCGTTTTGGACGGTAGAGCGACGACATGTCGACGCCTTCGTGCTCAAGCAGCTTCACTTTCATGTCAATGCCGCCGCCGAAGCCCGTAAGGCTTCCGTTGGAGCCGACTACGCGATGGCAGGGGGCAATGACGCAGAGCGGGTTGCGGCCGACAGCGCCGCCGACGGCCCGCGCCGACTGGCGTTTGCCCGTCTGCACTTCGATGCGCTTGGCAATGGCTCCGTACGTGGTCGTTTGCCCATAGGGTATGTCAAGCATGCTTTCACGTACGAGCAGCTGGAAGGGGGTGGCCCGTGCCGAAAGGGGCAACTCTCGTGGGTTGGGCTTCTCGCCTGCGAAGTAGCGGTCGAGCCAATTTCGTACCTGGGCAAAAACAGGCAGGTCGTCTCGCTGCGCCATGCTGCCTTTGACGCCATAGCCAAAATAGCGGTCGTTTTCGAACCAACACCCCACAATCGCTTCGCCGTCGCTTGCAATAGTAAGCGGGCCAATGAGGTCAGATTGGTACTGCGTGCAGTAGATCGTCATGTCGAATCCTTTCTGCGCATGAGCCATGAGTTTACGCCCGCTTCCGTTTAAGAGAATCATGCATCGCGGACCCTCCCAGAGTGCGCCCTGCCTCGCGACCCTTCGATATCCCCCGAATCCAACGAAACGCCTTCCGCCAGGGGAAGCGTGGTTCGTGCGGGCGGGGCGCTCCCAGAGCGCGGCCTCCGCAGTGAAGGCAAAGAAAGAGGCATAAGCGCGAAGCGCCCATGCCTCGGGTTTCTGCAGTCTTCGGTACGAGGATACGCCGCGCGTCGGGAGCGCCCCGCCCCCTCGGCGCACAACCCTACTTCCCTGCCTTCTCCCTGTTGTAGTTGATGAGGCACCCTGCCAGCACAATCTGCCTCTCCTCAGGCGTCATGTCCGCCACGTAGAGCGAGATCTTCTCGACGCGCCCCGTCGCGGCGCGCACCACCCAGCAGGAGATGTCGGCAAGCTCGTTGCTCTCGAGAGCGGCCCTGATGCCCGGCACGTAAAGCCAGTCGCCCACCTCGAAGGTGGGGTCGCCGGCCAGTTGGAACGGCACCATGCCCCAGTTCATCACGTTGGAGCGGTAGCGCTTCGTGGCGAACTCGCGCACGACGTTCGCCAGACCGCCGATGACGCGCTGACAGCTCGCCGCCTGCTCGCGGGCGCTGCCGTCGCCGGGCTTCACCGCGTAGATCATACTGCCGATCTCAACCTGGCAGGCCTGCGGCACGCGGCCTTCAAGCTCGGGGCAGCCGCGCAGCGCGGCGAAGGCCTGCGCCACCTCAGGTGCGACCTTGGAGGGGTCGCCGCCGGCAAGGCGTGCCTTCTCCCAGGTGTCTACCGTCTTGGAGCGGCCCACGTAGCCCGGATCGCGCCTGGAGAGCGTGAACTCGGCCAGGCCCAGGGGGTTCGAGCGGTACGAGCTTGTCTCGCCGGAGGGGATGAGCTCGTCGGTGGTGGTCACGGCGTCCATGATCTTGGAGCACACGCGCACGAGGATGTTGTCGGCCAGGGGTTCCATGGCGGGCCAGTCCTTGATGTTGGGGCCGTACACTAGCTCGCTTTGCGTCTGCGCATGACCGAACCCCTGGTAGACGCGCGCGTCGTAGGGGGTACGGTCGAAGGTGTAGGCGGGGTGCTCGTCCCAGG
The DNA here is from genome assembly GCA_019420325.1 of Coriobacteriaceae bacterium. Lineage (GTDB taxonomy): Bacteria > Actinomycetota > Coriobacteriia > Coriobacteriales > UMGS124 > UMGS124. Next base: position 1,013 of record JAHZHK010000055.1, on the reverse strand, counting down.
TGTCCTCGGGCAGGTCGGTGGCAGCCGTCAGCACGCCGCCGGCGGCGGCTGTGGCGGCGATGGAGCGCGCGTCCATGAGGGCGACGGCGGCGAGCTGGCCGGCACCGGGCTTGGAGCCCTCGCGGTTGGGGAAGTTGCGCGTGGTGTGGCGCACGGAAAGGCCGTCGTTGCGGGGTGTGTCGCCGGCGCCGAAGCACGGGCCGCAGAACGCCGTGCGCCAGATGGCGCCCGCCGCCATGAGGTCGAGCGCGGCACCCAGACGCGTGAGCTCCATGCACACGGGTTGCGAGGAGGGGTACACCGAGAGCGTGAAGTCGCCGTTGCCGCAGTTCTTGCCCTTGAGGGCGCGTGCGGCGTTCAGGACGCTGCCGAAGTTGCCGCCCGCACATCCCGCGATGACACCCTGCTGAACGTGCAGCTTGCCGTCTTTTACCTTGTCGAGCAGGTGCAGCGTTGCCCTGCCGTCGCCCACCTGCTCGGCCGAGACCTCGACCTCGTGCAGGATGTCCTCGAGGTTGGCGTTGAGCTCGTCGATCGTGTGGACGCGCGAGGGGTGGAAGGGGAGCGCAATCATGGGGCGCACCTGGGAGAGGTCCACGCGCACGCAGCCCTCGTAGTAGGCGACCTCGCCGGGGCGGAGCTCACGGTAGTCGGCTTCACGGCCGTGCACGCTCAAAAACTCGCGGGTCTTGTCGTCGGTCACCCAGATGGACGACAAGCAGGTGGTCTCAGTCGTCATGACGTCGACGCCGTTGCGGAAGTCGCAGTCCATGCTCGCCACGCCTGGGCCCACGAACTCCATGACCTTGTTCTTCACGTAGCCGCGGCTGAAGACTGCGCCGATGATGGCCAGCGCGATGTCTTGCGGGCCCACGCCGGGCACGGGTGCCCCTTCCAGGTAGACGCACACGACCTCGGGGCGCTTGACGTCGTAGGTGTCGCGCAGCAGCTGCTTGACGAGCTCGCCGCCGCCCTCGCCGATGGCCATGGTGCCCAGTGCGCCGTAGCGGGTG
>JAHZHK010000054.1:13440-18303 GCA_019420325.1 Coriobacteriaceae bacterium | reverse complement strand
CGCTGGCGCGGGAGGGATTGCGGCCGGGGGCTACTTGTTCATTGCTTTCCTAGGCCTTTGCACGCAATGCCAGGCCCCGCCGACGCGCAGGCTACTGAAGCGACTTGCTGGCAACTTCAGCGGCATACCAACCGCAGAAATAGCTGAACGCAGAGCACGAACCACCAAAGTGATGGTTGTACTCGGTCATAAAGAACTGAGACGCATCGGCACCACCGGCATAAAGGCCAGAAATCGGATAGCCCTTCTCGTCAAGTACATGCAGATCCTCGTCCACAACAACACCGTTCAGTGTGGAGAACCAAGTGGGCACCTGCTTAACGGCATAGAACGGTGCAGTGGCGACTGGGAACAAACAAGAGGGGTCCTTGTAAAAGTCCTGGTCTTCGCCTGCTTCGCAGAAACCGTTATAACGCTCAACCGTGGCGGCAAGACCGTCATAGTCAATACCGCAAGCCTCGGCGAGTTCCTCGAGCGTATCGGCCTTTACTACGCCGCCATTACCACTGTGGGCCGCCAGCACATCGCCCATCTCGGGGATGGGGTCACCATCGCACTCGGGCGCAATAACCCAACGAGAACCCATGATGAACGGCTGGGTCTGCATGCGCTCTACGGTGTCCTGATCGAAGACGTTCCAGTAGTAACCGCCCGTCTGGCGATATGCGATTCCAAACGTCGAGGAAATGGACTGCCAATGCTCGTCGCCCAAACGCTTGCCGCGCTCGTTCACCCACAAGAACGGCTCGCGCCCAGCCCAATCGACGGGTCCGTCCCAAGGATCATCTTCGAAATTAGCAGGTGAACCCTGGCCCACAGCCGCGCACCACATCTCTTGCGACTCCACGCCACCCACGCCAAGCGCCATGCAAATGCCGTCGCCATTGTGATGGATGCCAAGTTGCTCATCGCGCTTGTACGCTACGGTGCCCGCCTCGCCGATATAGTAGGCAACCATGTCGGGGTTGGTACCAAAGCCACCTGTACCAAGGAAAACATTCTTGGCAGAGATGTAAATCTGGGAACCGTCGGCCTTCTCTGCCAGAGCACCAACCACGGCGCCCCCGTCGTCAACAACCAATTGCGTGGCGCACGTCTGAGTCATGAGACGGCCGCCTTCCTCGGTGAACGTTTTCGTAATGAAAGCGTTCACACCCGAACCGATGCCCTCGTACATGACTCCTCCGACCGGAGCCTCGAGTCCACCAGCAGAGCAGAACACAATGGGGAAGTCATGATCATAAAGCCAGTCATGAGGCCCGTGATTGTGCTTGACGTAGTTGGAAAAGAGCAGGCCGTCATTCAACCATGCGTTTTGGATGCCAAAATAGTGATAAATGTCATAAAAGCTACCGCACTCAGTGCCAGATTCCTGGAGGTACTTGCTGTCATTGAACAGCTGCGTGGCCTCAGTGCCGGCTCCACCGCCACCCGTGTACTCACCAGCCTCAAGGAGAACCGTGTCCATACCCAGCTCAAGCCCGTGAATAGCACCGAAGAGACCCGTGTTGCCAGCACCGATGACCAACCAGTCGCAGCTTTCGTCGGGTTCACCGAGGTCGGAAGTCCTGGCCGGCGCAATGGCAAACTGCTCCCTACCGCTAATACGACGAGCGTACGCGCCTTCGGGCGTACCGTCGGCCATATCGGCCAATGCAGGCCGCGCCCCAGCGCCAAGCGACGTACTAGCAACTGCGGCCCCCGCCACAGCAACCCCAGCAGCCCCCATAAGGGTGCGTCGAGTGATGTTGCACTGCTGCTCCATGTCTGCGCTCCTTTGAATCTCGTTTGTATACAGGCTGGCGGCGATGCCCATAGGCACCTTCACCGTCGCGCTGAGATAAAAGTAGACAGCGCCGCATCAAACTCGATAGCCCTAAACAAGGGACAGTTTCTTGTTCAAAAGGGAATATTCAGGGACCCCTTATTTAGGGATTGAGCTGGTAAATAGTGCTTTTTGAAGGAACGAGTGATTGCAATCACAATCAAGTTCATTCATCACCGGCATGGTAACCTGCATCGAAATGGTGCGCCAAATCGTCGAAAGCGAGGTCAGCAATAATGAAAACGCTTGATGAATATATGCACCTGAACTACCGAATGGAGATCATCGAGGACAAGGATGAAGGTGGGTTCGTCGCCTCCTTCCCCGACCCGCCCGGCTGCATTACATGTGGCGACACCATCGACGCTGCGGTTGCCAACGCGTTGGATGCCAAGAAGGCATGGCTGGAGGCCGCAATCGAAGAAAGCATCGAAATACACGAGCCCGACAGCCTCGAGGAGTACTCAGGCCAATTCAAGCGGCGGATGCCGCGCAGCCTTCACCGCTCCCTGGCCGAGCACTCCAAGCAAGAAGGCATTAGCATGAACCAGTACCGTGTCTACCTGCTCTCCCACAACGACGCCCTGTACAATAAGCAGGCTTCCTGACATATGCGGAGGCTCCACCCCATGAGAGGAGTGCCCATGCTCAAGCAGATTTCCGTTGCTGCAATCGTCTTTGGTATGTCTGCGTCGATCGCCTTGGGAGCAGGTGCTTTTCCGTATACGTTCGCGGAATACGAGACGGACTACCAGCATACACAGGGAAGCATGTATACCGCGGCGCATGGCCGGGCCGAGCCAGGCCAGGTATGGGACATGTGCAGGTTCCCCAAGAACCGCGACGCTTGCGCCGACCTGAATTCACGCGAGCACATCGTCAACGTCACCGTCAATGAGGTCGCCTCATACGGCACGCGCGAGACAAACGGAGTAGCGACGTACGTGCAGGGCTCGTTCATCACCAACGCGGGAAACGCCGTCGACGTCTCGTTCTCCCTCGTAGGAAGCGAACCCGCAAGTCTCGCGGAAGGCCAGCTGGTGAGCGACGTCGACTGGTGCCACTTCAGCTACAAGGGCTATGAGGTCATATATCGCCCAACCGAGAAAAGCAACTGGTTCGTGCCCGTCTTGGGGGTCTGGATCTAGCGAGGCAAAAGGCCCTAATGACGCGCGGCATCCCTGCTCTTACCGCGAATCGTGCTAAATGGACCAGAACGGGGTCAAAAAGAGGCGCAAAATGGTCCGTGGTGCACGATTGGCTGACGAACGTGCATTCTGGACCATTTTTGCACGTCCCTACATCCCGCCCCACTGCGCCGACAGCGCGAAATGCCCCTGAAAGAGTGCCCGCATGTCCGAACAGCCCGACCAGATGTCGCCCCTCACCGACTCCACCAATACGGAAACCAGGCGCACACAAAGAAAGCCCGCTGAGACTGGGGTCACCGACACCGCCCGCAAGGCGGACAAGCTTCGCTGGCGTCGCCCCTCCTTCCCCATCGTATGCGCCGCCATGGCGGCCGAGTCGGTGGCGGCCAACGTGGTCCACCCGGTGGAGCCGGCGTTCTACATCTCGCTCGCGCTGCCCGACTGGATCTTCGGCGTGGCGTTCGCCTCGATGGCGTTGGGGCTCTTCCTCTTCGCGCCGTTCTGGGGGCTGGTCTCCGACCGCATCGGCCGCGTGCGCACGCTCTCACTCACCGCGGTGCTGTACGGCCTCGCCCAGCTGGCCTTTCTTGTGAGCACCACCGTGCCTAGCATCATCGTGGCTCGCTTTGCGGCGGGCGCCACGTGCGCGGGTTTCGGCGTGGCGGCCATGGCCTACGTGGCCGACATATCCGACGCGCGCACGTGCGGACGCAACATGACGCTGCTCGCGGCGGTGCAGAGCGCCGCGACCGCCATGGGCTACCTGGCGGGCGGCGTCGTGGGACAGAACGACCCGGGCCGCTCGTTCATCTTGCAGTTTTTCATCCTGCTTCTGGTTGCTGGGATGGCCTTTCTCCTGTTGGCTGAAGGAGGCGCATTTGAGCGGGCGCAGGAACCCCTCACGCTGGGTCGCGCCAACCCATTGGCGGCGCTTGCCGGCACGCGCGAGCTGCTCTCCCCTTGGATGTGTGCCTTCCTCGCCTCCACGGTACTTGCCTGCGTGGCGTCGTCGGCCTTCGACAACTCGTTTAACTACTACCTGCGCGATCAGTTCAGCTTCCCTACCACCTACAACGGTTACATCTATGCGGCCGTGGGCGTACTCGGCCTTCTGGCAAACCTCACCGTGGGCCTGCGCCTGCAGCAAGCGCGTGACGGCGAGCGAGCCCTGGGCGGCGTGTTGGCGTGCGCCGCAGTTCTGCTCGCCTCCACCGTGTTTGCAGCAAGCATGCCTGTCTACCTGGGACTTAACATCGCTTTCTATATCTTCAACACGCTGTATGTTCCCATGATGCAAGCCCTCTCCATCCAAGGAGACACAGGCGGCCACGGCAAGGTGGCGGGCCTGTTCCAGTCGGCGAAATCGGCCGGCATGGTGGCGGGGTCGCTCGCGGCGGGCTTTGTGTACGAGGCGTCCCCGCAGCTTCCCTTCGTCATGGCCGCGGTGTCATTCGCCCTGGCGGCAGGCGCCGTAACGGTCGCCCGCAAGATCGCGCTCACACACGGCAGGCGTGGGTAAGGGCGCTCTGGCATATGGTAAGGAGACCAAATCGTTCATGGCAAACACGGGCCTTTGGGCTTGGTATTGGTAGAGGTACTCTGGCATACGGCAAGGAAACCAGGCCCTTATGGCAGCCTGGAGCCTTTTGGGCTGGTGCAGGTAAAAACGCCCTGGCTACGGCAACGGTGCCGGCCGGTGCTTCGCATACAGCCTCGAGACGATGGGCGTCCATGCACGAGGATGGGTTTGAGTCTACCTTGCGGCCGCGGCCGCCTCAACCCAACCCGGGCAACACAGAGTGGAGCGGCCCCCTTTGCCGTGGTATCGTTTCTCCCGATGCATAAGGGATTTGACAGATTGGAACAGCCGGCATGGAATCCACTTGG
>JAHZHK010000054.1:0-13430 GCA_019420325.1 Coriobacteriaceae bacterium | reverse complement strand
CTGCGGCGCAAAGCGGACGCGGGCTTGAGGGGGCTCACGAGGTCGAACGCGTCCTCAAGGCAGGCGAGATGCCCGTCTCAAGCTGGGAGATGCACCTTACGTCTCGCCGCGGCGAGGCTGCTGAAATCGTAACACAATCAGGGACATACGACACCGTGCTTGTCCTGGGCGGTGACGGCGTCATCCATGAGGCGGTCAATGGGCTCATGCGTGTGGACGATACGGCTCGGCCCCGTTTGGGAGTCCTGCCCCTGGGTTCGGGCAACGACTTCGCACGAACGCTGGGCATAGCGGCGCGCAACAAGCCGGCCGACGCCTTGCGCGAGCTTGTGGGCCGCGGTGCCGAGCGCACGTTCGACCTGGGATTCGTGAGCAGCGATGTCGAACCTTCGGGCACCTGGTTCATGCAGACGCTCTCCTTCGGCCTGGATGCCGCCATCGCGCTGGGGTCCATGGAAACGCGCAAGGGCACGGGCGCGCACGGCACGCGCCTCTTCGGGACACTCGGCCTCGACGTGTTCGCCCACAACCGCGACCCCTTCCCCTACGCGGCGACGCTGTGGGAACAGGAGGGTGCCGCTCCAGTTGAGCTCGCAGGCGAGGAGGTCGTCTTCGCGGTGCAGGTGGGCCCCACCTACGGCGGCGGATTTCGCATCTGCCCCAAGGCGTCGCCCACCGACGGCCTGCTCGACCTGTGCCGCTCCCTGTGCGTCCCAAGCGTCCCACACACCCTTGCCCTCTTCACACGGGCCCGCCTGGGCCTGCATGCAGGATCGCCCGTGCTGGAGTTCCGCACGGTCTTACGCATGGAGCTTGCCTTCACGCAGCAGGAACCGCCCTGCCAGGCCGACGGCGAGGCCTTGCATGGCATGCGTTACGAAATCAAAAGCGTGCCAAAGGCCCTTCGTGTCATCACGGGAAAGGGTTGGAAGAACTAAAAGGCAAGGCCGTGCGCCCACGTTTGGAGAACCATTGCCTCAAAAGCTTGCACCGGCTGGCCGCACGCCGAAGCAGCCGCCTCGCCGGTATCGAGCTGCACAGACGATAGGCTCAGAACCAGCGTCGCTACCCGCGCGGGGAGGCTTTGGCATGCGCCCGGCAAACTTCTCATGGCTGGGCGCACGATAGCGGGCGTCATGGCCTTGATGGCTTTCTGGCGTGGATGCACGTCTTCGCAGCTTTGATTTTGTAATGCTTCATGCAGGCCAAATGTCGTGGACCCTCTCCCCTTACTTGCACGCATCCAAACGAGGCATACGTCCCGCACGGCGGAACGGCAGCCGCCGCATCGGAGTGGGGCGGCGATGCGGCGGCGCTTCTTTAGCACGCATGCCGCTCGGAAACCCTGCGACCGCCGCGAACTGCCTCACTGGCACAGCGGATCTCCTCCATGGCCACGGCGCATCCATCAGGCGTGGCGTCGTAGGCGACGGCGCAGTCCCTGTCGATGCCGAGCCGGTCGGCCTCGGCCGCAACGTCGATATTGGCAGCGAGGAACAGGAACTCCCACCCGCGTTTCTTGGCAGCGCCGATCATGGACTTCACCTGGCGGTACGTGTAGCGCACGCTTGAGTTCTCCATACCGTCGGTCGTGATGCAGAACAGTGTGCGCGCCGGACGGTACTCCTCAGGCAGGATCTTCTGCACGCGCTCGTGGTAGCGAATGGCCCCGCCCAAGGCATCGAGCAACGCCGTGCAGCCACTGGGAACGTAGTCCTTCGGGCCGAGCGGCTGCACCTTGGCGATTGGCACACGGTCGTGTACGACCCGCACGGCGCTGTCGAACATCACGGTCGACACGACGGCATCGCCCTGAGCCTCGCGGTTCTGGGCGAGCAGGGCGTTGTATCCACCGATGGTGTCGGCCTCCAGACCCGACATCGACCCGCTCTTGTCGAGGATGAACACGAGCTCGGTCAGGTTCTCTTTCATGGCGTGCCTCCTTGATTTTGCAGGCGGCTCATCCACCTGCGCTGACACCAAGGTAGTCGCCGTGAGGCCCCAGCGGGTAAACCGGCAGTTGACATTTGGCACAAGACGCCCGACTCACGAGCACACGCCGAGAAGCCGGCTACATCGACCCCAGAAGCGGCTGGTCGAATGCAAAAAGCATGGCATTGAGCTTATAGATATCGTAACAATTTCTATTGATGAAATACATCACGATGACATCGAACTTGTTCGACGTGGAAAGCGCCAGACCCGCCCGCGAAAGCAGGTCCTGCGTTTGGTCGAGGTCAAGCTCGAGCGCCACGGCGAAAGCAACGGCGGTCTGCTTGGTGGGGCGGTAGCCATGGTCATGCCGAATCTTTGAGAACAGCTGGCGCGAGATATTCGCACGCTTGTACACGTCGGCGTCGGCAAGGCCGCGCGCGTCGATGAGCTGCAGGAGCGTCTCGGAGAAGGAGGCATCGAGGCTTTCGAGCAGCCCGGCAATCTCGTCCTCATTCACTGCACCTGCGACATGGGGCGCATACAGCCCGTCTGACAGCGGTTCGGCCTCGCACACGGGCATGGAGCGCTGAAGGTCGAACATGGCCCGGCGCGGCGTGGCTGCGGCGTATGCGTCGTCGATGAGGGCTTCCACCTGATCGTATGCCTCAAGGCTCGCCGAAAACGCCGCACGGTCGAACACCACAAGGCAAACGTCCATCTCGGCGCCGTCAACCTGCGCCGCGTCGCTTGCGAGGAACGTCCGTACCTCCGAGCAGGCAACCTCGAACGCAGCAGCCGGCGGATACCCAAACAGGCCGGCCGAAAGGAGCGGCAACGCAACGCTTGTCGCGCCCAGGCTCGCCGCCAGCCCCAGCGCGTTGCGATAAGCGGCCCGAAGAAGCGCCTCCTCGCCATGGCGACCGTCAACCCAGTGCGGGCCCACTGCATGGACGACCCAGCGGGCATCGAGCCCAAACGCCGGCGTGGAGACGGCGCGCCCCGTCGGGCAGGGGGCCACGGCTGCGCACGCGGCCGCAAGCTCCTCGGCACCCGCTGCCTTGAAGATGGCCCCGCACACGCCGCCGCCGGCAAGCAACCTCTCGTTTGCCGCGTTCACGATGACGTCGGCCTTCACGTGTGCAATGTCGTTGCGAACGATGGAAAACGGCATGGCGGAGACACCCTTCTTCCTCAACTTGCAAGTGTCGGAAGTATACCGCGCAAGGGCCGTCGCGGGCGACGGATGCGTCTCGTACCGCCCCAAACGACTCACCCTCGTGGGTGGCACAAGAACCTCTGCGTTGGGGACAGGCCGGCGAAAAACGACCAGGAGCACCGATGGAAAGCGTGGCGACAGTGTGCCTGAAGCAAAAAATCATTCGATATAAAACAATTTCTATACATGCCTACATATCAGGAACTCACTCCGCACGACCCTTGCCCAGGCCCGCGGGAACCCTGACGCTCCACGCGGCGAGCCAAAGAAAACACCCCTTGGATTGCATCTCGATTGAAGAGCCTGGGCACCAATCGGGCACGTGCATGCAACCCAGCCAGGCCGCAACGGCACAGGGACGCCAGCCCAAGAAGGGGTCGCCCGAAGGACAAAACACCCTTGCGAAAACAGCCCGATACCCTTGTCTCGTTGGCAGAAATCTCGGGTCGGAAGCGTCGTGAGACATCGCCCACAGCACGCCGCAGAGAGGCGGCCCGGGCCTTCGCGGGGCGAGATGCCGCGCAGCCGCACGGCGGATTGGGCGAGTCGAAACGGCGCGGGCGGGCATGCCGCGCGGCTGCAACGGCCCTCACGAATCGAGCCCGAGCAGAATCGAAAAAGGATGCCGGGGGCACATGTGACATAGCCCCCGGCACCCTTCGGCGCACATGCCTTTTACTTCGCGGAAAGCCTTACAGACCCAACTCCTCGGCCCAAGCCCTGAGGGCTTCCTCGCTTGCGTCAGCCTCAAAACGCTTCGAGCCGACCCACTCGGCGGCAGGCGCTAGGGGCTCCAGGACCTCTTGACTCTTGCCCATGTCGCTTTCCCCCGAAGTGGCGAAGAGAGCAATTTTCTTGCCCGCAAGGTCCGCGCCCTCAACGAACGTGTCGACAATCGTGGGTGCCACGTACCACCAAATCGGGAAGCCGATGAAGACTTCACCGTAGCCCGACAGGTCGGGAAGTTCGCCCGCGACGGCCGGCCGCGAGGACGGATCCTTCATCTCGAGAGTGCTGCGCGAGGTCTCGTCGCGCCAGTCAAGGTCCGCCTCGGTATAGGGCACCGCAGGGGCAATCTCGTACACGTCGGCACCCACCGCATGCGCGAGGCGCTCCGCCATCGCCTTCGTGGTTCCGCCGTTTGCAGAGAAGTAAGCCACGAGCTTTTTGTCTGCCATGGAGACTCCTTCCATCCCGTACGCGCACCGGTAAGGCGCGCGATCTCATGACGCATCGTACCCTTTGGGGCTCAGCATGACGCAAGAAAGATCCGCCATCGGGAAAAGTGAGGTGCCAGATATATACGAACATTTGTTCTTAATCGGGCAGACATGGCTCTTGCCAAAAATGAGCGAATAGACAGCTTTTGGCAAACGGCGATACGTAGCAGTCCACGGTACGGCACGAAGGAAGGGTGTGAGCGATCACGAGAGAGGGATATCTGAAGGAATCCAAAAGGGCGATTTTGGACAGAATGAGCCACGTTTGAGAGCCAATGCATGCCTCAAGGCACAGATCCACAGTGCAAAATAATCTTTACTTGAGACTTTAAGGTTAGAGTTTTGCCCAAATATGGCTGCCGGTGGCGACCGAAGTTGGATTCGTTCTTCCTTCTCCAGACACACTGCGATTGAAATTTGCCCGAGTCTCTCAATCGTTACCCAGTCCATCCAAGAACGGATCGTTTTCATCAATTGATGTGAGCGCACAGATGTCATCACATCAAGCATTTTCGACATGTACGTCAGCAGTGCATTAAAATACCAGGTGAATAGCCATGTAAAAAGCGTTTACGTCAATAACGTCCTGCTTTACGGCATCTTCACCCGTCTGATTTCCATCAGTGATTGCCGTAAAACAGCGGCAACCATCGCGTTGACGTCAAGAACGGAAACTCTTTGCGGGTCATAATTCCTACATAAACAGTACACGTAAAAGCGTTTACGGAAACGCGTTTTTGACGTGAGGTGTCGTAAGGCTTTCGCCAAAGCAAAGCAGCTTTGCGTTCATAAACGAAAACAGCCAGCTTGATCACGAGCACGGTGGCCTCATGAACAAACTGGCTGCTAGTACCTGCTATAATTCGTTGCGTCGTAGGTGTTACCAGCACCTGCGGCCTAGTCGCAAACTCCAACCAGCTGCGAGAACAACGCTATAGCACCTCTGCATGATAGCACACGCAAGTGTGCTGTTGTGTTTTGCTGTGCTCCACGTGTATTCGCAGCCTCGAGAGAGGCTGTTTTTGATGATTGAGGCTTTCGGTACAGAGGCATGGGAGGTGAGGTCAGCCGCCCTGTGTCTATCTCCAGTAGACCTTGAAGGTTTGGACAACGACCTCACTTCTTCCCATGGCTCGGGGTATCGCTACCTCAGCCTCAAAGCCCAGTCCCTTCTCGACGGGACGCGCTCCCCCAACCCCCATCCCCACTGCGGCCGCTGGGCCTTCGACATTGACGGCTTCGTCTTTGTCACCGCCATTCCCTATGACAGCGCTTCGCGCTCGCGCGGCGCCCGCGAAGCGCGTGAGATTCTTGATGCCACGCTTACGCGCGCACTGGATCTCGCTCAGGCAAACGAGTGGGGCACTTCGAATCACACTCTTCTCGAGACTCGCAACGGCACGCGCCGCAATGCCACACAGGCGTCTGGTGTGGCGGCGAGGGTCTCCGATCCCACCGTTGTCTCCAACACGCGCGAGGCCCTCTCGGCTCGCTCCCGCCGCGCCGTGACGGCCGCTGGGATTTGCTCCCAGAACAAGATCGACGCATCCTCGCGACGCGACGCAGCACCCACGGCAACGGGTCGCACGGCTGCCGGAAGCTCCGATCGCTCCCCCATCGCCGGCAACCACCAACCCGATACGCGCGCTCTCGATGCGGCCCTCGACGCCGCGCATTACACGCGCCTCCCCCAGTGGACGCTCTCGGGTGAGCTTGCCCTCACCGTCTCAGAGCGCATCCTTCTCGCCGACGCTCTGGACGTCATGGGATCGGGCTCCTCCCTTTCTTACAAAGCCGATCGCGCCCGCATCTACGCGCGCACCGGCCTCAAGGCATCCACCGCCACGGCGGCCCTCAGGGGCCTCTGCGCAAAGCGTCTTCTGCTGCCTGTCACCGGGACCCGCGGCCGTTTCACGGTGGCCTGGCCCGAGCTTGCCGCATTCGCTAGACAGAGCAAGGAGGGCGCTCGCGCAACGGGCTCGGCGCTGACCGAGGCCGACCTGAGGCGCCGTCTCAGCGACACCAACCGAAGCCTGGCGCTGCCCGTGTGGGCAGTGCAGCTGTGCGGCGCAACCGAGGCCGCACTCGTCTTGGCCAAGGCTTGGGCCGTCGGCCATGGCGGCGGCGACGGGCGCCTCTGGGCCGCCGGCACAACGCTCTCCACGTGGCTCCCCGGCAATGAGAGGTCCCTCAGGAGGGCCCGTGCAAGCTTGGCCCAGGACGGTCTGGCACAAACAACGGCGCAGTATAGTTACAGCCGTTTATACAATTATGGATTTGCCCGAAACAAGACGGTCGAGATCTGCGCGACTGCCCCTATGATTGCCCGTGCCCTTGTTGTGCGTGGCATCGACTTCGGGGCCGACCTCACCGCCATCGCGGCTTCTTTCTTCAACAACGATGTCTCCGTGCGCCGCGACGCCGCCGCCTGGGATGCACAGCGCGCCTCCTGGACGTACGCACGTCGCGTGCGTCGAGCACTCGCCATGCTCGCCCTCCAGGGCTCCCCTGCCGCCCTGTGCGCCCGCACCATGGTGGACGCCGGTACAACATCACGTGAGACCGCGCCATGGCGCACAAGCCTCCTCAAGGCGCTCCCTCCGGCCACATAGGATAAGACGCCCCCCAACAAACCAAGACACACTCCTGAGCCGGCAACCCCGGTGTCGGTGACGCATGCGCCGCAACCCCCTCTCACACACCGTCCAGTCCGCGTGGCAGCCAAGGGCTCGCCCCCGAGTGGGCGATCGCTCATGAGCCAACCACCAAAACAAGCAAACGACTGCGAGAGAAGAAAAAAGCGCGGGCTCCAGAGACAAATACATACCGCTTGGCGTGACAGATACATACCGCACGTTCAAACACCGCGCGCAAATAGAGACCGCAATTCTCCTTAAGGTCTATCACTCCCCTATCTACGTTCCTTAAAAGAAAAAGCTTTTGAAAACGAAACGGGAACAACAGGATGCTGGCTTGGAGGGTTGCACAGAGGGAGATGAATCATGGAAGAACAAGGGGACTACGGTCAGCTAGTGCTTGGATCATGACATACGCAACCGCTGACGCAATGTGGTCCCAATAAGGGGTCATGTGAGTCAGGAAGCCTCTCGGTGTTTCTCTGCGAGTCCCATGGGTAGTGCAGACAAGCAACACACTCAATCAGGCTAGCCACATCAATCGTTGTTTTCATTCTGAACAGCCCCCATGGCCTCTCCAAGGCTGGAGGCGGGAGACTTCCGTGTAATTGAGCATTGCGTCCTCTATCTGCCTAGACGCAATGCTTCTCGTCGCGGTCTCCATGGGATGATCCCTCGTTTGAGAGAACCTGCGGACGAGGCTGCACAGACGCGGCCTGCTGTGGCTGCAGTTAGTTACAAGGTGCCAGACGAATGGATGTTGGCAGTCTGGCCGTAGTGCTATCACACGGGTGAACAGGGTTAGAAGCATGGCTGAGAAAGGCGCGCAAAGAAGGCCGTCTTCCGGTGTGGAATGACGGCCTTCTGAGCAATCTCGTGCATATATATGCGTATATGTATGACTATGCGCGGAACTGAGAGCAAGGAGCTCCTTACTACTCCCCTGTCTCATCCTTTTTGGCAGGCATACCCAAGAGCCTGCGCCAAAAAGGGACCTTGGGGGCGTTAAGCGCCTCTGTGGTGCGTTTGACGAGTTCGTCATAGCGGGCGCGCTCTGCCTCGACCTTGTCGTCGAGCTTTTCGACGCGCTCCCCCAGTTCCCGCACCTGGTCGGTAAGCAGCTCAATCTTCTCGTCCTTGGCCTTGAGGAGCATTTCGTTCTTCTCGGCCTCTGCCTTCAGAACGCGGTCCATGAGCTGCTGCACGGTGTCTTGGATTGACTCTTTTTCCTGCTCAGAGGGCAATTTTGCACGCACGACACGCTTTTTGGGGACCTGCGAGACGGGGCTGCCCTCCCCTGCTTCGCCCTCTGCGGCTGGCGTAACCTGCTTTACGAGGCCTTTTTTGGTGAGCTTGTCGGCGACTGCCTGCGTGAGCCAGTCGTCCATGATGGTCGTGCGGTTCTCTACGGTGCGATGAGACTTGTCCGGATCGAGTTCGTCGGCCACTTTGATAACCGTTGGCTTCGAGACACCCGTGGTTTTGACGATATCGCTGTAGGTGGCCTGCACGGGATGGTCCTTTCGAAGTTTGGAACTCTTCCTTACGTAAAGCTAACGTCAATTGACGTGATTTTACAACTATATAAAGCAGATGCAAGGCATATACCAGCATCTTTTCGAAACGGAGGGGCTTTCCTTAACGTGATTTTACGTATAAAAACGTAAGTTTTCGTAAATTACGTCAATTACATTAATTCACGTTAACTAACGTAAAGGACCATAAAGCACTTTCAAGAGACTTAGTTTACGTTAAATTGTCGTTTTCGTCAATATACGTCTATTTACGTTAAGCAGTTTACGCATATACGAAAAGGAGCCGGAACCTCTTGACGATTCGGCAAGGGATCATTTACGCAACTTTCCGTCAAATGACGTTAAAATTTACGTTAACATCAGTTTTCGTTAAGTAACGTCAATGTGCGTAAGCTAACGTAAAGTAGCGTTAAGTTATAAAAGCAGCAGGTAAATAGGCATATTTTAAAGTAGTAAGGCTGTAAGTAAGGGAGCAAGCAAGTAAATTTAAGTCTTGTGTCGTCAAACACGTAAACCTGTTTACGACAATTGATAAAGGCTTTCAGGCACATGCTAAGCCCTCGGGGAGCGCCTGTCGAGCAGTCATTCAGTAAAAATGAACGTAAAGCCATACGTAAACAAACGTAAAGAGGCTACGACACGGTCGAAACATTTCCGGACGAACCGCATCGAAGCCGTTGAAGGCAAAGGATGCGGCTGCCACTGCGACGACCGCAAGAGGATGAGATAGCATCGCTGGGGTCTCGTACAGGGGAGCGCCTGCCGGGTCTATGGCCAACAAGGGCAGGATGGCCTGTATGGTAAGGGGAATCCAGCTGTTGAGCTGTCGCCGTGATAGACGGATAGGGATTTTGGCGCGGGTGTCGTCAGTTGTAGTGGCACCCGATAAGGCAAAGGGCACCCGTGCGTCAAACTCAGGCGGCCTCAGTGCGGCAGCAAGCGATAGGGGAGAGGGGGACGTTCTCTTCCTGAGGCCCCCGTTCGCCTTCATGCGTGGATGCCTCGTTGGCTGGATCCTGGGGAGATCCCTCTCCCCAGAGCTTCTTACTCGGTCTCGTGGTCGAGCAGTGCCAGGACGTCTTCCCTCGAGAGAGACGTGGAACCCACGCCCTCGCCGCCCAGCACGCTTTCGGCCAGGTCGTGCTTGCGTTCTTGCATCTGCAGGATGCGCTCCTCGATTGTGTCTTGGCAGATGAGCTTGAACACGCTCACGGCCTGTGTCTGCCCGATACGGTGCGCGCGGTCGGTTGCCTGGTTTTGGGCTGACACGTTCCACCAAGGGTCGTAGTGGATGACGACGTCGGCCGCGGTGAGGTTGAGACCCACGCCGCCTGCTTTCAGTGAGATGAGGAAGACTGGCACATCGCCTGTCTGGAACGTGTCCACCAGCCTTGCGCGCTCCTCCTTGCTCGTGGATCCCGTGAGTGTGAGCGAGGCGATCTTGGCTGCCGCCAAGCGTTCCTCGATGAGTGCGAGCATGCTTGTGAACTGCGAGAACAGTAGAACCTTGTGCCCGGCATCCACGGCGTTGTGCAGGAGCTCCATGCAGGTGTCGAGTTTGGCCGAGCCTCCCGCGTACTCATCGTAGAACAGGCGAGGGTCGCAGCAAATCTGGCGCAGTTTCGTGAGCTCGGCGAGAATCTTGAGCTTGTTCTCCTTAAACTCCTTGGGCGTGTTCTCGTGCTGCAGCTGCAACGCCAGCCTGTCTTGGTTGGCCTTGTACAGCTTGTCCTGTTCGCCAGCCATGCGCGCATACACGACACTTTCGTTTTTCTCTGGCAGATCTGCCAGCACGTCGGCCTTGAGTCTGCGCAGGATAAACGGGGCGACCATGCACTGCAGCCGATGTGCCGAGTCGCCCTCGCGGGCTTCCACAGGCCCGGCGAAGCGCTTGGAGAACGAATCCACGCTGCCCAGGATGCCCGGCATGAGGAAGTCGAAGATGCTCCACAGCTCGATGAGGCGGTTCTCGATGGGCGTGCCCGTGAGTGCCAGGCGAGTGTCGGCCTGCAGGCATTTCACCGCTTTGGCCACCTGGGTGCCGGGGTTCTTGATGTAATGGGCTTCGTCGAGCACTGCGCGCGCGAAGCGAATGCCTGCATACGACTCGATATCGCGCTTGAGCAGGTCGTAGGACGTCACGAGCACGTCATGGGAGGTCGCGGCGCCAATCACTGCGATTCGTGCCGCCTTGGTACCGACCACGGCTGCGGCATCGAGCTGCGGGGCGAAGCGGGCGAGCTCCGCCATCCAGTTGTACACGAGCGATGCAGGACACACCACAAGAGAGGGGAGGGCGCTGCCCGCTTCCTTACGAGCGAGGATGTGGGTGATGACCTGCAGGGTCTTTCCCAAACCCATGTCGTCGGCCAGGATGCCGCCGAAACCGAAGCACTCCAGCGTCTCGAGCCAGCGGAAGCCTTCTTCCTGGTAGGGGCGCAAAATCCCGCTCAGCGAGGCCGGTACGTCGAAATCCGCGTCTCCATACGTGTCGAAGTCGCGCACGACTTCGCGAAACGCCGCATTGCGCTCCAGACGCACCCCGGAGGCCTTTTTGAGCAGTGCGTCCACAAACAGCGTGCGGTTCGAGGGCAGGCCCACGCCGTCGCCCGCCATCTGCACCGCGTCGACGCCCAGGCTCTCGGCGAGGGCGTTCACCTCGCGCAGGCTGTCACCCAGCTTGACGATGTCGCCGCTGGACAGGCGCACAAACTTCTGCTTGCGCTTGTATGAGTCGAGGAAGAGCATCAAGTCGCGGGGCGACATGCCGCTCGCGTCCACCTGAAGGTCGAGAAGACCGCTCTTGAGCGTCGCCTTGACGCGCACCTGCGGGCTGCCCTGCGCCTTGATGGCGCGCAGGCGCTCACTCACCATCACATCGCCCAGTTCTCCCAGCTCAGCCAGGCCGTCGGTGAGCAGGATATAGAGCAGCTCGTCGTCGCTTTCGTCAAAGCCGGGCACCAGGTTGCCGCCTGGGAAGTACTCCTCCACGATGTCCTGCACGTGATACTCGGCCACAAGGTCGCGCGCGGGCTGGCCGGGGCGCTGCGGCTCGTACAGGCTTGCCCGCCAGTCGTCATAAGCCACGGTTGCCCGGCAGGTCACCTCGCCGTCCTCCATGCCCACCTTGAACGAGAATCTCGGTACGGGCGGGCAGAAGGAGTCGAGGGCCTCGGCCCCCACAAGATGTGTGCAGCCGCGCAGGGTGGGCAGGACCGTGCGGCAAAAGTCACCCAGGTCGGTGGTGCCGATATGCAGGGCGCCGCGAGCAGGAAGCAGGCTCGAGAAGAGCCCGGCGCTGGCCCGCGCGAACTCCTCGCTGCAACGCCATGCGTGAGCCTCGTCCACGGTGTACATACGTTCGCCGTCGGCCAGGCACTGCAGGGCCGAGGGAAGTCGCAGGTCAAAGCCGCCGTCGCCGGCCGGGCGCACCTCGGCCTCGATGGTGGGGTTGCCGTGCAGCACCTCAACCTGACATACGAGGTCCCCGCCTTGCCCATAGCTGTATCCGAACCCAAACGCGATGTCCCCGCCTTGCATGAGGTCGAGCACGTCGATCGCGTCGACGGGGGAGAGGGGCAGCTCCTTGATGTCGGTGCCGCGTCCTGCCTGCATGTACTGCCAGCGCGAACTGAAGAGCGCCTGCTGGGTGTCCACGATGCGCGTGATGAGGTCGAGCAGCTTGCAGGCGCGCTCGGTGAGGTTGCCAGGCAGGTAGGTGAGCGTGAGGTTCTTGCCATGGGTTACCTGGGCTCCTGTTTTCCAGGCATGCACGAGGTCGCCCATGTTCTTGACGACATAGGAGGCTTTGCCGCGCCGCACCTTGAGTCGCAGGCACAGCGTGCCGTCGAACCCATATGGGCTGCTCGGCGGGATGATAGAGACCTCGAAGTCGGCCGGTTCTAGGTTCAGCTCGGCCTCTTCGGTACCGTGCCTGTGCCGTGTGCGTGCCACCTCGTCTACACGCTGCTGGGTGAGGGTGCTGAGCAGATTGCTAATCTGGGAGCTGGTTGGCAGGGCCCGCGGTGCGGCCGGCGTCTTTGAGCGCGCGCCTCCGGCCGGCCGAGCGGCTTGCATCCCGTATTCACCAGGGCGGGAGGGGGCCGCGACCCCAATCGCATCGAGATAATGCAGTACAAGTGCAATCTCATGCTTGCACATGCCGTCGTAGTTGTAGGCGGCCGGGCAGCTGCACGAGTAGTCGACCACAGCCTCGTCGTCGAGGTCGAGCGAGACGCACGTGCGATACACCTGCCCGTGCGATCCCTCCACAGAGCCGCTCACGCGCACCGTGCCCATGATGGCGCTCGGTTCCTCCTCGCAGGCAAGCACGCCGGCGTCCCGCGCAAGCGCAAGGCCCTTGGCAAACGTGTTGTCGAGCGCGGCCTCGGCCTTCAAAAGCGAGGTGAACGACATGGGGGCTCCTTGGGGGCGGCGGGCTGTCAAGCAGCGAGAACGGGCAGGACCCGCTCATTTTAGCGCAGCCCCCCCGAGACAAACTTTACGCAAAACAGGAAGATTTTTGCCCAATCTTTCCTATATTCAGGAAAGATTTGCTATATACTTTCCCAAAAGCAGGAAAGATTGGGGTGAGGTCATGAATGAAGAGCTGCTAAGAACGGTTGTGGCAGAAGGTGTGACGCGCGAAATCCCTCAGGGAACTCGACGCGACATCGCTATTCCCAAGCTCGCGCAGCGTGCTTCTGTGCTTAAGGGCGTGCGCCGCTGTGGGAAGACCTATCGCATGTTCCAGCGAATTCACGAGCTCATGGACGCAGGTGTTGCGCGTGAGCAGATCTTGTTCGTCGATTTTGAGGACGACCGCCTTTCGTTTTGTCCCGACAATGTCATTGGTGCCGTTGTCGAAGAGTACTTGAGGCTTGTGCCT
>JAHZHK010000053.1:9172-18624 GCA_019420325.1 Coriobacteriaceae bacterium | reverse complement strand
TCCGGCGCCGCGGTGAGCAACGGCACCGGCGAGTTCGTGCAGTCGACCCTCTACGGCCACGAGGTGTGGGTGGGCAGCGTCAACCTCTACGCCCAGGAGAGCGCCACCGTGACCTACAGCGTCACCGTCGCCCCCGGCGCCGCCGAGCTCGAGTACCACCAGACGCCTTTGGCCCAGGGCTAGGGGCGAGCGAACCGAACACACCCGCGAACCGAAGCGGCCGCCGGCGCCCCGCGCCCGCGGCCGCTTTGCGGTTGGGGGGCAGGCGGCGCTCGGGGTTAGCCGACCAGGTAGGGTCCTATTTCGGCGAATATTTCACCGACCTTGGTTGCGGGGTTTTGCTTCGACGCTTTGGTGTTGCCCAGCTTTTCATGGTGCTCAGCCAAGCTCGTCACGCCCTGCAGTGCCTCGGCCCTGCGGCCGTCGATCAGGACGAATAGTCCATCGAGGTTCTTGCGGTACTTGGTGCCCAAGTCTTTTGACATGGCCTGCGCGAGGGCATGCTGGCACTCTGCGGCCGTCATTGGCGCGGTCGTGTAGCGCAGGTGCAGGAGCAGCCACAATTCGAAGCAGGGGTTCGACCAAAGTGCATGGAAGGTCCTCGACTCATCGGAGGACTCGGCACACTTTCGCTCCATTACGTTGAAATCGGTCTCTGGAAAATCATCTTTGTCAAACACGAGCCATACATGGTCGAATGTCTCGGGCGCGTAACGGCAGTACTCAACGGCGAAGTCGAGTAAATCGAGCGTATGCTTGCCAGTGCCCTTGACGACGACCGCAATCTTGCGATTGTTCGCCGCGCTTAATGCGGACCTCAGACCCTCAAAGTAACGAGGCTCGGTTTCTTTCCCCTCGCTCACCACGAGGTGATGTGTCATTTGCACCATGCGCGAACGTCCCTCGCGCTTACCGCTGCGCCAGCTCTTTGCCTTTTTCGCAGCCATCTCAATCCCACTCCTCGATGCGTGCGAGGTATGGGTCGGCACCGTAGCGGCCAGACAGGTACTGCTTGTCGAACGCGGCGTTTTTACTGACCAGATTCCCGTTAGCTTCGCGGATGTCGGCCAGCGACCACAGCTGGCTGGCCGCGTCTTCATCTCGTGCGGCGAACCAGATCTCGTCGCGGCGGAACACGTCGTTGCGCATTGTAGAGACATCCTGAGAAGAGAAGATGAGCTGTGCGCCGTTCTTGTTGATCTCAGGGTCTTTGAACAGCAAAATCACGTAGCGCAGCAGCTTTGGGTGCAGTTTGGCGTCGAGTTCGTCGACCACTACGGTGCCGCCGCGCTCCAGCGCCGCCAGTAGGAACGAGGCCAGCCCCATGAGCTTTTGGGTGCCGGCAGACTCCTCTGAGAGGCGCAACTCATAATCCTTTCCGCCCACGGCGTGCCTCACGAAGACTCTCTGGCGATGCTCCTCGGCGGCCTTTTCGACCCTGAAGCCGTCGATGCGTACGTCGACGGCGCGCAGGAACCTCGTGACCTCCGGCGAGTCGTCCTCGTCCAGCATCTGTTCGAGCGCGCGCTCCAGATACGAGCTGTTGTAGTTGAGGAATACGCCGTTGAGGAACCAACTCGCTGCTTCCCTGATGACTGGGGTGTCAAAGTTGATGCAGAGGAATGACAGGTAGGGCAGGTACGGGTTGAACGTCGCGGCCGTGGCGAGCTTGCGCAGGGATGGTCCGAGTTCGACGTCGGTGCCCTCGCGCTCGAACAGTATTGCCGTGCGCGACGCACCCAGCTTGCGTCTCCACAGACCTTCGGACACGATTTCATTGGCGTGCACGGAGAGGGCGTAGCGGTACTCGTGCTCGCCTGCGCGGTAATAGAGTTCGAACTCGGTGGGCTCGGCGGAAGAGACCTCGTCGAACTCGAAGGCCGAGCACCGGGCCATTGAAGGGCGCCCGTTTTCGGGGGCATCTGAGCGAGCAGACAGCAGCCAGACGGGCCTCGCTACCGCCGAACGCACGTAGTCGAGCGCCTCGAGTAGGTTTGACTTGCCGCCGGCGTTGGGACCGTACACGGCGGCTACGGGCAGGAAACTCTGTCCGTCGGCGCACTCGATGAGGGAGCGGCTGAATTCCTTCATCGGCGTCGCTTGCATGGACAGTTCCGTTTCGTCGCGATAAGACCGGTAGTTCTTGAAGGTGAACTGGCAAAGCATCGCCCTCAACATCCTTTTCATAGATTTAGAACCGTTATTCAGAATTTTCTGGTGATTATAGGCTTTATAGTATGTCTAATCAAGAATGTATCGAAGATGCAAAGAGGATGGGTGGCCGAATCCGAGTTCGGTGAAGGAGTTGGCGATGTGGATGCCATATCCGCTTCGTGCGAGGCGCCTTGTTCTATAGGAGCTGGTTGTGGTCTTGCTTGCAGGTCTCATGAGAGGCCCGGCTCCCACTGGGAGCAAATCTCAGTCACGCGGTCTTTTACAGCCGAGCTAGTGCGGTGCTTTTCCTCGGCGTTTCTGCCCATTGTCGCTGGCATGGCGGTCTCCTTTCTGTGTCCTTTGTATGCCCGCGGCACGCCTTCGGGGGGCCGTCTGTAAAGTTTGTCAGTCGGAGGAGTTCCGATGTGGGCGAAATTGAGAATGCGGCCCGACGCATCAGGCTACACTGGGTGTCAGTAAACTTACATGCGAGTCGGAAAAGGCTGCGAATTGGCGATGAGACCGGGTTGGATGTAAGTTTCTAGGGGTCAAAAGTTACATCTGGCAATGGGTTGGGCTGGGATTGAGTGCGGCAAGCTGCCTGTTCTCCCAGTTTCCTTCAGGTGCCCTCAGCTTTATTTCCCCGCGCCTCCATCTTCCCAAGACCGCTATAGTTTCCCTTGGTCGAAAACCTCGGATGCCCGGTCACCGCTTGTGCGTATCGCGCCCGTGCCCGTCGCTACCCCTGAAAGAAGGATGCACCATGGTTGTTCCCAGCACGCTTTGCAGCAATCTGTACGACTTCGCGTTTTGCCCTGAGCCCTGCTATGACCGCCTGGTTGACCTGGCCGATTCCGAGGATTGGGGCGTTGGCAACCGCATCCTTAAGAACTACTTGTCGTTCTCGTTTAGCCGCGCGGTCTTCCTTGTGGGGCGCGACGCCGACCATGCCGTGCCTTCCGCGCTGCCGCTTGTGTTCGACGACGAGCGCTGCCTGTTCAATACCGGCCTCTACACTCGCCGCTACGAGACCATCTACGCTCTCTTTGAGCCCAATACCAGGCCCGATGCCCGCCAACGGTGGTTCCTCAAGGGCTTCTTCAAGGAGAGTGACCCCGCGTTGGTGGCGTTCGAGTACCTGCCGTGCCGCGTGCACTTTGCCGAGGACCCCTCCCAGCTGGTCTTTGACTACCGCCTGCCCATCCGCTGCAACATCGACCATATCCTGGGCGACGAGGAGAACCTTACCCGCATCCCCGAGGCCCTGAAGGGGGAGGCCAACTCGCTGCTGCTACGCCGCGCCTTCGAGGGTGCCGTGGTCGAGGCCGCCCGCCGCGCCGCTGCCAACTACACCCTCGCCGTGCCGCAGTTCTACGCCGGCCGCATCCAGCTGCTGCTGCCGCTGTGTCTGACGGGCGACACCCCCGAGCTTGCGCTCGCCGTGCAGCGCGAGGACGGCTTCTACTCGGCTCGCACCTGCCTGACACTTGAGATGGCCTACAACAACGCCCGCCTTATCTGCCGCCCCGAGACCTCCTGGATCAAGAGGTAGCGGGCGCAGCTCTGGTGGTTCTTGGTGGGCCGTTTCTTTCCACCGCATACCGTGTTGTAGAATGACCGCGTAGATGTGCCAAGCGGAAGGACATGCCATGGAGCTGGAGCGTATTGCCACAAACACATACGACTTCGAGACCATCCGCAAAACGGGCATCACCTATGTTGACAAGACGGGACTGATGTACCCGCTGGTCAATACCTCCATGGGTAATCAGTTCTTTCTTTCTCGCCCGCGCCGTTTTGGCAAGTCGCTGTTGGTCTCGACGCTCCAGAAGCTTTTTGAGGGCAGGCGCGACTTGTTTCGGGGCCTGGCGATAGACTCGCTGCCGTGGGACTGGTCTGCTACGTATCCCGTCATCCGCCTCGATATGAGCTTGTGCTCGGGAGAGACCGTCGGAGAAGTCGAGGGGCGCGTCGTGGCAACGATGCGCTCTGAGGCCGACAGGCTTGGAGTTGCCCTGCGCAACGAGGACGACGCTGCCATCTGTCTACAGTCTTTTATCGAAGACGTTGCTGCTTCGGGTCCTTGTGGTCAGGTTGTCCTTCTTGTTGACGAATACGACAAACCCCTCACGCACTGGGTGGGCTCGGAGAAGGTTCGCCCATTCCAGGCGTTCCTCAAGTCGTTCTACGCGGTTATCAAGAAGACGGAGTCCATGCAGCGCTTCTGTCTTATGACCGGAGTCTCGAAATTTTCGAAGGTCTCCATCTTCTGGGACCTTAATAACCTGACGGATCTCACAATGAACCCGGCGGCGACGACCTTGCTGGGCTACACGCACGAGGAGGTCCGCAAGAACTACCCAGCACGTCTTTTTTCCCTGGCCAATCAGCTCGGGGTCGATGTCGACGGTGCGTTTGCCCAGCTTGTGTCCATGTACGACGGATACTGCTTTGACGAGCGAATGGTGCGCGTGTTTAATCCCGTCTCCCTTGGCAGCGCGCTGAGAGACATGCAATTGAAGTCGTATTGGTTCGAGACCGGGACCCCGGCCTGGCTCATGACCTATGCCAAAAAGGCCCCCATGGACATGGACTCCCTCACTGTGGGCGATGCCGACCTGGGTACTTTCGAGCCGGCAGACCCCTCTATGCCTGCGGTTCTCCTGCAAACCGGCTATCTCACCATCAAGGGTGTTTGGGGCCAAGGCATGGGCACTGTCTACGACCTCGGCTTCCCCAACGAGGAGGTCTCTGCGGGGTTCAACCGCTGGCTCGCTAACGCTTACGTACGTCCCGACACCGATGTCTCGCAGACGAGCGGCTGGGCCATTGCCTGCCATCGTGCTGTGGGGTCGGGCGATGTCGGTGGTTTTATGGAGGCCCTGGAGTCATTTTTCTCCGCGATTGGCTATGACCTGACCGACCGTCTCAGCGAGCAGGCGTACCAGTGTGTCGTGGTGGCCATCATGCGATTCATTGGCGTTTATTCGGAGGGAGAAGTGCGCACCTCGCGCGGCCGTATCGACATCGTGCTGAAGGCGCCCGGGCATACCTTTGTCATTGAGATGAAAGTGGCGTCTGGTGAGCAGGCGGGCCGCAAGGCGGCTCAGGCTGCTCTTGACCAAATTCGAGAGAAAGGGTATGCCGGGTCCTATCGTTGCTCGGGTACCGAGGTGCACTTGCTGGGCATCGCGTTCGATTGCCTTACGCATAACGTTGGCGCGTGGGTGAGCGAAGGGTTCTAGGCTCGAAAGGGCTGTTCAAACCGGCGGGAGGACTTGCCTTCTGATTCGAGCTGATTGCTACCGCCGTGCGGAAGGCAGGCTCTGCTTCGAAAATGTTGCAGCCACGGCGGAGTTGCGTGCGAAATACGTCGCAAGAGTGGGGTTTCGATACTCAAAAAACGTCGCAGAGCCGGGGCAATATTGCTCAAAAAACGTCGCACAAGCATCGTGTATATGTGCGGAAAACGTCGCCCAGGCACTGTGTTATTGTGCAAAAAACGTCGCATAAGCGTGCTGCTATATGCTAAAATACGTCGCAATACGTTGTATACCTGGTATGATTGGCGGTCAATGAGATGGCGATTGAACGCAGGCTTATGCAAAAGCTCGAGTCCTGGAAGGCCAACCCCGTGCGCAGGGCGCTGCTGCTCGATGGGGCGCGCCAGGTCGGAAAAACGTATGCGGTTCGCGCTTTTGCCAAGAGCCACTACGACATCTTCCTTGAGGTCAACTTTGTTGAGACGCCGGGCGCCCGGGCGATCTTTGACGGTGACCTCGACGCCGAGACAATCATCATGGGCCTCACCGCTTACTCGGGAACCGCGCTGGTGCCGGGCAAAACCCTTGTCTTTTTTGATGAGATTCAGGCTTGTCCGCGCGCGCGAACTGCAATCAAGTTTCTTGTTGACGATGGCCGCTTCGACTACATTGAGTCGGGCTCTCTGCTGGGCGTTACATGCCAGTACATCGAATCGCTGCCTGTGGGGTATGAGGAAGAAGTTCGTGTGTTCCCGTTGACGTTTCAGGAGTTTGCTGAGGCAGCGGGTATTCAACGCGAGACTATCGAGCATGCTCGGCAGGCATGCCAAGACGGTAGCCCCGTGCCGGACGTCATCCATGAGCGGCTTCTCAGGGCGTTTCGGATCTACATGGCGGTGGGCGGAATGCCTGCGGCTGTCCAACGCTTTGTCGATACGAGCGATTTGGCGCGTGTGCTTGAGGTGCAAAAAGGCATCCTTGCCCTTTATCGGCAGGATGTTGCGAAATACGCCCCCAACAAAGCGCACGTCAACGCGATTTTTGACGCTCTTCCTGCCGAGCTTGATGCAAAGAACAAGCGTTTCATGCTGAGCGACCTGTCCAAGGCGGCGCGCATGGAGCGCTATGCGAGCGATTTCATGTGGCTTGCCGATGCCGGTGTCGCCCTGCCGTGCTACAACGTGACCTCGCCCGTTGCTCCTCTTCAGATCAACATGCAGCACAACCTCTTCAAGCTGTTTCTGTGCGACACCGGTCTTTTGAGCGCCGCTTCGGTTGGTGCGGTGCAATTCTCCCTCTTGCAAGGAGACGTCTCCATCAATCAGGGCGCCCTTCTTGAGAACGTGATTGCCCAGCAGCTTGTTGCGAGCGGGTTCAAGCTGTTTTACTACGACAAGAGCAAGATAGGCGAGATCGACTTCTTGATGCAGCGCGGCTCTCACGTTGTCCCGCTGGAGGCAAAATCGGGCGGCGATTACATGCGGCACAAGGCGCTCGACAACCTCATGGCGGTGGGGGAATGGGGACTTGAGGAGGCCATCGTCCTGTGCGGGGCCAATGTCTCCAGGCAAGGCGGCGTGAAATACCTGCCGTGGTATGCAGTGGCGTTTTTCGAGCAGGAAAGCCTGCCTGAATCGCTCATCGTGAAGGTGTAGGCGCGCCGCACTTGCACTGTGCCCGTCTCATCGGTCACCTCGAGTCCTCGTGAATCAGGGGCCCTGGGCGCAGTCGGTGAGGTGGGCGCGTGGTTGGAGTGAGGCGGATAAGAGGCCAAAGCAAAATAGTCGTCTAAAACCGAGCAAAAAGCCGCCTTGCTTGCTGGCCGGATTACGGGCGGGACTATCCCAGTGCGACGTCGAGCACCATCATCACGCTGAATCCCACGGCGAAGAGCACTGTGCCGACGTTGGAGTGGCGCCCCTGGGACATCTCGGGGATGAGCTCCTCCACCACGACATAGAGCATGGCACCCGCCGCGAAGCTCAAAAGGTACGGCAGGGCTGGGATTATGAGTTGCGCGGCGAGAATCGTGAGCACCGCGCCAATGGGCTCCACGATGCCGGACAGAACGCCGCCCGCAAACGCCTTGCCCTTGCTGTGTCCCTCAGCTCGCAGCGGCATGGAGATGATCGCGCCTTCCGGGATGTTCTGAATGGCGATGCCGAGGGACAAAACGAGCGCGCTTGCCGCCGTGATCTGCTCGCTGCCCGCGAGAAAGCCCGCGTACATGACGCCGACCGCCATTCCTTCCGGGATGTTGTGCAGGGTCACTGCCAGCACCATCATCGTGGTGCGGCCGAGTTTGGTTTTTGGCCCCTCCGCCTGTTCGCTGCCCACATGCAGGTGGGGAATCAGATGGTCGAGGGCGAGCAAGAACAGAACGCCGATCCAGAATCCCGCAAACGCCGGGAAGAAGGCCAGCCTGCCCATGGGCGCCGATTGCTCGATGGCTGGAATCAGCAGGCTCCAGATGGAGGCTGCCACCATCACTCCCGCGGCAAAGCCTGCCAGCGCGCGCTGTACCAGGTTACCCAGGGACTTTTTCATGCAGAGCACGCAGGCCGCGCCCAGTGTCGTGCCCAAGAAGGGAATCAGAATCCCAAGAAACGCTTCCATGTGCCTCACCGCCGAGTGTCGCTGTTTGCTTGTCACTGCCTGCCAGCCTTGCTGCAGAAGAGGGAGTTCCATCGGGCTTCGAGCTTGCGCCCCCGGCACGTCGACCCCTCTTGCGTGATGCTGGGAATTGCTAATCTACATCGGCGAGGATGATAGTTAGATATTGCTAACTAGACTGCACCGAAAAAGCTCCCTTTGCGCTTGCAACAAAGGCCTGCTCTGTCATCTTGCTTTTTGCCGAACGGTACGCACGTAATTTGCCGAATGAGATTCACGTATTTTGCCGAACGGAGATTCGGGTATTGGGAGTGCAGCGAAAAGTCTGCTGAGGTTGCGCGACAAGATGTGCGCGAACCCCTCGGCACAGAACGTGCAGCCGGCATTCCTTGCGGTCGTGGTGGGGCGCGGAAACCTCGCTTATACGCGCGACGACGGCGTGCATGTGATTCCGGCGGCACTGCTGGGGGCATAGCCAGTGGTTTCTTGTTCGCATGCTGATTCTCGGAAAGGCGCGCTTGTGAGGGGGTGTCTTACCGTTTGCCGAGGCGATGCATTGCGGCTTGAGGCTGCGGTTATTGCGCGGCACTCTCTCCAAACAGGCTGATGAGCTCTTGTTTGCTGGTGACGCCGGCTTTGCGGTAGATGTGGATGGCGTGGGTCTTCACGGTGCCGGCGGTCACGTAGAGCTGCTCGGCGATGAAGGGCAGGCTGCGGCCCTGCACGAGGTAGCGGCACACTTCGGCCTCGCGGGGCGTGAGGCCCAGGGTTTGGGTGAAGCTGTCGAGCCGCAAGGCGTCGGCGGATGCGGTGCCTGCGGGTGTGGAGGCGGCTTGCATCCCCGCCGTCGCGACCTGCGGGGATAGGCGCCCGTTGTCGGATGCGTCAGGCGAGGTCGCACCGTCCTCGTCGCCCGTCTTCCTTGCCCCTTCGAGCTTCGCCACGCGCCTCGCCAGGCCATCGGTTGTCAAAACAAGCAGGTAAAAGAGGGCAAACACTCCAATGGCGCATGCCAGCGGCAGCATCGCCTCGCCAGCGCCGGGAATCTCGCTCGCAACGCGGCCGCCCGCATTGCCCAGGAATACCACGCCGCCCACGAGGCCCTGCCCCACGCTAAATGCCAGCAGCGGCGAGGCGCCGGTCTGCTGGGTAGACTCAGTCACCTTCAAGATGACGAGCACTTGCAGAAAGAGGCTCGCACCCGTGACAAGCGCCCCCGCCAGCGCCCCGCTCCGGTCCGGCGCGACGAGCAGCAGCAACATTCCGAGCACCGAAAACGGCAGGCAGTAGCGGTAGAGTAGCCCGATGTCCAGCCTCAAGCCCCCTTGGCTCACCGCAATGAGCGCCACGGCGGTGATGCAGCAGCACACAAGAAAGCCGCCTGGGAAGATGGTCTGCGCCCCCGTGTAGCTCGAGCCCATG
>JAHZHK010000053.1:3630-9162 GCA_019420325.1 Coriobacteriaceae bacterium | reverse complement strand
GCGACGTCACGAAGTTGCCGATGAGGGCCGTCACCGAGAACAGCGCCATGGCGCGCCAGGGAAGGATGCCGGCGTTCACCAGGCCGGCCGAGGCTTCGCCGGGCATGCGTTCTTGGGGCCACACCTCGCCGGTCAGCTGGTGCCTGCGCCAGGAGTCGAGAAGCCACAGCGCGGCCGACACCAGCGGCAACAGGCAGGCGACGAGGGCGGACACCCGGCTTGGCAGCGCTGGAACCGCAAGGTAGATGATGTATCCCAGCAAGAGGGAAAGCAGCACGAGCTGGCGCATGCTGCGCGACCCCAGCGAGAAACGCGCTCCCCATGCCACCGTGAGGACGAGCCCTGCGACGCCGTACACGACGCCGCAGGCGATGACGGCTGCCCCAATCCATCCGGCGGCGCTCTCGGGCCCTGCGGGCAGGCCCACCAGCAGGAAAATCGTCCCTGACGCACCGGCAAGGCACATGCCCGCTCCCAGGACGACGGCGGGGGAGAGGCCCGGCTGCCGGTGACGTAGCATGCCGATAAGGACGACGGCCGCCAGGGTCAGCGTGAGCTGCGAGGCATAGTAGGCGTACTCGATGCCGATGCTTGCGACCACGTCGGCACGGGGGAAGAGCGCCGTGCTGAGGTTTGCAACGTAGCCCCAGGCCCACAGGCACGCCGCGCCCACCACGGTGCACAGCGCCGACTGACGTTGCGTCCAGCTGTGCCCTGTTTGGTCCCCCATGTGTCGCACCATGTCATCTCCGCTCTCTATACCGCCATGTAACTGGCAGTTTACTACATCTCTACCATTTGGGGAGATGCGCTTTGAGAGCCGTGCGATGCATGATGTGAGCCGTCGGGTGGCAACGGTGCCGCCCATCCGGGTCGCTCGGGCTTCTTGCTCGGGGCCGGCCCACGACGAAACCAAGGGGGTTTCACGTATGGAGAAGAACTATCCCGAACTTGCCCGCGAAGCCATGAGCCGCCGCACGTTCATCACGGCCGCCAGCGCCAGCGCTGCCTTTGCCGCCGCCGCCAGCATGGCCGGCGTTGCCCTGGCCGACGACGCCGACAAGAACGACGATGCGAGCAAGCCGCACGCCGAGGGCTCGCTTGCCGCCGCCAACCAGGCCGCCGGTACTGCCAACGCCTGCTATCCCACGAATGACCCCAACCTCTTCCCTCCCTGCGCCGCAGGCGAGGGTGAGATCGCCTTCGTGGCCGAGCCCATCGCCGACGCCGACATCGTTGCCACCCATGACGTCGACGTCGTGGTGTGCGGCCTGGGTCCTGCCGGTGACGCTGCTGCTCTTTCCTGCGCCGACCACGGTCTCAAGACGGTCGCCGTGGAGAAGCGCGCCATCGCCAACTATTGCTCCGCCACGCTGGGTGGCACCAACTCCAAGATCCACAAGCACTGGGGTGTGGAGTTCGACGAAGCCGAGTGGCTCCACGACGCCATGGTGGACAATGGCTTCCGCGGCAACTTCGACCTGTACAAGCGCTACCTCGAGTGCAATGGCGAGGCCGTGGACTGGTACGTCGACCACCTCATGAAGGCTGCCGACAAGACCGAGGATGACTTCCCCCTCACCTTCAACGCCACGGGCGACTTCCCCGACTTCCGCGACCCGGCCGACGCCACGAGCCTGTCGCGCTCTTGGAACACGAGCTTCAACCTGCCCTTCACCCCTGCCGACCTGTCCGCCCTGCTGCCCCAGCTCATCGAGGAGGCCGGCGCCGAGGTGCGCTACGAGTGCCCCGCCTGCCAGCTTGTGACCGATGAGAACGGCGCCGTGACGGGCGTCATCGTGAAGAGCGCCGAGGGCTACGAGAAGTACAACTGCGCCAAGGGCGTCGTGCTCGCCACTGGCGGCTACGGCTTCAACCTCGAGAAGCTCCAGCGCTGCTGCCGTCCACGTGACCTGGCCCTGTGCGGCTGGATGAGCCCCTCCACTGGCAACACCGGTGACGGCCACGAGATGGCTGTGGCCATCGGCGGCGTCGAGGACGAGTACCCGCATCCCCTCATGCTCGACCCCATGCAGCTCATGCCCTACCTGCGCGTGAACAAGCTGGGCAAGCGCTTTACCCCCGAGTACGAGCCCTACAACCACCTGGCGTGCGCCATCCAGGCCCAGCCTGGTGCCTGCGACTACTACATCGTCGACGGCGCCATCGCCGACAAGATTGATGCCATCTGGACGCCCTCCAGCTCCTGCTACGGCCCCAAGGAGGTCTGGGTTGGAGCTGCTACCGGCGAGAACGCCCTCAAGGCCGACACGCTTGAGGAGCTCGCCGAGCTCATGGGCGTGCCTGCGGACGCCTTCGTGGCCACTATCGAGCACTGGAACGAGATGTGCGACGCCGGTGAGGACTCCGACTTCCACTTCCCCGGTGCGATGATGGCCAAGATCGACACGCCGCCCTTCTACGCCAACCTCGAGGGCGCCGAGGCCCTCTGCACCGCCGGCGGCCTGCAGGTGGACATCCACTCCCGTGTGCTCAACACCGACTTCCAGCCCATCCAGGGCCTGTTCGCCGTGGGCCTCACCTCGGGCGGCATGTTCAACAACACCTACCCGCACAATCTCAACTGCCTGTCCCACACCCGCAACTGCACCTTCGGCTACCTCGTGGGCAAGTACCTCTCCGGCGACGAGAGCTAAGCGCCCACTGCGGGCTGATGTTCGCTTCCTGCGGCGTTTAGGTCCTGAGAGCGGCTCGCCGCTGCCAGATGATATCGCTACCGTCCGGTGCCGTCCGGCCCAGTCAGACTCGGATGGGAGGACCGCATCCTCGCCGCGAGCCGACATCCGCTCCCCGTGACGCCGGCTGGGCTTGAATTGAAAGAAGGGCGTACTTCCGGCTTCACTGCCGAGGGTGCGCCCTTTTTGCGTTGGGTGGGTCCCATTCTTGTCTGCTTGTGCCGCATTTTGCGCCAAAGCTGGGAAATTAACATACATTTCAGAATTTTAAAAATCGCGCCAACTGGTGTTTTGATGATTTAGCATACATTTGAACTGATGAAATGTATGTTAAATGAGACGGGCAAGTGTAAAGAGGGGACCGTTGGTGCCTCGATTGCGAATTTGACCGTCGTTTTTTGTCGGGCGTTGCGGGGATTGCGGGCTTGTTCGCATCCCGCTTGCGCGTTTGGTGGTCTTGCGTGCTGGGCGGCGCTGGGATGGCGGGGCCGTAGGCGCCTTGCTTGCATGGCTGACGGCCATTGCCGCCAGGCAGTGCGGGGGATGCGCGGCCGCCAGCTTGCTCGCATGCTCTGCGGTCTTGCTGCCGGGTCGGCTGATGAATTGCCAACGTCCTGTTTACGTGCTCGGCGGTCTTGCGTGCTGAGCGGCGCCGGGTTGGCTGACTCGTTGGTCTCTCGCTTGCCCGCTTGGCGCTCACTGCTGGGGGATGGTATGCTGCGTTTGTCTGGCAGCGTTGCACCGTGCCTACGGGGGGGTGGGCTAGTTGTTTGCGCCAATCGATCTTAACCAGCGGCTTCCACGTCTGGGGGCCGATGTGCAGGCGTGGCTTTCGCGCTCGGAGACCGCCCTCGTGCGGCTCGAGGACCGAGCGGAGGGTTGCGAGGTGCGTTGCGCGCTGCACCGGGTGCTTTCCCGCTTAGAGGCTGTTTCCTCGGTGAGGGTCGAGGGGCGCCGGCCCCGCCTGTCCACGGTTCTCAAGATCGAGTCGCTCCTGTCGTTTGATGGTACCGATTCAGCCGACCGGGTTGCCGCCCTCGACGCGCTCGACTTCGACGATGAGGAAGACCGCGAATCGGCCATTGAGGCCGTCTATTATCAGATGGCGCTCGGCATGATTTACGGCTCGATGGGCCCGGGCACGCCGTTTACCTCGCAAACCATGCTCGACATCCACTCGATGCTGCGGTTTGGTCGTCTGGCGTCGGAGTCGGGCACAAAGGTGCGCACATGCGAGTACCGCCCACGCACACACGACGACGGCACACCGCTCCACGTGCCGCCCACGCCCGCCGAAGCCCCGGCGCTGCTCGACGAGCTCTGCGCGTTTGTGGGGTCGGATTTGTACTCGCCTATCGGGCAGGCTGCCATCGCTCATTTTCAACTCGAGGAGATCAAGCCGTTCAAGACGGGTCTGGACCGCACGGGCAGGCTCCTGTCGCACGCCGTCATCTACCGGCGAGGGCTTTCGCGCGGGCTTGTCGCGCCCATCGGCCTGGCCCCGGCGATTGACACCGACAGACACGCCCGGTCGCTTTTGCCGTACAGGTTCGAGGATACCCAGGGGCGCGTTGACGTCGATGAGGCCGTGGGACGCTGGGCGCGCTTCTGCGCCGAGTCGGTGCTTGTGTGCTGCCGGGCGGCCGACGTGTACTTGGGGGAAATCCTCTCCCTGCGCGACGCCTGGCTCGAGCGGTTCGGCAAGCCAAACAAGGGCTCGGCCGTGGGCGCCTTGCTGGGCCTCATGCCCGGTCAGCCCGTGCTCACGGTGCGCCAGGCGGCGCTGCTTCTAGGACGCAGTATCTCATCCACCAACGAGGCACTCCTGCGCCTGGAAGACGCGGGTATCGTCGCCTCCGAGGACGGCTTCGGCCGCAACAGAATCTACCGCGCCCCCGAAGCCGAGGGCTTGCTCGAAAGTCTGGAGAACAGGCTCATCCCCAACCGCCCTGTTGCGCGTGACTCTTTCGGCGGGTAAGACCAGCCGGCGGACGTTCCCGCGCGCCCTGTGTCCCTGCACCTTCGTCGGTGCCCCCGAATGAGTTTCGTGGAGCTTGAGACTGACAGCCGGGCGAGCCCTGGCGCAGTCTTGGCGGGCCGGACGGCGACCGGACGAGTTTCGGCGCAGCAATCGCATCCCATTTGGCAGACAAACAGGTTTCGGTGCAGCAATCCCGACCCTCCTGGCAGCCAGGCGGGTTTCGGTGCAGTGATTGTGGCCGATCGGGACTCGGATTCCCCGTTTTGGCCGTCCGGGTGTCGAAACGGCGGGGCCAGATTGCTCCTTCCGTTGTTTTTACAACGAAATACTCAGGCAAACCCGGCGCTCGCCGGTGTCGATGGAGTCCCGACTGCACCGAAACCTGTTTCGTTGCCAATGCGCCTGCAAAAACTGCACCGAAACGCGTTTTTCTGTCCCGTGTGCCTGGACTGCACCGAAACCCGTTTGGCCTGTCGCCGGGGGCGGGAGCCTGGGCGTTCCTCCGGCGCCGGGCCACGCGATATAGCCGCACCCTCGCTCCCGTTGTCCGCATTGCTCCCTGTCCCCCACGCCCCCGCCCTCGCCTGTTCCGACTTTTTCGATTTCCCGCAAATTTGTGCCATGCGCCCGCGTGAGGCCGTATTCTTCTGGATTAAGGAGGGGCGACAAGGGGATTTGCGCCAGCGAAACGCCATAGATGCAGGTAGGCCTGCCAACGTGCAGCGGTGATGCATGTCGCCGCCCGGGTGTTTGCGTCGCATTTTTCCCTTTACTTGCGGGCTGCAGACTGTGGGTGCCCCTTTATTTACCATGAGCTCGTTAAATAAGGAGGGATCCTTGTGATTGAGCGCACCA
>JAHZHK010000053.1:0-3620 GCA_019420325.1 Coriobacteriaceae bacterium | reverse complement strand
CTTGGTCGTCGCCAGTTCCTCAAGGCAACTGCCGCCGCGGGTCTGGTTGCTTCCGTTCCCCAGGTGCTCGTGCCCGCCGCCAAGGCCGACGAGGCCGCCGCGCCCGACCCCCTGGCCGAGAAACTCGACCTCACCGCAGGTCAGGCAGCCTACGACAAGACCGCCCGCTCCGTGTGCGCGCCCAACTGCGTCGGCAGCTGCGGCATCCAAGCGTACATGAAGGACGACGTCATCCAGAAGGTCGAGCCCGCCGAGTACCCCGATCCTGCACACAAGCGCATCTGCCTGCGCGGCATTTCCAACGCCATGCAGCGCGTCTACTCCGCCGACCGCGTGAAGTACCCCATGAAGCGCGTGGGCGAGCGCGGCTCGGGCGAGTTTGAGCGCATCTCCTGGGATGAGGCTTTCGAGCTCATCCACGAGAAGATGCAGTACAACATGGACACCTACGGCCCCGAGTCTAACGCGTTCCTCGGCATGACCGGCAACTACGGTGTGGGCCATCAGAAGTACTGCAACATGATGGCGAACACCTTCGACGCCACCGAGATCTCCAACTTCGGCATCATGGGCGACCTGGCCATGAACCTGGCGTACCTTCCCACGCTCAACATCATGCAGGAGGCCAACGAGTGGGAGGACATGACGGGCTCCAAGAGCATCATCATGTTCGGCTGCAACTACGCTGAGACCAACATGCAGGACATGCACTTCGTCTTCGACGCCCAGGAAGCCGGTGCCAAGCTCGTCGTGGTCGACCCGCGTTTCTCCCGCACCGCCGCCAAGGCTGACTGGTGGATTCCGATCCGCCCTGGCACCGACGCCGCGATGGTTCTTGCCATGATGAAGCGCATCGTCGACGAGGGTCATGTTGACGAGGACTACATCCGCAACTACACCAACCTTGCCTTCCTGGTAGACGTCGAGTCCAAAATGAACGTCATGGACGGTGAGAACTACCTGGTGTGGGACGAGGCTGCCGGCGCGGCCGTGCCCGTTGCCCCCATCCCGGCCGAGAACAAGCCCGCCTATCCTTCAGTTCAGTTCAACCCCGACATGCCCGAGGCTTGCGTCATGCCCGACGGCGCCGCCCTCTACGGCGAGTTCCAGATTGAGGTCGACGGTGCGACCGTGACCGTGAAGCCCGGCTACCAGCTGCTCGTCGAGTCGCTCGAGCCTTGGACGCCCGAGGCTGCAAGCGAGATCTGCGAGGTCCCGGCTGAGGACATCGTGAAGCTGGCCGACCTTTATGTTGCCGAGGCGCCCTGCAGCCTGCGCTGCTCCCAGGGCACCAACCGCTACTGGAACGGCCACCTGCCCATGCGCGCCCTCATCCAGCTCGCAGCCATCACCGGCAACATCGGCAAGGCCCACGCCAACGTGAACTGGGCTGGCGGCACGCTCTTCAAGATCCTGTGCTGCTGTTCGCCCGACACGCTGGCCCCCCGCGAGGGCCACGCCTGCAAGACCCTGCCCGGCACCCAGTGGATCGACATCCTGTCTACCCAGCAGCCCTATCCCATCAAGCTCCTGTGGACGGTGGCGTACGGCTGGGGTACCCAGGGTCCCGACTGGAACCGCGTGGTCAACGAGGCGCTGCCGCAGCTCGACTTCATCATCGTCTCCGAGCAGATCATGACCCCCGGCGCCCGCTACGCCGACCTCGTGCTGCCCGTCACCTCGTACTACGAGGAGCCGTTCGAGATCGTTCCCACCTGGGGCAACATGTACATGCAGGTGCGCGAGCAGTGCATAACCCCCATGTGGGAGGCCAAGACCGACCGTGAGATCGCCCAGGGCGTCTGCGAGAAGTTCGGCATCCTCGAGGACACCACCTGGAAGTACGACGCCGAGACCTTCGGCCGCGACTACATCCTGGGCCGCAACCTCGCGCCTGAGTTCAGCACCATCGACTTCGACGAGCTCAAGGCCAACGGCGTTGCGCGCGCGAACTACCCCCAGCCCTACGTGGCCAACGAGGGCCTGCGCTTCTCCACCGCCTCTGGCCGCGTCGAGGTCTACACCGGCTGGCAGAGCAGCATGGGCGAAGAGCTGGCCACCTACTACGAGCCGCTCGAGGGCAACCGCAGCGAGAAGGCCGCCGAGTACCCGCTTACCTTCATGAACTGCCGCACCGTGTACACCACGCACTCCCAGCACGTCCAGCTGCCCTGGATCCGCGAGATCGCGCCCGAGCCCTGGCTCGAGATGGCTTGCGACGACGCCGCCGCCCGCGGCATCGAGACGGGCGACGTGGTCAAGGTCTTCAACGACCGCGGCTGGTACAAGGTCAAGGCCCTGGTCACGCCCGAGATCAAGCCCGGCTGCCTCAACCAGCGCCAGGGTTGGTGGCCCAAGGACTTCCCCGAGGGCAACCACTACGGCGCGCTGCTCCAGATGGTTCTGAACCCCGCTCAGGACCTCGTGTACGAGACCAACTACGCACCCTACGACAACCTGGTCCAGGTCGAGAAGGCATAAAGGAGGCTGACGATGAAGTACGGTTTTGCAATCAACCTGCACCGCTGCATCGGTTGCCGCACCTGCACCGTCGCATGCAAGATGGAGCACCGCCTGTCCGAGAGCATCCAGCGCATCCGCGTGTTGAACGACGCGGGCGAGACCACCTACGACGTGCCCGTGGGCGAGTATCCCAACGGCCTGTCGTTCACGTGGCGCCCCGTGCCCTGCCAGCACTGCGACAACCCCGTGTGCGTTGAGGTGTGCCCGGCCGGCGCCACGTACAAGCGCGAGGACGGCATCGTCGTGGTGGACGAGGAGGCCTGCATCGGCTGCGGCCAGTGCGTTGCCGCCTGCCCCTACGGCGCACGTCAGATCGACCCCGTCACCCCGGTCGTTCAGAAGTGCTCGCTGTGCTTCCACAGGCTCGACAACGGCATCGAGACCACGATGTGCCAGCTTACCTGCCCCAACCGTGCCATCGCGGTGGGCGATCTCGACGACCCCGAGAGCGCCGTCTCCAAGCTCATCGCCCAGTACGGCGGCGAGCAGTGGATGGCCGAGGAGGGCACGGGCCCGAACGTCTATTATTTCGACTCCGTGCCTAAGAAAGAGCTGTAATATCTAGGCCGGCGAGCACGCGGGTGGGGTGTGAGGCGGCAAGCGTTGTCGCAGACATGCCCCGCGCCGCGAGATTCGAGAGTCGTGTGCGGGGCAGGGATGGGCGGCTTCAATGCCGTGGCAGAATCCCGCGCCGCGAGATCCAAAGCTATGCGGGGGCGGGGCGTGCCTGATTGGATGGGGCACGGCCCCGCCCCTTTGACGAAGTGGGCACCACGGAAGGGAGACGGCGATGGCCGAGAGGGACGTCAACGAGACACTGGATGCACGCGTGGAAGGGGCATGCGCTGCCTCGACGGCGATCCTGTGGGGTGCGCTTGCGCAGGGCTTGCTGCGCCCCACGGCCGAGTTTGCCGCCGACCTCAAGTCGGGCGCGCTTGTGGGCAAGCTCGGTTCCGTCGTGAGCGGCGAGGCCTCCATGAACCTCATGCAGTCGCTGAGGCTGCTTGCCGAGTTCGGCGCCGAGAACCACGACCTGTCCGACGACGTGCTGCGTCTGAAGCTCGAAGTTGAGTACAACCGCCTGTTCGTGGGCCCGC
>JAHZHK010000052.1:18376-18664 GCA_019420325.1 Coriobacteriaceae bacterium | reverse complement strand
GAGCATCCACTCGTGCTCTTCCTCGCGCTTCTCATACATCCCCTCGCGATAGCGAGCGGTCTCGCTCTCGGCGCGGGCACGAATGAAGTGATAGTAGGGCTTTTCGGTGACGCCGACCTTCTCCACATCGCGCAGAACCGACAGGACAAAGGGGAAGTCGTCCCAGAACGTGGAGGGGAAACGCAGGCTGTGCTCCTCGATGTAGCTGCGCAGATACAGCTTGTTCCACGGCGGATAGAACTGGTTCTTGTCAAAGAGGCGGTATGCCTGCTCGTGAAACTCCTGCGG
>JAHZHK010000052.1:3392-18366 GCA_019420325.1 Coriobacteriaceae bacterium | reverse complement strand
GGGAAACAATCCGTCTCAGCGTCGTCGCAATAGGTGTCGATGAAAAAGCCGCTCACCACGAGTTCCAAGGCGTTCTTGTGGCCGAGATTGTAGAGATCCTCGAGCATCGAGGGCTCAGCCCAGTCATCGGCATCCACGAAGCACAGGTACTCACCGCGGGCATGGTTCATCGCAAGGTTGCGCGCGGCCGGAGCGCCGGCATTTTCCTGGTGAAACACGCGCATGCGCACGTCACGGGAGGCATAGAGGTCCAAGATGCGGCCCGAGTCGTCGGGTGAGCCGTCGTCGACGCAGAGAAGCTCGATGTCGCGCAACGTCTGGCCCAGGATGCTCTCGACTGCGCGTCCCACGTACTTTTCCACGCCCCACACGGGCATGATCACCGACACTTTGGGTTGTTCCATCGCTGCGTCCGTTCTAGCCGTTCTGAATCACGATGTTGCCGAGCCAGTCGCGCTCGGGTTCGCCGTTGTCGTCATAGACGGTACCCTGGGGGTTGCCGTTCCAGTCGAGGAGCGCATCTCCGTTCTCGTCGTACTGCGTGCCCACAGGGTTGCCGTGGTCGTCGTAGTGCTGACCATAGAACACCAGGTAGCCGTCGGCGTCGAAGTACAGCAGGTTGGCATCGTAGTTGGTATAGACGGCGCCCTGGGGGTTGCCCTTCTCGTCGAGAATGGGCACGCCGTTCTCGTCGTACTGCGTGCCGTAATAATAGCCGTGCTCGTCGTACTTGACGTTGCTGAGGGCAAGCGACAGCGCCTGCTTGTAGGAATCGGCCGAGGCGCGCTCCATGACGACGTCGCCGGCGCCCAGCGAGGTGGTGGGAACCGTGACGGTCTTCATGTTGGCCGTGCCCACGGCGCGCAGGCCGTCGCAGAGCTCCTTGAGGCTCTCCGGGCTCAGGTTTGTGCGAACGCGACCGAGCATGTCCTCTTTGTCAAAGACCGAGGCGTCGTTCGAGCTACCGTCGAGGTAGGCGTTGATGCGGGCGTATTCCTCCTCGTCGCAGCAGACGACGTTGTACAAGCGCACGTCGAGCTCGCCGCAGATGGCCTGCAGGGTCCTCGTGATGTTCTGCGTCTGCTTGAGGGTCTCAGACAGCGTGTAATAGTTCTTGGAATAGGCGCTGTAAGGCGTCACGTACAGGTCGGCGGGCATATCGATGCGCGTCGCCGAAGTAACGCCCGACACAGCCTTGTCCGTGCGATACATGACGACCTGGGAAAGGTCGCCAATCGTGGCCTCGTTTGTAGGCGTGGAGGTCACGAAGAAGACGGTGTAGTAACCGCCGTCCTTAGCCGGGGTGAGAGAAAGCGCGCCGTCATATCCCGTGGTGCCGATGAGGGCCTCCTGGGCATACTCGGTGGAGACGGCCTGGGAGTGGGTATACGCATAGACCGCACCGCCGCAGATGACGACAAGCGCGGCAATGGGCGCGACAAGGTTGAACAGCTTGTTCGAAGGGTACGGCGCGAACATGGCGCGACCGCTCTTGTGCTCAAAGTGGCGCTGTCCCATGGCGGTACCCAGGCGCGGCGAGCGGCCGTCGGCACGAGAGATGCGACGAGGTCCGCCCTTGATGACGACGGGCTTGTCGAAGGTCTGGCCGGCAGGCGCCGCAGACGCAGGCGCAGGCGCGCCCTCGGCAGGCTGGTCGGTCGTCGACGGCGTCGAGAAGTCGACGACTGTCGCAAAGTCATCAGTCTGCAACTCCTGAGGCTGCTCGGCGGCCGGCTCAGGGGTGTTTTGAGCCTCTGCGGCGGGGGCGACACCCATCACCTTGAGAAACTCAAGCGTGCCGTCACCGGTGGAGAACGTATCATCCTGCGCCATGCAAACTCTCTTTCGTCGACCGTAAAACTAAGATGCGCCCTGTGAAACGCTGATTTTAGCAGCAAGCACGTCTGCGGACCCGCGAGGGCCCGCAGACGTGTTGGCATCGTGAACGACTACATGCCCCTGACGACGGCGCCGGTGGCGCGGCAAGTCTTCTCCACGACGCGCTTATGCACGGCCTCGGCCTCTTCGGAGGTCATCGTGCGGCCCTCGGCACGGTACGTCAGAGAGAACGCCATCGACTTCTTGCCGACGCCCACGCGCACCGGGTCGCGGTAGACGTCGAAGAGGCGCACACTCTCGAGGTTCTTGCCCGCGGCGCTCGTGATGACCTGCTCAAGGCGCTCGCAGGTCACCTCCTCATCGACCGTAAGGGCGAGGTCCATGGCAACCGAGGGAAGCGTGGGGACGTCCTTGTAGACAATGCGGGAGCTGGCAAGTTTGAGCAGCTGCTCAAGGTCGAGCTCAAAGGCGCACACAGGGGCCTCGACCTCGTAGTTTGCAAGCGAGCGGGGATGCAGCTCGCACACCCAGCCGAGCACGGTGCCACCGGAGAGCACCTCGGCCACGCGACCGGGCTGCGCGAAGGCGTAGGCGGCGGGCTCGGCTGCACGCCAACGGATCTTCTCGATGCGAAGAGCGGCGAGCAGGCGCTCGACGACACCCTTGGCGTCAAAGAAGTCCAGGTTGGGATAGGTGACGTTCCAAACGTCGTCGGCCCACTTGCCAGCCATGACGCCAGCCACGTAACGGCGCTCCTTAGGCTGGGCCTTGCCGGGACGGCCGAAGTACACGCGGCCCGTCTCGTAGAGGGCGACGTTCTTCACGCCGCGGTTGTGGTTGTTGGCGACGCTGCGCAGAAGGCCGGGGATGAGGCTGCGGCGCATGACGGTCCAGTCGCTCGACATGGGGCGCATGAGGCGCACGGGGATGCCGCGGCCCTCCTCGCTCATGCCGAGGCGCTCAAGGTCGTCGTCGGCCACGAAGTTGTAGTTGATGGCCTCGTTGAGGCTGCAGGAACGCAGAACCTCGCCCACCTTGCGCTCAAGGCGCTGCTCGAGCGTGAGGCCGCCCATGTGGTTGCGCGCGGCCGGCAGGGTTGCCTCGATGCTGCCCTCGCCCCACAGGCGCACGACCTCCTCGTACAGGTCGATCTCGCGGGTGAGGTCGGGACGGAACGTCGGGGCCACGACGTCGAACACGTGGGCCTCGTCGGAGTCGGACACCTTGCAGCCCAGGCGCACGAGGGAGTTCTTGGCGAACTCGTCGGTGATGGGAGCACCCATCATGGCACGCAGACGCTCGCAGCGCAGCTTGAGCTCGACGGCGGGCTTGGGGGCCGGATAGCAGTCCACGGCACCGCGCGCCACGCTACCGCCGCACACCTGGGCAAACAGCGCCGCGGCGACGTCGGCGACCCAGGCGCAGCCCTCGGCGTCGACAATGCGCTCGTAGCGCATGGCAGCCTCGGAGAAGAGCTGCAGGTTGCGGCTCGTGCGCGAGGTGTGGCCGTTGCTGAACGCGGCGCTCTCGAGCAGGACGTCGACGGTGGTGTCGTCGATCTCGGAGTCCTGGCCGCCCATAACGCCAGCAAGGGCGATGGGGGTCTTGCCGTCATCGGTGATGAGCGCCATGTCGGAGGTAAGCTCGCGCTCCTGGCCGTCGAGAGTGGTGAGCTTCTCGCCGTCGTGGGCGGCGCGCACGACGATGTGGGCGCGACCGTCGGCGTCGCGCGTGAGCTTGCCCAGGTCGAAGGCGTGCAGGGGCTGGCCGGTGAGGTACATCACATAGTTCGTGACGTCGACCACGTTGTTGATGGGGCGCGAACCGGCGGCGATGACGCGCTTGGCGAGCCATTCGGGGCTGGGGGCGATCTTCACGCCGGAGATGACGCGGGCGACGTAGCGGGAGCACAGCTCGGGGTCTTCGATCTTCACGTCGACCAGGGCGTTGACGTCGCGGTCGTCCTCGACAAGCTCGGGCAACTCGATGTGGGTGTCGCGGTCCAACACCGCACCGGTCTCGCGGGCCATGCCGATCATCGACAGGCAGTCGGGACGGTTGGGCGTGATCTCGCAGTCGACCACGATGTCGGTCTGGCCGGTGTACTGGCCCAGGGGCATGCCCACGGGGGCGTCGGGAGGAAGAATCCAGATGCCGTCGTGGTCAGAACCCATGCCCAGCTCGCGCTTGGAGCAGTTCATGCCGCAGGACTCCACGCCGCGCAGCTTGCTCTTCTTGATCTTGACGTCACCAGGCAGCTCGGCGCCGACCATGGCGACGACGATGTGGTCGCCCTCGTTGAAGTTCTGGGCGCCGCACACGACCTGCAGCGGCACAGGGTTGCCCTGCTCGTCGACGTTGGCGGCTCCCACGCTCACCTTGGTGACCCACATGTGGTCAGAATCCGGATGGGGCTTCTTCTCGAGCACCACGCCGGTCACGACGTGGTCGAAGCCCTCGCCCACCTTGTCGACGGCCTCAACCTCGGTGCCCGTGCGGGTGTATTCCTCTACAAGCTCGGCCACGTTGTCGGGAACGTCGACCATAGTCTTGAGCCATTCATATGAAACGCGCATGTTGGATGCGACTCCTCTCGTATATACGCTACGGCGCTATGCGATGCCGCGCGGGCATCACTGGCGAAACTAGAACTGCTTCAGGAAGCGCATATCGCCCTCTACGAGCATGCGCAGGTCAGGCAGATCGTAACGCAGGCATGCGACGCGCTCCACGCCGATGCCGAAGGCGAATCCCGAATACTCCTCGGGATCGATGTTGCCGTAGCGCAGCACGTTGGGGTCGACCATGCCGCAGCCGAGAATCTCAAGCCAACCGGTGTTCTTGCAGAAGCGGCAGCCTTGCCCGTGGCACACGCCGCACGACACGTCCACCTCGCAAGAAGGCTCGGTGAAGGGGAAGAAGTGCGGACGGTAGCGCGTCTTGCGCTCGGGGCCGAACATGGCACGAATGAAGGCGTCGAGCGTGCCCTTGAGATCGCCGAACGTGATGCCTTTGTCAACGACAAGGCCCTCCACCTGGTGGAACTGGGGCAGGTGGCAGGGATCTGCTGCGTCGGGACGGAAGACGTTGCCCGGGGCGATCATATAGATCGGCGGCTTCTGCGTCTGCATGGTGTGCACCTGCACGCCGGAAGTCTGGGTGCGCAGCAGCACGTTGGACTCGCCGATGACACCCGTGGTGGCCTGGCCGTCGGCGCCGTCGGACTCGTCCACGACGTAGAACGTGTCGCGAGCCGAACGGCTGGGGTGGTCGGGCGGAGTGTTGAGCGCAGTGAAGTTGAAGTACTCGGTCTCGATGCGCGGGCCGTCCTCGACGGTGTAGCCGATTGCCGCGAAGAAGTCCTCCATCTCCTCGATGATGGAGGAGATGATGTGTTCGTGGCCCTGGGGCATGGCGCGGCCGGGCAGGGTCACGTCGACGGCCTCGGCGGCCATGCGAGCCTCGAGCTCGGCGGCGGCGAGGGTGGCCTTGCGGGCCTCGAGTGCGGCCTCAAAACGGTCGCGCACCTCGTTGGCGAGCTTGCCCACCTGGGGGCGCTCCTCGGGGCTCAGTTTGCCCATGGACTTGAGGACGGCCGTGAGCTCGCCCTTCTTGCCGGCGACGGCAACGCGGACCTCATCGAGGGCCTTGAGGTCGCCCGCAGCCTCGACCGAGGCCAGAGCGCGCTCGGCAATGCCCTGCAAATCGTCGAAAACAGACATGCAGATCCCTTCGTTTCAGGCCAGAAACGAAAAATCCGTCCCTGGCGACGTGTTCGCTCAAGGACGGATTGGACCGCGGTACCAC
This sequence comes from Coriobacteriaceae bacterium, assembly GCA_019420325.1. GTDB lineage: Bacteria > Actinomycetota > Coriobacteriia > Coriobacteriales > UMGS124 > UMGS124. The sequence continues at coordinate 12,720 of JAHZHK010000052.1, read as the reverse complement.
CTTGATTGGCCCGACGGCTGTTTGTCCGCCGAAGCCCGCTCTTTGAGGCCCTGTGACGTGGCGCCAGACGGCTCCCCTACTTGGCCCACCGGCGGCGCATATGGCCCCGGCTGCCGTTCAGTTCGCAGCTCGTGGAGTGAACTCCCACGCCTTGCCTGTTAGCGGGCTTCCAGCCAAATGGCCCGCCTCTCTGGAACAGCCGTTTGCGGCGCGAGACCTCTCCGTCATCGCTTGTGGGGCATAGGGTAGCGCAAAAGGTTGGAGCAAACAGACATGGCAGGCAAAAACGCAAACACAGCACGGGGCTGAGGAGCACGGAACCGAGAAGCACGCGGCCTTATGCGCGCTTCTTCCTCAGTACGGCGCAGAAGTGCCCGTCACAGGCCCCGGGCGCAGGATAGGTGCGCATGAAGCCCGCCGGGGTGGCGAGCCTGCTCATGGCATCCACGGCGGCCACGTCGCTGGCATCGGGCACGTCGGGCAGCGCCACGACCTCGAAGTCTGCGCCCTGCGGACTTGCCAGGAAGGCCTCCACCACGTCCTCGTCCTCCTCGCGCAGCACCGAGCAGGTGGCGTAGGTGAGCTGGCCGCCCTCGGCCACGCGCTCAGCCACGCTCTTGAGCATGGCCAACTGCAGCTCAGCGCAGGACGTCACAGACTGAGGGGTGAGCGACCAGGTTATTTCGGGATGGCGGCGCAGGGTGCCCGAACCCGAGCACGGCGCGTCCACCAGAATGTGGTCGAACTTCTCCGGCAGCGAGGCCGCAAGCTCGTCGAGCTTGCAGGCGTCGCCCGTGACCTGCTGGACGCCCACGACACGGGCTGCTTCAAGGCGCTTGGCAGCAAGCTTGGCCTTGTAGGCATGCGTGTCGAGCGCCCAGATGCGCGCGGCGCCCTGGGCCCTGTGGGCATGCCCGGCCATCAGGATGGTCTTGGTGCCACGGCCCGACCCCACCTCAAGCACGCGGTCGCCCGGCTCGGGAGCAGCAAGGAACGCCACTACCTGCGCGGCAAGGTCGGCCACGACGGCCTGGGACTGCTCGACAAGGCTGCACGAAGGGACCTTGGCGGCGTCGAGAGCGCGCCAGGCACCCGGAATGCCCTCACACGGCTCGGTCAGAAGGCCGGCGGTTGCAAGTGCGTCGGCGGCCTTGCGGTCGGACACCCACATGGGGACGTTGGCCACATACACGGGCGCCGGCTCCAGGCACGACTGAGCAAAGGCAAGCGCGCGCTCCTCGCCCAGCTCGCCCACAAGGCGGTCGAAGAGCCACGCGGGGATGCCGCAGCGGTGCGGCACCGACTCGGCCATGAACGCCTGGGCGTTCTCGGCCACGCGACGAAGCACCGCGTTGGCAAGGCCGGCGGCACTCTTTGCGCGGCTGCGCACGAGCTCAACGCCCTGGCTCACCACGACATGGGCGGGCTTGTCAAGGAAGAGCAGCTCATAGGCAGAAATGCGCAGCGCGTCGCGCACGCCGGGGGCGACCTTCGCAGGCTTGGCGATATAGCGGTCGAGAGCCTCGTCGAGCGTGCCTGCCGTGGCGCACACGCCCAAGGCAAGCTTGCGCGCAAAGGCGCGGTCCTCGGCCTTGAGATGCCCGAGCACCTCTTGGGCGGCACCGGAATTCACGAGCTCGCGGACATAGGCGTCTCGCTCGCGGGCGATGCACAGCGTGCGGTAAGCGGCCATACGGGCCGCGGCGACTCCAGACATTACAGTGCCTCCCAATTTCCGCGCTTGCCGCGCACCGAGGCGGCAAACTCGCTTCCAAGCATGGCGCGCTTGCCGTCGGGCTTGACCTCAACGACCTCGAGCACGCCCTGTGCGCAGCCCAAAAGCAGGCGCTTGTGCCACACGACGACCTCACCGGCAGCCAGGGGCTCGTCGAGCTGGCCCAGCTCCTCGGCGTCGAGCACATGGGCGCGACAGACGCGCACACCGCGGGCGTCGATGTTGCAGCGCGCCGGGGCCGCGTCGCCCGATGCCTGCACGCGGCGCATGTTGACCTGCGCGGGGACAGACGGGTCAAGCAGCACCTCGGACTTGTCAATCTTGTCGGCATGGGTGGCTGCCGCGTCGTCCTGCTCAACCCATGCGGGAGCGATGCCGCACGCCAGGTCGCGCATGACGTCGACGAGGGCCGCACCACCCAAGCGCGAGATCTCCGCGCTCACCTCGGCGTAGGTGCGCTCGCCGGCCTCCACGCTGCCCTGGCGGCAGTAGGGGCCGGAATCGAGACCCTCCTCGATGCGCATGATGGAATAGCCCAGGGGCTCGTCACCCGTAAGCAGCGCGCGCTGCATGGGGGCGGCGCCGCGACCCTGGGGCAACACGCTGGCGTGCACGTTGAAGCAACCCAGGCGCGGCATCTCGATGACGTCGGCCGGAAGGATGGCGCCATATGCGGCCACACAGAACACGTCAGCGTGGGCCTGGGCAAGGGCGGACTTCATCTCGTCGGTGCGGACCGTCTTCGTCTTCACCACGGGGATGCCATGCTCCTCGCACCAGGCCGCAACAGGCGATGGCAGGAGCTTCTTGCCGCGCCCGGAGACGGCATCGGGCCTGGTGAGGGCACATACAATCTCGATGAACGGAGCTTGGGCGAGAGCCTCGAGCGGACCGAGGGCAAACTCGGGCGTGCCCATGAACACGCAGCGGAGCTTCTCCATCCCGGGCCTACTCGGTGTCGCCGGGACGGGCGCCGTTAGCGAGCGCCTCCTGGTACTCGGCAATGGCACGCATACGCTCGGCAGGCTCGAGGCGCTCGAACATGGTGTAGCCGTGCAGGTGGTCGATCTCATGCTGCAGGCACACGCAGAACAGGTTGTTGGCGGCCTTGTACTGCATAAGCTGACCCTCGAGGTTGAGGGCGCGCACCGTCACCGACGTGGAGCGCTCGATCTCCACCGCGATGCCGGGGATGGAAAGGCAGCCCTCCATGCCCGGGGCCTTCTCCTCGGACTGCTCCACAATGTAGGGGTTGATGAGGTAGATGGGGTCCTTCTCGCCGGTGTCGCCCCAGTTGCAGTCGATGACGACGATCTGCTTGAGGACGCCGATCTGGGGCGCCGCGATGCCGCAGCCGTCGTACTTGTACATGAGCTTGGCCATCTTCTTGGCCGTCTTCTTGATCTCGTCGTCGATGACCTCGACGGGGGCGCACTCGGTGCGCAGACGCTCATCGGGGGAAAGCACGATCTCTTGTGCCATGGGTGTTGCCTTTCTCATAGGGGCGGCGTTTTTAAGTCAACCGCACAATCTTATAGCAGGTCGTAGGGGTCTACGTCGATGGCCAGGCTCACTTGGGCAGGCATCTGCAACCTCTTCAGCGCATCTCCAAGAATCGCGCCAAGCTCGCTTTGCGGAGCGGCCTTGACGAGCACGTGCCAGCGGAAGTTGCCCTCCACACGCGACAGCGCACATTCCGCCGGGCCCAGGATTTCACAACCCGGAAGCGCCACCTCGGCATAGTCGCGCAGCTTCTCCGCCACGGCCCAGGCGACCTTCTCGACATCCGCGCCGACCTTGCCCCACATGATGACGTTGGCCAAGCGCACGAACGGAGGGTAGCCCACCTCCTGCCGGGCTGCGAGCTCGTTTTCGGAAAAGATCGAGCGATTGTGGCGCGAGACGGCCAAAATCGCAGGATGGCGCGGCTGATAGGTCTGGATGATGACCCGGCCCGGGACGTCTCCCCTGCCGGCGCGACCGGCCACCTGCTCAAGCAAGTCATAGGTGCGCTCGGCGGCGCGGAAGTCGGCGAGCTTAAGGGTGGTGTCGGCATTGATGACGCCGGCAAGCGTCACCTGGGGAAAGTCGAGCCCCTTTGCAATCATCTGCGTACCGAGGAGCACCGCGCTTTGCGCCTCGTCGAACTCAGCGAGGCATCGGTCGTGGCCGCCCTTGCCCTTCGTGGTGTCGGCATCCATGCGCACGAGGGTGAAGCCCTCGGGAAGCACGCTGCGCAGCTCGTCCTCAACGCGCTGGGTGCCCGCGCCGAACTGTCGCAGGTAGCGGCTCCCGCACTCGGGGCAGAGCGGCGGCACCGCATACTCCCGGCCGCAGGTATGGCACACAAGCTTGTGACCGCGCTCATGGTAGGTGAGCGAGGTGGAGCACTGCTCGCAGCGGGGCACGTAACCGCAGTCTCGGCAAAGCAGGAAGCGCGCAAAGCCGCGCTGGTTGAGCAGCAGGACCGCCTTCTCGCCGCGCTCCACCACATCCATGAGCGCAGATGTCAGCGGGCGAGAAAACATGGAACGCCAGCCCTGGGAGAACTCCTGCGCCATGTCGACGACCTGGACCTCGGGCATGGGCCTGCCACCGGGACGCTCCGGCATGCTGACGCGCGTCCAAGCTGGACCCTCCTGCGCAAAGGCCATGCTATGCGAGCCCGCACCACAGCGAGCGAGGGAGACCAGCGACGGGGTGGCCGACCCCAAAACGAGCGGGCAGCCATGCACCTGCGCCAGGCGTGCGGCCACCTCGCGGGCATGGTAGCGCGGGGAGCTCGACTGCTTGTAGCTGCTCTCGTGTTCCTCGTCGATAATGTAGATGCCGGGATTGGCAAGCGGGGCGAAAAGCGCCGAACGCGCGCCCACCACCACGCGGGCGCGGCCCGTGCGCACAAGTTCCCACTGGTCGCGCCGCTCGCCCAGCGTAAGACGGGAGTGCAGCACCGCCACGGCCTCGCCGAAGCGATTACGGAAGCGTCCCACCGTCTGGGCGGTAAGCGAGATTTCGGGAACGAGCACGCACGCGCCCTTGCCAGCCGCAAGGGTGCGCTCGATGGCCTCCAGGTAAACCTCCGTCTTGCCTGAGCCAGTCACGCCGTCGATGAGCACGACGCCGCCTTGTCCTTGCGCGCGGGAGTCCTCGATGGCGCGAAGCGCACTGAGCTGCCCTGAGGTGAGGTGCTCCAGGCCCAAGCGGGGAGCACGCGCGCTCGAAAGCTCCGTGATGGACGACCCGCGCAGGCGCTCCTTGCGCTCGCAGGCCACGACACCCTTTTTCTCCAGGCGCTTGACGACCGTGGAGACCCCGCTCACGGCAAGGCCCAGCTCCACCTGGCGCATCGGGCCTTTGAGCAGCGCTTCCACAACGGCGCGTTCGGCATGGGCGTTCTTGCGGGGCTCATAGGCGCGGGCCTGCTCGGTGATGTGCACCCAGCAGTCGTCGACGGGCTCGACGCGGGCCTGCTGGAGAGCCCAAACGCCCGACGTCTCATCGCGCACCATCTTGGCCGTAAAACCGGGGGGCAAGAACAGGCGGACGGCATCTGCCAGCGAGGACGCGTATTCCTGCGCGACCCATTGGGCCACATCGCCGGCCTCAGGCAAGAACAGGGCCTCGGAGAGCACTTGCTGGATGGGAAGCAAGCGCGCGCCCGCGAGTCCCGGGTCGAGCGACTCATCCACCGCAAGGACGTACCCGACTGCCGGGCGGCGGCCAAACTCCACCACCACGCAGCAGCCGGGCACGACAGAAGCTTCAAGGCGAGCCGGAACGGTATATGTGAAGGGTGCGGCAAGCGCCCTGGTCTTTACGTCAACCGCAACGCGCGCGAACGGCATGGAGCCTAGAGCTCGTAACCCTGATGGGCGACGCTTGCACGCAGCGCATCGACCTTGTTGGTGGCCTCCCAGGTGAAGTCGGCATCCTCACGGCCGAAATGACCGTAGGCTGCCGTCTTGGCGAAGATGGGACGGCGCAGGTCAAGCTCCTCGATGATGGCGCCGGGACGCAGGTCGAAGACCTCGCGCACGGCGGCCTCGATAACCGGCACGGGCACCTTCTCGCTGCCGCGCGTATCGACCATGAGGGAGAGCGGCTTGGCGACGCCGATGGCGTAGGCGAACTGCACCTCGCACTCGTCGGCCAGACCGGAGGCAACGACGTTCTTGGCGACCCAACGGGCTGCATAGGCACCGGAGCGGTCGACCTTGGTGCAGTCCTTGCCGGAGAAAGCGCCGCCGCCGTGACGGCCCATGCCACCGTAGGTGTCGACGATGATCTTGCGGCCGGTGAGGCCCGTGTCGCCCATGGGGCCGCCCACAACGAAGCGACCCGTCGGGTTCACGTAAATCTCGGCGTCCTTCCAGGAGATGCCCTGGGCGTCGAGAACGGGGGCAATGACCTGCTCGATAATATCACGGCGGATGGTGGCCTGCTCGATACCGTCGTCGTGCTGGGTGGAGACGACGATCGTCGTGACCTCGACGGGCAAGCCGCCCTCATAGCGAACCGTGACCTGGGTCTTGCCGTCGGGACGCAGGTAGGCGAGCGTGCCGTCCTTGCGCACGCCCGTCAGGCGCTCGGAGAGACGCTGGGCAAGGTAGATGGGCATGGGCATGAGCGTGGGGGTCTCGCGCACGGCGTAGCCGAACATCATGCCCTGGTCGCCGGCACCGATAAGGTCGAGCGGGTCGGCTGCAGCGTCGGCAATCTCGGTCTGGACCTCGAAGCTCTCGTCGACGCCCTGGGCGATGTCGGCCGACTGGCCGTGAATGGCAGAGAGCACGCTGCAGGTGTCGCAGTCGAAGCCGTACTTGGCGCGATCGTAGCCGATGTTCTTGAGCACGCGGCGGGCGATGGACTCGACGTCCACGTAAGCCTGGGTGCGAATTTCACCGGCCACGAGAACGATGCCCGTGGTGGTGAAGCACTCGCAGGCGCAGCGCACGCGCGAAAGGTCGGCCTTCTCGCCGGAGGGCGAAACATAGCCGGCAGCCTCAAGGCGCGTCTCAGCCTCCAGAATGGAGTCGAGGACCGCATCGGAGATCTGGTCACAGATTTTGTCGGGATGACCCTCGGTCACGCTCTCGGAGGTGAAGAGGAAGTCACGGTTCTGGTGCAAGGTCATGTAAAGCCCCTTAATGGTCTCGGCAATAATGCCGGAGCAGGGGCATCCCCCTGCGCATGCGGATACAAGGGGTAGTTGAGGTGTCCCACAAATCCCCATCTTCTAGAAGCCATGGGCTCCTACCGAGAATTGGCACCGTTTCCTTGAAGGATGGTTGCCGGAGCGTCATAGGGCTCGGTCCCTCGGCTCGAACGGGACGCGCATGCGCGCTCCCCTCCTGATGGATGCGCTCGATTCTACAACGCAAAGCGGGCGCGAGGAATCCCCCGCGCCCGCTTTGCACTGGTCTTGCATAAGTTTGATGCCAAGTGTGAAACACCCGTGAAGCGCGTCTACGCCATGGCGGCAAGTTCTTCCTTGCTGCGGGCGCTCACGCCAAATCCGATGAACGAAAGCAGGGCGTCGACGAGTCTCTCGACGTTCAGATCGGCAGGGCGGTTCTCCCCCGCGAGCGTCGACACCCCCAGGAAGGCGCCGAGTATCGCCGGCGAAGCCACCGTCGAATCAACGTCGGGACGCACCGTACCCTCCACCTTGCCGCGCTCAAGAAGCGTAGAGACAAGGGAGTACAGGCGGTTCACAAGATCCTCGCCGCCTTTCAGCTCGGCAAGAAAGCCACGTGCCCCGTGCAGCTCGCCCATGACGAAGCGCGTGAGTGCAACGTTGCTGGCAAGCGCGTCAACATAGGAGCGCGTGATGCCCACCAGGGCCTCGTAGGCGCTGACCGAAGAAAGGGCCACCTTCTCGAACGTGGTCAGCATGCGATCCATCTCGCCGTACAGCACCTGCGAGACGATCTCATCCGAATCGGCAAAGTAGTAATAGACCGAACCCTTGCTCATGCCCGTCGCCTTTGCAATGTCGGCGATTGAGACCTCGGCGTTCAAGTCCGTGCGCATGAGATCCGAGGCGGCGTCGATGATGCGCTGGCGCGTGAGCGCGCCCTTGGCAGACTGTCGGGCGTCGCGAGGAGATGCGGGTTTGTCTGTCTCTACCATGTCGACGATTCTCCAAAGAAGGCGCGGCCCGCAACGTCGCAAGCGAAGTGCGGGCCGCGCCGATAGCGGCTTATAGGTCGAGGAGCGGGTGGAGCTGGGTCATCGGGACGTTGCGGCGGCTGCGGGCCACAAGAATGGTCAGCGCGAAGCTCACCACGCCGAAGGCCGCAAGCACCAGGCAGCAGTGGCCAACATTGGCCAGGGTGACGCCGCACATGATGTCCTTCATGCCGGCCACGACGTACGTCATGGGCAGGCAGGGAGAGATGACCTGGAAGAACTCGGGGCATGTCTCAAGCGGGAACGTGCCAGCTGCGGAGGCAAGCTGCAAGATCAGCAGCACGATGGCGATGAGCTTGCCGGGGAAACCGAACGTAGCCATGATGAACTGCATGAGACAGTTGTTCACGATAACCACGAGCAACGCGAACAGGTAGAACTCAGCAACGAAGTTCACGTTGAGATCGAGCACGAACTGCAGCGACAGGCACAGCAGCAGCGCCTGAACAGCACCGACGAGCAGCCACGGCACCAGGCCGCACAGAGCCGCCAGAGGCGCGCGGGCGCCGGAGGCAATGAGGCGATTGTTGAGCGGCTTCATGATGAAGCTGTTCATGAGGGCGCCCAGGTACAGAGCCAGGCCGATGAAGTACGGCGCAAAGCCCGTGCCGTAGTTCTCAACGGTGGTGTAGTACTCGTTTTGAACCTCGACGGGCGCGCTCATCATGGTCGAGCGAGCATCGATCTGCTGCTCGTCCATGCCAGCCATGCCGGCGATGCCGTCGGCAAGACCGTCGGCAAGCTCCTTGGAACCGTCGCGGGCCGTCACGAGGCCGTCGTTGAGGTCCTTGGAACCGTCGTAGAGCTGAGAGAGGCCGTCGTTGAGGTCGGAGGCGCCGTCGTTGAGCTGGTGGGCACCGTCGAGCAGGTCGGAAGCACCGTCGTCAAGCTGCTTGGCGCCGTCCTTGGCGGTCACGGTGCCGTCGAGAAGCTGGCCGGCGCCGTCGTCGAGCGCGTTGATGCCGTCAGCGGCGGTGACGATGCCGAAGTACAGATCGGACTGACCGGAGAGCAGCGTCTTGGAGCCGTCGACGAGCTGGGTAGCTCCGTCAACAGCCGAGCTGATGCCGTCGTCGAGCTGCTTGGCGCCGTCAGCGAGCTGGGTAGCGCCGGACTTCAGGTCAGAAGCACCGGAATCGAGCTGGGCCGCGCCGTCCTTGAGCTGCCCTGCGCCCTCGTCGAGCTGGGAGGCGCCGTTGTCGGCGGTCACGATGCCGTAGTACAGGTCGGACTGGCCGGAGAGCAGCGTCTTGGAGCCGGCGAGCAGCTGGGCGGAGCCGTCCTTGGCGGAGGCGACGCCGTCCTTGGCCTGGGTCACGCCGTCGAGGAGCTGCCCGGCGCCCTCGTCGAGCTGGGCCGCGCCGTCCTTGAGCTGCCCTGCGCCCTCGTCGAGCTGGGAGG
>JAHZHK010000052.1:0-3292 GCA_019420325.1 Coriobacteriaceae bacterium | reverse complement strand
CGTCCTTGGCGGAGGCGACGCCGTCCTTGGCCTGGGTCACGCCGTCGAGGAGCTGGCCGGCGCCCTCGTCGACCTTCTTTGCACCGTCCTTGAGCTGATTGATTCCGCCAACAAGCGTAGGAGCGCTCGTGGCGAGCGTCGAAGTGGCAGCGCGCAAGGTGCCAAGACCGCCCTTGAGCTGGCCGGCGCCGCTGGCAAGCTGGCCAGCGCCGTCGAGAATCTGCTCGGAGCCATCCTTTGCGTCGGAGATACCCGTGGCAAGGCTGGAGGCACCGGCGGAAACCTGCTGCGCGCCCTCGACAAGGCCGGTCACATGATTGCCTGCGGCGTCGTCGTAACCGGTAATGCCGGCAACCAGCTGCTGGGCCCCGTCGACAAGACCGGTCACAGCGTTGCCGTCGGCGTCGGTGTAACCGTTGACGCCAGCCGAAATCTTCTGAGCGCCAGCGTACAGATCGCCAGCACCCTTGGTGAGAGCAGCGACACTCGCCTCAAGGCCGGGGCTCTCTTTGGTACCGTCGCCGACGATGGCGGCAGCGAGAGGGGCAACCTCAGCCTTGGCGTCGGCAATACCCGAAGCAAGGCCGGCTGCCGCGACAACAAGGCCCTTCTTGGAGTCGTCAACGGAAGACTGCATGTTGGAAAGGCCGGAGTACACGGCCGATGCGGCGCCGCTGAGCGTGGTGACCGATCCATTGAGACCGTCAGCGACGCCCTTCACGGTCGCCGTGGCGGTCAGGGCATCCGCAACCGCGGTGTTGGCGGCGGTAAGGTTGTCCTCGATCGTCTTGGCGTTGCCCTTGGCGGCATCGATGGAATCCTTGACGCTCTGAAGCGACCCGTCCTTGCCCGTATTGATGCCGACAAGAGTCACCTTGGCGCTTTCGACATTCGTCGACACCGCGGTTGCATCGGTGGCGGCCTGCGTGGCCAGGTTGAGGGCAGAACCCGCGTTTGCGTAAGCGCCGTCCTCGGCATTGGCAGCGTCAGACACGCCCTGTGCATAGCTGGCCGCCTCGCCGGCGGAAGACGCAGCGCCGTTCAGCAGGTCACCGAGCGTAGCAGCAGCGGTTGCGTCGATGTCGCCGTTTGCGATGAGAGCGGCAAGCTCGTCCTGCGCATCGGCAATCTGACCAGAGGCGTAGATCGCGGAAGCCTGGGCGTTACCGGCGGCATTGACCATGGAGTCGATGCTCGAACCAGCTGCCTGGGCGGCGCTGGCAGCGGCAGCGGCGTTGTTTGCGGCACTGTCAGCGTTGGTCTTGGCCTGCGCAAGCACACCGCTCTCAGCCTGCGCTGCGTTGGCGCTGTCAATCGAGGCGTTCGTGGCGGTGGCCTCATTGAACAGGTTGTCGATTGCCTTTTGGGCGTCATCGAGGTTCTGCGTGAGGGCCTTGCTCGCAGCGCTCACCGCTGCGGTGTCATATGCCTTCAGAGAAGCAGTGGCTTCCGACAGGGCAGTCACGGTGTCAGGCAGGGTCTTGGCAGTCCCGGACAGTCCGTCCGCAACCGACTTTGCGGCTGCGACGAGACCGGGGTTGGCCGCTGTGCCGTCACCGGCAAGGGCGGCAGAGATGTTCTGTGCGGCCGTAGAGATGCCCGCAGAGACGGTCTCCATGGTTGCAAGGCCGTCAGAGAGACCCTGGACCTTTTCGCCAACACCCTTCTCGGTGCCAGAGGGTTGGACGAGCGCATTGAGCGAGGTGAGGCCGTCGTAGAGCGATTTCGACCCCTCGACAAGGCCGGGGTTTGCCTCTGTACCGTCGCCGTTGACACCGGCGGCAAGTGCCTGAGCACCCGTCGCGAGGTCGTTGGCGCCGGTTTGCAGTGCGGCGGCACCGTCGTACAGGTCATCGGCACCACTGGACAGCGCGGCAGAACCCGTCTCAAGCTGGCCGAGGCCGTCGTCGAGGTCTCTGGCGCCCGCCTTGAGCGTATCAATACCATCGGCAAGGTCGCTGGCACCGGTCTGAACCTGGCCCACGCCGTCGTCGATTTGCTTGGTGGCGCTTACAAGACCGGGGTTGGCAGCCGTGCCGTCACCGGCAACAGAGGAAGCGAGGGTGCCTGCACCGGCAAGAAGGTCGGAGGTGCCGTCCTTGAGCTGGGAGGCGCCGTCGTAGAGCTGGGACGAGCCGTCCTTGAGCTGGCCGAGGCCGTCGTCGAGGGAGACCAGGCCGTTCTTGAGGTCGGCCGCGCCGCTGACGAGCTGGGCCGAGCCCGAGCGCAGCTGGGTCGTGCCGTCCTTGAGCGTCGCGGTGCCGTCCTTGAGGGTGACCGTGCCGTCCACGAGGCTTGCGGTGCCGTCCTTGAGCTGGGAGGCGCCGTCGTAGAGCTGGGACGAGCCGTCCTTGAGCTGGCCGAGGCCGTCGTCGAGGGAGACCAGGCCGTTCTTGAGGTCGGCCGCGCCGCTGACGAGCTGGGCCGAGCCCGAGCGCAGCTGGGTCGTGCCGTCCTTGAGCGTCGCGGTGCCGTCCTTGAGGGTGACCGTGCCGTCCACGAGGCTTGCGGTGCCGTCCTTGAGGGTGGCCGTGCCATCAGCAAGCTGATTGGCACCGTCGAGAAGCGAAGAGGAGCCGTCCTTGAGCTGGCCTGCGCCGTCATAAAGGGTCACGATGCCGTTCTTAAGGTCGGCAGAGCCACTGACGAGCTGAGCGGAACCGTCGAGAAGCTGGGTCGAGCCGTCCCTCAACTGGGAAGTGCCGTCCTTGAGTTGCTGGGCGCCGTCGTTGAGGTCTCCCGCACCGTCGACAAGCTGACCCGTGCCATCCTTCAAAGTGGTGACGCCGTCGACCAGATCGGACGTACCGTCCTTGAGGTCGCCGGAGCCGTCGTAGGCATCCTTGAGACCGTCGGTCAGTTTATCCGAACCGTCAACTGCATCTTGAAGGCCGTCAGCGAGCTCGCGAGAACCATCAACTGCATCTTGAAGGTCTGTGGTAGAATCCGCGACTTCCGTGAGAATAGTGTCGAAGTACGTCTGTGCAATGGTGGAATTGAGCTCTGCCTGAACGCGTGTCACCGCGGCATTGGTCAACATGGACGCGATGAGGTTGTGCGCCTGGTTGTGCACGAGAATGATCGAGCCCTTCTCGGGATCATCGTCCTCGGCGGTAGCCACCTTTTCGGAAAGATCGGCAGGAATGACGAGCTTCATGTAATAACGACCGTCTTCCAGACCTTCCTGGGCATCCTGAGCATCGGTATACACCCAACCCATGCCCTCATCTGCGTCTTTCATCGCCTGAACGAGGTCATCGCCCACCTCGAGCGTAGAGCCGTCATCCAGTTC
>JAHZHK010000051.1:6831-18810 GCA_019420325.1 Coriobacteriaceae bacterium | reverse complement strand
GCTGCGTGCCATCATCGATCGCGTGGAGCTCTCCGACCAGCTCGGCGTGTGCCTGGACACCTGCCATGTGTGGGACGCAGGCTACGACATCGCGCACGACCTTGACGGCGTGCTCGATGAGTTTGACCGCGTGGTGGGCTTGGGCCGTTTGCGTGCCATCCACCTCAACGACTCGATGAACCCGCTCGGTGCCCACAAGGACCGCCATGCCGCGATAGGGCAGGGCTTTATCGGCTTCGAGGCGCTTCACGCGGTGACGCGCCATCCTGCCCTGTGCAACCTGCCTTTCTTCCTCGAGACGCCCCATGACACGCTGGCCGGCTATGCCGAGGAGATCGCCCGCCTACGCCAGTAAGCATGAAACGGACTCGCCGCAGCCAAGTTCCACGAGGGGCTGCGCGCGTTCGGCGCGTTTCGCCTTTGTGCGTCTAGCTGCCGCGATTTCGGCTCAGATTGGAGACCCCATGCGCATTTTGCACGTGAGTGCCCAGAAGCCCGATTCCACCGGGAGTGGTGTCTACCTCACTCAAGTGGTGGCGGCCTGCGCCCGTCTGGGCTGCGAACAGGCCGTTGTGTGCGGCATTGGGCCCGACGACGTGCCGGCGCTGCCCGAGGGCGTTGCCGTGTGCCCGGTGCGGTTTGAGAGCGATGAGCTGCCGTTTCCTGTTGTGGGCATGAGCGACGTCATGCCCTACCGCGCCACACGCTACCGTGACATGACGCCCGAGATGGTGGCGCAGTTCCGCGTGGCGTTCGAGTGCCGCCTGCGCGAGGCCGTTTGCGCCCTCAAGCCCGACGTGATTTTCTGCCACCACCTCTACCTGCTCACATCCTGGGTGCGCGAGCTGTTCCCCGATCTTGCGGTGGCTGCGCTCAGCCATTCGAGCGATCTGCGCCAGATGCGCCAGCATGCCCTTGAGCACGACCGCATCGTCGCCGGCATCCAGGGACTTGACCTCGTATTCGGTTTGCATGAGGGCATGCGCGACACGATTGCGGACATCTACGGCATGCCCCGCGAGCGCGTGCACGTGCTCGGCACGGGCTACGATGCCGGGGTCTTTTGCCGTGAGGGGGCCTGCGCCTTGCCCATGGGTGAAGACCGTCCGCCCCGCATTCTCTATGCTGGCAAGATCGCCTACGCCAAGGGCGTGGCAAGCCTCATGCGCTCGCTTGCGCTTTTGCCGCCCGAGCTGGCGAGTGTGGAAATCTACCTGGCAGGAGGCGCAGGCGATGCCCAGGAGCATACCGCCATCGAGGCGCTGGCGGCGGCAAGCGGCCACAAGGTCGTCTTCCTGGGGAAGGTGAGTCCCTCTGAGCTCGCCTCGTACTACCGTGCGTGCGACGTGTTCGTGCTGCCAAGCTTTTACGAGGGCCTGCCCCTTGTGGTGGTGGAGGCCATGGCGTGTGGGTGCAAGGTCGTGGTGAGCGACCTTCCCGGTGTGCGGCCCTGGCTGAGCGAGAACCTGCCCGGTGCCCCCGTGCGCTACGTGGGGCTTCCTCGCATGAAGGAGGTCGACGTGCCCTTTGCGGCCGACCTGCCCGCGTTCGAGCGGCGCCTGGCCGATGAGCTTGCGGCGTCGCTCGCTGAGTCCGCTCGCGGATGTGACCCGTGCAACCTATCCTGGGATGGCTTGGCCAGGCGTTTGTTGGATGAGTTTCGTACCGTGCTGGGCCGCCTGTAGCGCTTGGGCAGAGCTACTTGAATGTGTGGCAAGCTCGTGTGGCGGGGAGAATGCCCTCGCAAGTGCCCTGCGCGGCGCAGGAGATGGTAGGCTTCACCCTGACGCGCCCGATTATAGGTATGCCAGCCGTGAGGCAGGCAGACCGGGGCGGACAGACACGCAGAGAACAGCGGGTAGCCGGGGGCACCCGTTGCGCACATGACGTATGGGGGACTCACATGTCAAAGAATCCGATCGGCATTGCTGCCCTTGCGGTGTTGCTTGCAGCGACTCTTGCGGGATGCACGGAGCAAGAGACGGTCAGCCCGGACCAGCCGCAGGAGAAGGGGTCGCCTGAGACGACCGCCGACATCGCCACCTATGGCTCGCTCGGCGCCTTTTCGGCCACGGCCATCGATGGAGGCACCTTTACTGACGCCGACGTCGCGGCAAAGGACGTGACGGTCATCAACTTCTGGCAGACTACCTGCCCTCCCTGCATCGAAGAGCTCCCCACCATTCAGGCGCTTGCCCAGCGCTTGCCCGACAATGTGCAGATTCTCACGATGTGTTTCGACGGTTCGGGCAAACGGGAGGCCGCGCAGAAGGTCCTCGACAAGGCCGGCTGGACGGGGATGACGCTTGTCTCCGCCACAGACGGCCTGCTTGGGCTTGCGCGTACGGTCGAATACACGCCCACCACGGTCTTCCTCGCCTCCGACGGCACGCTCGTCTGGGGCTCGATCGGCGGATCGCCTTCCAATCTTGAGAAGGCCTATCTCGAGGGCATCAATGCCGCGCTTGCCTGGCAGGGCAAGGACCCCGTCGCGCTTGCCGAGGCGCAGTAGGGCCGCGCGATGAGAGGAGTGCTTCGTTGGGCGGTGCTCGCATGCGCCGTCGCCTTCATCGTCATCGGCGTCGTGGGCCAGGAACATCTCGAGGTGCTGGACAAGGCGGTGCGCGTATGCCTGCAGTGCATAGGAATCGCGTAGGGCAGCGCCGTTCCGCCGCGGGCCTGCATCGCTTTCGCCGTGCCATCCAGGTAGCCTTCGCGGTGTTCCTCAATGGCTACGCCGTCGGGTTTGCGAAGGGAAGCATCTTCAAGGGTGCCACCAAGGCGGTGTGCGTGCCGGTTTTGAACTGTTATTCGTGCCCGGGTGCGCTGGGGTCGTGCCCCATCGGCGCCTTGCAGACGGCCCTGGGCGGTCAGGGCAGGCATTTCCCCTTTTACGTGCTGGGGACGCTCATGCTCTTCGGCGTGCTTTTCGGCCGCCTGATCTGCGGTTTTGCATGTCCGTTTGGTCTTGTCCAGGAGCTGCTCCACAAGGTTCCCGTGCCCAAGCTGCATGTGCCTGCTCGTCTCGACCGGGCACTGCGTTGGGTGAAGTACGTCATGCTCTTTGGTGTGGTCGTGCTGCTCAGCCTGGTGCTGACCTCCGACATGGGAACGACCGACCCCTTGTTCTGCGAGTACGTGTGCCCGGCAGGCACGCTTGAGGCGGGCATTCCGCTGCTCCTGACCAACCCGTCGCTGCGTGCGCTTGTGGGCTTCCTCTTCAGCTGGAAAATGCTCGTACTTGTGGTCATCTTGATGGCGTGCCTGTTCATCCATCGGCCGTTTTGCAAGTACCTCTGCCCGCTTGGGGCCTTGTATGGCCTCTTCAACAAGTTCAGCTTCTATCGGATGCGTGTGGATGCCTCGGCGTGCACGCATTGCGGGAGTTGCCAGCGAGTTTGTCCCATGGGTGTTGATGCGAGCGTGACGCCCAACTCGGCCGAGTGCGTCCGTTGCGGGATATGTCGCGCGTCTTGCCCCCATGGGGCGATCGTAGCCGGCTACGAGTGGTCACTCACGCCTGAAAAGGATGCTCGTCCCGAGTAAGAGCCGGTGTCATCGGGCAATTCGCAAGAAAAAAGGCCTCCCAGACCCTGCGGTTTGGGAGGCCTTGTTGTGTTTTCTGGCGGAGATGCATGTGAATCGAACACACCCGAGACGTTCTGCGCGCCCCGCAACGGTTTTGAAGACCGCGGAGACCACCAGGCCTCATCCATCTCCATATGCTCATCAGATAATGTAGCCTAGCCAGTATACAGAAAAATACCTGCTCAAGTACGAGAAACTGATTCCTACTTCTGGCTGCACAAGGTTCGTACATCCCCATCGCGCCTCGTGAGGCCGCATTGGTCGAAGTATTCCAGCAGAGGCATGGCGTACTTGCGCGTGGTGCCCATGGCTTCCTTGAGCTCGGCGGCAGTGGCGGTGCCGTGGGCCTCCAGCCAAGCGCGTGTGGCCTGCTTCAGGCTTTCCAGCGCTGCGGCTTCCATGTAGGAGTCGGGGGCGTAGCGCACGATTTTGCCGGCGCGCTCCAGCTCGCCCAGGGCCTTTTGGCCCGTCTTGGTGTCGAGTTCGGCCGATGCGATGGAGTCCTGTGCCCCGGCAGGCCAAATGCCGGCTGCCTGGTACACGGCGAGCAGGGCGTCCTGGGCTGCCTGCAGGCGCATCTGGGCACCGGCGCCCGCCGTCTTGTGGGCAATCTTGCCCTGGGCGGCCACGGCGTTGGGGCACATGCCCACAAGCACGTCGAAGCATGCCTGGCTGGTTTCGGGGCACACCTTGGCGCGCAGCGTGGCCTTGTCGATGCCGGACTCGTTGGGGTTGGCTGCATGGAAGGCGAGCAGGGCTTTCTCGATTGCTCCGCCCAAGCGCTGCACGCTCTGCTTCGTTGCGATGGCGGGGTTGCCGGCGTCGCCCATGGTTATGACGTCGTGAGCTGCGGTGAACGCGTTAAAGGGAGCGCTCACAAGCTCGTGGGGCACGCCGAGTCCCTCGGCGACCTCGCGGGCGTTCACCGGCCTGCCGCTCGAGCGCACGTAAGCCTCCACGGCGGCCGCCACGTCGCCGCTGTCGAGGGCGCGGACTTCCTTCTCATCGGCCTCGTTGAGGGTCGAGCGACGCTTGGGGTGAGCGCTCAGCACGCCGCCGCCGCCGATGACGCGGGCAGGGGAGAGCGTGCGCATGATGAAGCGGTCGCCGTAGGTGAGCGGTAGGTCCTCGTCGAGGCGAATCTGCACGAGGTTGGAGCTGCCAGGCTTGAACTCAGAGGCTCCCTCGAGACTCAGAACGCGTCCCTCCACCTCGCGGGTGCCGTGGGCCACGCGCACGCGTGCGCCGCTTTCGAGCACCGTGCCGCAGGAGAAGGGGTCGAGGTAATCGAAGCGAGCGTCGAAGCGGTTTGAGACCTGTACCGCGCCCGGCGTGGCGAGGAAGTCTCCAGGGCGCACGTCTTCAAGCGCGACGTCGGCAAGGCACACGGCCACGCGGTTGCCGGCGGCCGCCTGCTCCACGCTTTCGCCGTGCATCTGCACCGAGCGCACGCGCGAGCGGGTGCGGGAGGGGAGCAGCTCGAGGTCGTCGCCGGCCACGACCGAGCCCGACCACAGCGTGCCTGTCACCACGGTGCCGAAGCCGCGCACGGTAAAGGCGCGGTCGATAGGCATGCGCATACCGCCGTGATCGTGGATGCGGCCGGCACCCTGAGCGGCCTTGTCGATGGCGGCACGCAGCTCGTCCAGGCCCGTGCCGGTGCGGCTCGAGCAGGGGACGATGGCACAGCCCGCATAGGGCGTGCCTTCCATGTACGAGGCGATCTCGCCGGCCATGAACTCGACCCACTCGTCATCTACCAGGTCGGTCTTTGTCATGGCAACAACCAGGCGCTTCACGCCCAATACGCGAAGGACCGCCAGGTGCTCCACCGTCTGGGGCATGATGCCGTCGTCGGCCGCCACCACGAGCAGGGCTACGTCGACGCCGGTGGCGCCGGCCACCATCTGGCGCACGAAGCGCTCGTGGCCGGGTACGTCGACCACACCCATCGTGCGGCCGCTGGGCAGCTTGAGCTGGGCAAAGCCAAGTTGGATGGTGATGCCGCGGCGCTTCTCCTCCTCCAGGCGGTCCGGGTCGGTGCCGGTGAGGGCGCGCACGAGGGAGGATTTGCCGTGGTCGATGTGGCCTGCCGTGCCGAGCACGAGCGAGGCGTTGGTCTTGGGCCTGGTCATGTGTGCCTACCTCGATTCCTTGCGGCCTTGCAGGCGCGCATAGTCGGCGAGCGCTGCGGCCACCTCTCCGGCCTCGGACTCTCCCATAAGCGTGCGCACGTCTACGAGAAGCCTTTCATTCTTGATGCGAGCGACGATGGGTACTTGGCGCTTCGTCTGCAGGTAGCGCTCACAGTCGATGGCGCTGCCGGCGTTAAACGCCACGGCCACGCAGCGCGTGGGGATGTCGTAGAGCGGCAGCGACCCACCGCCGGCGCGCGACACCTCCTCGACAACCTCGCAGCTCAGGATGCCCTGGGCCGTTGCCTCGATGTTGCCGCTCAACTCCTGGGCCAGCGGGTTGAGCTCGGCGGCCGTGGCGGTGAGCATGCGCACCGTAGGGATGTCGCGGCGTGCCTGCTCGGGGTCGAGGTAGAGGCGCAGGGTCGCCTCAAGCGCCGCCAGTGTCATCTTGTCCAGGCGCAGGGCGCGTGCCAGGGGGTTCTTCTTCAGGCGGTCGATGTGCTCCTTGCTGCCCACGATGATGCCGGCCTGCGGGCCGCCGAGCAGCTTGTCGCCCGAGAAGCTCACCAGGCCGCAGCCCTTGAGGGCCTCGGCCACCGTGGGGTCGGCCTCGGGTCCCAGGAAGGACAGGTCCACGAAGGCACCCGAGCCCAGATCCTCGTACACGAGAAGCGGCTCGGCGCCCACGGCGGCGCGGCGCACGTTTTCTTTGCGGGCGACTTCGGCCAGGCGGTAGTTGGAGGGGTGCACCTTGAGTAGCATCGCGGTGTCGGGCGTGATGGCGCGCTCGTAGTCGCGCAGGTGCGTCTTGTTGGTGGCACCCACCTCGATCATGTGCGCGTTTGAGTACTCCATGATGTCGGGGATGCGGAAGGAGCCGCCGATTTCCACGAGCTCGCCGCGGCTGACTACGGCGCTCTTGCCGGCGGCGAACTCGGCCAGCACGATGAGCACGGCGGCGGCGTTGTTGTTCACAGCCATGGCCGCCTCAGCGCCGGTGAGGGCGCAAAGGAGGCGCTCGCAATGGTCGTGGCGGCTGCCGCGTGCCATGGTTTTCACGTTGTACTCAAGCGTGGAATAGCCGGTGATGACGTCGTTCACGGCCTCCACAGCCTGGGGTGCCAGGGCGCTGCGGCCCAGGTTGGTGTGGATGATGACGCCCGTTGCGTTGATGACTCTGCGCAGCGACGGTTCGGCCAGGCTGAGCAGTCCCAACACCGCCTGGGCAACGATGTCTTCGCGCTCCACCTTTTCAATCGTTCCCGCGAGAATGCCTGCGCGCACGCCGTCGACGGAGGCGCGGACCTTATCGGCGGCAACGTTATGCGGCACGCTCTGGGCAAGCATGGCAACGTGCGGGTCGTTCAGAATCTCGTCCACCTGGGGGAGCTGACGCAGGAGGGTGCGTGCGGAGTCGTTTGTCACGATAGGGTCTCTTTCTGCTGGTATAAGGGCAATTCTGGTTTCGTTATACGCAGTTTGACAGGCATGAGGGTAGCAAAGATGTGCAAGGAAGCTCAAGTGTGCGGCGGGTATCGTCGAATTGCCAGAGTCGATGAGGGCGAACGGGCGCATGAAGCCGCCAGGCGGGTTGGGTGAATATTGTTGGACCGCTGGCGTTTAAGTGCGACTTTAACGTCTCTGTCAAGCTCCGCGTGTGCTATGGTCTGAGTATATTCCGGCGGGGATTCTGCACCCGTCGATGGCGCCTGACCGCAGGGCACTCTCGTGCCGCGGTGGGTGGATTTCTGCATTCATCTGGCTTATTTTCATACCATCATTGCAACCGTGCCCGTTTCAGAGGAAGGATTCCCCATGTTGCTCGACGCTTTTGGCAAGCAGTGCCCCATGCCCCTCGTTATGGCGAAGAAGGCTCTCGACGAGGGTGAGCGCGACGTTGAGATCAAGGTTGACAACGACACGGCCGTCAAGAACCTCTCCCGCCTGGCCACCAAGCAGAACCTGGGCTTCGAGGTTGAGACGATCGAGGGCGGCTACCTCGTGAAGTTCAGCGCCGACGGTGCACAGGCCGGCCAGGCCCAGGCTACCGTGGCCCCGGTGCTCGCCGGAATGGGCGCGGGTGGCTCGGGCTATGCCGTGTTCATCGGCAAGGACCACGTGGGCGAGGGCGACCCCACGCTGGGCCGCAACCTCATGAAGATGGCCATCTACACGCTTGCCGAGTCTGACGACGTGCCCAGCTCGGTGCTCTTCATGAACGCCGGCGTCAAGCTCGTTGCGGGCGAGGAGCCCCAGGTGGTGGAGAGCTGCAACAAGCTCATCGAGCGCGGCTGCGAGATCCTTGTGTGCGGCACCTGCCTCAACTTCTACGGCATCACCGACAAGCTCGAGGTCGGCGAGGTGTCGAATATGTACGACATTCTCTCCCGTATGCAAGAAGCGGGGAAGGTGATTACGCTGTAAAGAGGCTGTATCCGATCGCGGAGGCGCAGCTACGGCGTTGCGCTCAGGCTTATGTACGTCTAGTAGGCCAAAGGCCCGCACCGCGCACCGCGCCCTCGCGCGCCTTGCATATGGGCCTCCGTCTGCTGGGACGGTTGGGGGGCGGCTGCTGCGCAGCGCCCCTTTGTTTAGCTGGGATAGTTTGTTGTTTGGGAGTTCAGTTGTTCGTTGACGTCGTCTTTACGTTTGATAGCACGCATGTCGCCATGGCGGCGGACAAGGCGCTGGCTTCGGCTGGGGTCGCATTCACGATGATCCCCACACCCACGGCCATCTCGGCGGGGTGCGGCATCTCGCTGCGCCTGGCATATGGCCTGCTTGAGCAGGCAAGGTCTGTTCTCGCTGCCCAGACGCCGCCCATTGTGAGCGCGGCTCATGGCCTGGACGAGGCGGGGGCATACACGCCCCTGTAGCCTGTCGGTGCTGTCATCCATCATGTCGAAAGGAGCCAGCCGTGTCCGATGAACTTACAAGCTGCGAGATTGCCGCTCCCATTGCGGCGGCGCTTGCCGCCATGGCGAAGGGCGAGCCCCTGCGCCTCACGAAGCTTTCCGCCAAGGGCGGCTGCTCTGCCAAGTGGAGTCCCGCGCAGCTTCAGGAGATTCTTTCTCACATCACTCCGCACGACCCCGATCCCAACCTGCTGCAGGGCTTCTCGTCAAGCGATGACGCGGCCGTCTACAAGCTGACTGACGAGATCGCCGTCGTGCTCACGACCGACTTTTTCACCCCTGTGGTCGATGACCCCTACGACTTCGGCCGCGTGGCTGCGGCCAATGCCATCTCCGACGTCTATGCTATGGGTGCCAAACCTGTCGTGGCGCTCAACCTCATGGCTTTCCCGAGCACGCTTGGTCCCGACGTTGCCGGCGAAGTCGTGCGCGGCGGCGCCGACAAGGCCTGGGAGGCGGGCACGCTTGTGGTGGGCGGCCACACCATCGAGGACGACGAGCCCAAGTATGGCCTGGCCGTCATGGGTGTGGTGCATCCCGACCGCGTCGTGCGCAACTACGGTGCCAAACCCGGCGACGCCCTGTATCTCACGAAGACCCTGGGCACGGGCGTCATGGCTGCAGCCCACAAAATCGGCCTGGTGAGCGACGAGGACATGGCGCCCGTTGTGGAGGGCATGGCCGAGCTCAACCGCGCGGGCGGCGAGGCCATGGTCGAGGCGGGCGTCAACGCCGGCACCGACGTCACGGGTTTCGGTCTGGCAGGACATCTGCTCGAGATGCTTGAGGCCAGTGGCGTTTCGGCTAAGATAGACTACAAAGCCCTGCCGCTCTTTCCCCAGGTAGAGCAGCTCGTGGACGACTATTGCCGTCCGGGCAGACTCTTTCAGATCATGGACCACGTGGAAGGTCATCTCCAGGTGCGCTGCGACGACCCCTTGCGTGCCGACAACATGGCCGCCGTGGTGTGCGACCCGCAGACTTCGGGAGGCATGCTCGTGGCGGTGCCTGCCGAGAACGCCCCCGTCTTCGAGCAGGCCTTCGAGCGCCTGGCCCATCGCAAGCCCTGGCGCATCGGCCACATCACCGCCGACCCCACGGCCCAGATTGTGGTGGAGTAGCGCCGCGGCCTGATTGCAGGCCTGTTTTACCTTTCTCTTGCATAAGCGCCTCGTCTTTGCCCGCCGCTGACACGGCGGGCTTTTTATTGCGCGGGCTTTACCTGCCCTTCGAGCGTGCCTTGCCCCAGCGCCCCATTATTCCAATCGCACCACAGGTATTGGAACAAGACAATCCTGGTAATTGCTGCGACTGCGTTCTGCTCGGGCTCATGTACATCCCGTAGGCCAAAGGCCCGCACCGCGCACCTTACCCTCGCACGCCTTGTCGCAACAATTCCTGGTTTTGTCGAGGGCGCCGCGGGTGGGCCGCGGGGCAAAAAAGAGGAGAGAAAAACATGGACTTCACTATGAATCGCCGCAACTTCGTCAAGGCCGCTTCGCTTGCCGGTGCCACCAGTCTCGCCGCCGGCGCGACCGTCGCTTTCGCCGACGAGGCCGCCGCTGCCACGCCCAAGTACATTTTCCTGTTCATCGGCGACGGCATGGGCAACGAGCAGGTTCAGATTGCCAGCTATTTCAAGGGTGCGACCGAAAACGACGGCGCCGTTGTCCAGAGCCCCCTTTCCTTCATGGGTTTCCCCCATGTGGGCAGCGTGACCACCTATGATTCCACGTCTTTCTGCCCCGACTCTGCTTCCACCGCGACCTCCATCGCCACGGGTAACAAGACCAAGTCGGGCACCATCAACATGGATCCCGAGACCCTGACCCAGCCTTTCGAGACCATCTCTGAGAAGCTGCACTCCCAGAAGGGCTACAAGGTGGGCGTGCTCTCCACGGTCAACATGAACCATGCCACCCCGGCTGCTTTCTACGCTCACCAGGACAGCCGCAAGAATTACTACGCGATCGGCCAGGAGATGACTGAGTCCGGCTTTGAGTTCTTCGCCGGCGGCGCATGGCTTTCTCCCACCGACAAGGACGAGGACAAGACCGACCTCAACGAACTCGCCGCGCAGGCCGGTTATACCGTGGCCACCACGCAGGCTGACGCGCAGGCCCTGGGCGCCAATTCGGGCAATGTCCTCATCATTGCCGAGGCCCTGGCCGACGGTGACGCCATGAACTACGAGCTCGACGCCGCCGAGGGCGAGTGGCGCTTCGCCGACTACGTTAAGAGGGGCATCGAGTGCCTGGGCGACGAGCAGCCCTTCTTCATGATGGCTGAGGGTGGCAAGATCGACTGGGCCTGCCATGCCAATGACGCTGCCTCCTCCATCCATGATGTGCTCGCCCTCGACACCGCCGTGCAGGCTGCCATCGACTTCTATAACGAGCACGCCGACGAGACGCTGATCCTCGTGACTGCCGACCACGAGACGGGCGGCCTGTCCATCGGCTACAAGACCACCAACTACGACACCTTCCTCACCAACCTCACCAAGCAGACCATGTCCTACGCCAAGTTCGACTCCGACGTGGTTGCCAACTACACCGCCGAGGGCGCCGAGGTGACCTTCGCTGACGCCATGGCTGACGTCAAGGAGTGCTTCGGCCTCATGCTGCCCGAGGATCCCGAGGCCGCCGACACCGACCCGGCCGGCCAGAACGGCTCGCTCGTGCTTACGCCCTATGAGGTCGCCCAGCTCCAGGACGCCTTTGCCCGCACGCTTGAGGTCGGCGGTGGCAAGCAGGCCAAGATGAGCCAGGCCGATTACGAGCTCTACGGCTCCTACCAGCCCTTCTCCATGGCTGTGTGCCACATCCTGGACGCTAAGTCGGGCATCACGCACGGCACCTACGCTCACACGGGCGCTCCTGTGAACATCTACGCCATGGGCTGTGGAAGCGAGCTCTTCGACGGCGCTTTTGACAACACCGAGATCTTCGACAAGCTCGCCCAGCTCACCCAGGTGGACTAAGGCGCGGCTTTCCAGCCGACCCGGCCGCGCCGCACCCCAGTGCGGCCGGGTACTTTCAATCCAGCTGCTCGAAGTTTTTCGGGCAGCTGGGTTTTGGCGTTTGGGGAGACATGCGTTACGAAGACGCGGGATCTTGCGTTACAACTGTTCAATTGCGCAACTGTGCTGCTTGGTCTTTGGGTCGTAGGTTATGGCGCAGAGCAGGACGTTGTCTTGAGCGGTGGTGCCTCGGAACGCGGCGGCATAGTCGCGCTCGCGCATCTGGGCAAGCGCCTCGGCGGGGGAGTGTCCCCACTTGAGTTCAACTACCACGCCAGGGATTGCGCCCGAGCTGGCGAGCGGTACCAAGAGCAGG
>JAHZHK010000051.1:4069-6821 GCA_019420325.1 Coriobacteriaceae bacterium | reverse complement strand
ACAAGCTTCCAGCGTCGCATGGCCGAGTAGAAGGCGAGCCTCAGCGTGCAGGCCAGGTCTTCTTCGTGGTTGTAGGCGATGATACTCGCCACATCGGTATGCGCTCGCTCCACACCTTGCGCCACAGCCTCGGTGTCTTGCGCCAGCAGCGATTCGAGCAGGGACTCGGAGGCCGCGATGCTTCGGGCAACCTCGCCCCAGCCGCCTGTCGCCGTGGCACTGGCGTATTCACCGGCGACCTCACGATTGGGCACGAACACCTCTCGGCGGGGTTCGTCGTAAGCCAGATATCCCAGGTGCACGAGCAAGGTGAGCACATCGTCGGCGCGGTTGAACGTCGTCATGTCGTTGTCGTAGGTTCGCATGTCGATTTCGACTCGTCCGCCGCCCACAAGCTCGACCACCTTGCCGTGCAGGCCGTCCAGGTCCATGTCGATATAGCGCCTCAGAGCCTCGAAGGTCTCCGTTTGCGTCCAGTAGCTGGTGAAACGTCCGTCTTCCACCGAGCGCACGACTGAGCGGGGATTGTACACCTCGCCTGCGCCCTCCAGGCGGTAGCCGTCGTACCACGCTTTGCATTCGTTGAAGTCACGTCCCCACTCTTGGCAGAGGCCCTCCACCTCGCTGGAGGTGAACCCCATGTACGGCGCCATCCACGAAGGTTCCAGCATGCTGTACTCGTCGAACATGTTGAGCGCCGAGTGGCTGCCATACTTTTTCACCGGCAGGATGCCCGTCATGTAGGCGAGCGCGACGTAGGGCTTGTCCTTGAGCCAGGCGCGCAAGAAGTCGAGGTAGAGACGCTGTCCGGCATGATCAGACATGGTTTCGCGCATTACGCAGTCCCATTCGTCGATGACGATGACGAACTGGTTGCCTGTCTGGGAGAAAACGTCGTCCATGCATTTGATGAGGTTGCTCTCGTCGCGGAAAAATAGTTCGGGGTAAGCCCTCTTGATTTCCGGTGCGACGTTTTGGTGCAGCGACTCAACCAGCGCCTCGACGTCGTGCGTTTCGCTTAGAAACTCCTGCATGTTGATGCGCACGGAATCATATCGGTTGCGCTGTTTGTCGAATGTGGGGTCGGCGGCGATGGCGAGGCCTGCGAACTCGGCGGCGCCATCCACCGTGCGGTCGTAGTAGGCGCTTACCATGTTTGCAGCCATCGTCTTGCCGAAGCGGCGTGGGCGGCTGACGCAGGCGTATTTGCGCTCGGTGTTTACCAGGCGGTTGAGCCGGACAATCATGGCGCTCTTGTCGACATAAATCTGTGAGTTGCGGCCTTGCCTCAGCATCGCCGCCCCGGGATTGAGATACACGCCCATTGCCACACGCCGCCTCTCATCAGGATGCATCCAAAGCAGAGTCCATGATATCGCATCGTCGGGATGCGCCCAAGGAATACGGCAGGGAAGTCGAGTGTATCCGTCAACCTTGCGGGATGACAGGTCATTCGGGGCTGTAATCGGTGCCGTCTGCCCATTGCGATTACAGAGGTGAGCTGGTCATATGCCTATCATGTTTTGATTCTGTATGGGACGAATCAAAAAGGAGACAGCATGGCGCAGAAGCACATCGGATCAAAGAAGGCGTGCGTTCTTTGGTGTGTGTGGTTTGCGCTCCTTATGTCTGCCCCCTATGCGCCTGGTACCGGCTCCATGGCGACCATCGGGTGGGGTGCGGTCTCCACATCCAAGGTCTTTGCGTATGTCGCCGCAGGGATTGTCATGGGCCTGTGGTGGGGCACGTTGCCCCGCGTCGAGCGCATGACGGTGGGCTCGCCGGCAGTGCGTGCGGGCGTCGGCATTGCGGGATGGCTCCTGTCGGCAGCCGTTTTGGCGGCGACTTGGACGAACCTTGTGCTCGTATTGTTCTGCGTGCCCGAATACGCCATGTCGTGGGAGGCTGGCTCTTTTGACAATGAGCAGCTGTCGCTATTGGGCCGATTGCTGGTGCCGATGATTGATGCGATGCCATTCGCTGCTCTTGTTGCTGCCTTTTTCTGCGGATGGTCTGCCATCGGAGTTTTCTATTCCATGGGGCCTGCTTGCAAAGGGCTGGCTGGGGAATCCGGTCCGTTTGCCGGACTCGATGCACTTCTGGCCACCGGCCTGCGTGGTTCCTTGGGTCCATCCAGTTTATTGGGACTAGTCGCGGTGTTTCTCATGGGAGCAGTCCAGCCCTTGGCCTGGGTTCTGCTGATGCCACACAACTCCAGCTTTCCGCAGCCGCTCCTTGGGGTTGATTCCATCGGGTCGTCCTGGGATGTGGGCACCTTTGGTTTCGGACTGGGATTTCTATGCCTTCCGTTTACCGTACTTCTGACGCTCTCTCTGCTTTGTATGATGCCTCCAAGGCAGGTCAAGGTCGACATGTCGATTCATTTGGTCACAAGGAGCATGGGCCTCGTGTCTCTTGCGTCTCTGTGCATGGGGCTTCTGCTTTTTCGCGTGCTGGTACGGGTTTGCCCTGCTATTTTGTGCGTGGGGCTTGGCACTGCAGGGGTTCTCCTTGGGCTATATGCGCTCCTTGCTGGGGTTGTTTTTGCCATGCTCTGGCATCGCCGATCTTGTTTGGATAAGGCTTGCGGAGACCTTCCTGTATCTATTCTTGCCCAGGCGGGCGATGATTCTCTGTCTATTGAGAGGGACCTAACCCAACAAGAGAGGAATCTGCTGCTGTCGCAGGGTCTGACAGAGAAAGAAATGCTGGCCGTTTGTGCCTATATGAAGGGTTTGACCTCGGCACAGGC
>JAHZHK010000051.1:685-4059 GCA_019420325.1 Coriobacteriaceae bacterium | reverse complement strand
GGGAGCGGCCATGGGAATAGCGGAGGCGACGGTAAGGGAATATCGCCGTAGATGTCGTGTAAAGATTGACGTTTCGACAATGGACGAGCTTGTTGAGTGGATTCATGCTCGCACCGCCGAAGATGCCTTGTCGCTGGAATCCCCTACTGATGGTGTCACAGAGATGGGAAGTATGCATGCGGCCGTCCAGGTGTCAAATAGAAAACGGCACTTTTTAGAAGTAACGGCACTCGCCGCGGTTGTGTTCGTCTCTGCCGCGCTTTTATCTCCCGCTGCGGGATGCGCGTTGAAGTGGGACGATGTCTGGACGACCGGTTTTGGGTTGGCGGGCGGTTTCGCGATGGCTTGGGTCGCTCTCTTTGTGGCGGGCTTATGTCTGCGAGCTGGTAAGACTCTTGGAAAGAGCGGCCTTGCCTGCCTGCTCACGGTCTTCGCGGCGTCTTCGTTCACATTTGCCTTAATGCAAGGCGGCATTGTTACCGTAGGTTCTGAAGCGCTGTATCGTGCGGTCCGCCTAACGTGTATCTCGTTGCTTTCCATGTCTGCCACTGTGATGCTTCGATATATGCTGTGGCTGTTTGATTTGCCGCGTGATTACGCCTGCCGATTCGTGTTGCCCGTACTTGTTGTCTCGGGCATTGGAGGTCTTGTTCTCTGCCAATTGGAGAGCTCTGTATGGCTTGCCACTGCCTTGTTGACGTTGACGTGCTGCATCGCCCTGGTTCTCGCGGTGGTGGTATGCGTTGTTAAGCCGGAGGCTGATCAAAGCGTGGGACGGGGTACTCTTGTGCCGTCAGGCTGCCGGTTTTCATGGCTGCTTGCATTCGGGTTGGCCATGTGGTTATGGGAAGAAACCTGGCGAGCACAGGGATTTGAGTCCTCGGCCGATTTCATGCAATGGGGCGTTTTCCTGTTGCTTGGCATCAGTCTTGTAAAGCAAAAGAGAATCCTAGCCGTTGAGCCTGCCGTTGTGCTTATCGCGCTGGTAGTCCTGCTTATTTCCGGGTTGCTGACTGGCGTGGCTCAGGTCGTTGTGCTTGGGTATTGCTTGTTGACGGGCTTTTCGGCTGTGTATGGTGACGAGCCGCATGGCGGGCATGTGCAGGGACGTCCCTGGCATTCGCCGTTCATTTCAGGTGCGTTCTGCCTTGTTGTTGGAACGCTTGTTTCAAATGTGGTGGGGTCTGTGGGCATGGCAGATATTGTTGATGCGATTGTGCTTGCACTCGATTCGGACCTGTTTATTGGGCTGGGTATTCTGGCGGTTGTTGTTCTGGCTGTCGCGCTTTGCGTTTGGGATATTGCCGCCGGCGATGTCGTCTCGTTGTCGCTTGCAGGTGAAGAGCGTGTGCGGACGACCCTCATGGCTCGAGGGCTGTCGCCGTCGCAAATCGATATTGTCTTGCTGCTCGCACGGGGCCTATCTGTGACAGAAGTCGCCCGAGAGCTCCATTATTCGCGTTCAACTGTTGCCCTCGCGCGCCGACAGTGCTATGCGGTCTTGGGAGTGACAGACCGAGCTGCCCTTGTCGTGGCCCTTGAAACCCTTGCAAGATAAACTTCCTGATAAACCATGTAATCGGACAACAGTGACCGCAGGTGATTACAGACATCGTGAGTGCTTTCTCCTAGTGTCTGACTCGGCGCCCCTCACCGGGAGGGACGATTCCGACGCTAGGAGGAAGTTATGGAATTGCGCAAGATGATCGTAGTCCCTCTAATCGCTTTGGTGACTTCGTTCGGAGCGGCAGCTACAGTTGTCGCAACTCCTGCGATGGCAGACGAGGGCATCGCCCCCATTTCGACGGATGACTACACGTTTGCCTTCTGGTTTGACTACCACGGGGATCAGAAGCGTACGGAAATCATCAAGAAGGAAGACACGTCGGCAACGTATGTATATGCCGAGCAAAATACGACATCTGGAACATACCTGTATGTTGATAGCTACTCGAATTCAGCTGGCTACATCAACCAGACAGTAGGCGGGTATGCCTACCTGGGAACTCGTATTGGCAAGTTCTCCATTCATCAGAATGTGTATGAGAATGGGTACCGCTGGGCTTCGCTGAGAGGCATGGGCAATAGCTCTGGGTACGTCGGCGGTGACTGGAGCGCCGACAGTTGGGGCATTTACACCTCTTTGAACTAGTCGGCTTATGAGGGCCCCACATTCTGCGTGTGGGGCCCACCGTTTCTGGAGGGGCCATGGGAATCAAGCTCAATCTCACTCGGCGACAAGTTTTTTATTCGGTGCCGTTTGCCCTGGCGGGGCTGCCGTCCATTTTCACGTTGTTTGGATGTGGGGATAGTTCTCAATTCGAGCAAACAACGCAGGCCGCTTCGGGGTCGCAGCAACCTACCGAGGAAGACCGACGGATAAATGAGACGCTTGAACAATTGCATGATGGGCATGAGGAAGAAATTTCCTCATATATGCAAACAGCGAGCATTGGGGAAACGTTTGCGCTTGCCAATATGGACGTGGAGATAACGGTTACTAACTACATTACAGGCGAAGAAATCAAGACGAAGATGCCTGATTTCGTCCCATGGGATGGAACTCTCGAAGTGTCAATCGATGGGGTGCGCACATACGAATCCATACAAGACGCGGCATTGGCGGAGCCGCTGGGAACAATCATAAAGTCTGCGCCTGCATCTGGGCAAAGGGCCTTTGCTCTCGTTGTACATATGACGTTGACAAATGTTGACGCAGTGTCGAGACGTGATGATGGCCTGTTCAATACGGATGCGTTTAACCCGACTTACACCCTGACGGATGCCGCATATCCTGCGTCTTTTCGATCAGCAATCGCCTCGTTCGACGGGGCAGTGGAAGAAGCGAAGACAAACGAGAAGCTGTCGGATTGCTTCAACCTGAACCCCGGCGAGACGAAGTTTCTTACTGCTGGTTGGTGGGTAGATGGCGGCTGCGACATGTCTACCCTTCAAATACGTCCTTCTTTATCTGCTACAGATCAAGGGCCTATTATCTTTGACCTCGGTTTGAGTGATTCCGATGCGCCCACTGTTTAAGCTCGAGATGCACAGGGCGTTGCATTGTTGGACGTTTTGGGCATGTCTTGGAGTCAGCGTTGCCCTTGCGGTCATCGGCGCAGCTGAGGGCATTTGGAAGTACTTCGAACGTCACAGCAGCACTGACATGTATCTTGAGACGTCGTTTATCAACCAGTATGCTTTAAACGCATTTACCCAATGGCTTCCCAATGCTGTCATGTCGGCGACCCCCAACTTGTTTTTCTTTGCTATGCCGCTCCTTATCGGCCTTGCATACGGTTGGTCGTGGCGCTCGGACATCTCCGACGGGTATGCGGTGTCGGTGCTTGTGCGGGCCAGTCGTAAGGAGTGGG
>JAHZHK010000051.1:0-675 GCA_019420325.1 Coriobacteriaceae bacterium | reverse complement strand
TTTCTGGTGGCCTTCTTATCACGGTGCCTATGCTTGTGAACCTTGCAATCGTCTTTTGTGTTTTACCGGCAGAGACGCCCATTGTGGTTGACGCCATGTGGAACGGTGTATGGGGTGACGCATTCCTGTCGGAGATGTTTTACAGCAGACCTGTGGCTTACATGGTCGTCCGCTTTGTTCTTGATTTTGTTTTGGCCGGTTTATGGGCGACTGCGGTGCTTGCCTTGTCGAGATGCATGAGAAACAAGGTTGTAATCGTCGTTCTTCCTTACATTGTGATGCTTCTATTCAAGTACGTGAGCAGTTCGTTGGGCGAGCTTGTCTTCAACATTACAGGCGTCTCATGGGGCGCGTTGGCAATCGTTGATCTCCTGAGGGTCCGCGCTGATTTTGGTGAATACACCTGGGTGGGTGTTGTTTTCTGTGCGGTGGTGCTGCTTGTCATATCTTGGCTGATTCCCGCCGCAACGCGAAAGAGGGATGTCCTATGAGAGGTTTTGCGAGACTTCTCATGTGCGATGTTCGTTACGGTGTCGCGGCGACGTTTCCGCGTCTTGTGTTCGTTGCCTGTATTGTCGCAATGGCGTTTTTTGTTGCCTGGGTCAAGGTTTTCATTCGCTTGCCTGAGGCCGCGGGGGATTTGTCGTTTGGGGAGTGCATGCTGCTTATCTGGTA
>JAHZHK010000050.1:2233-19332 GCA_019420325.1 Coriobacteriaceae bacterium | reverse complement strand
GGTCTCGGAGAGAACCTTGGTGATGGCGGCGGTCAGCGTGGTCTTGCCGTGGTCAACGTGACCGATGGTACCAATGTTCACGTGGGGCTTGGAACGAACAAACTTTTCCTTGGCCATTGTTCCTCCTCGTAGGAAAATTTCTTCCGGCTGGCTGACCGGTAATACCCTTATATATGCCTGCGGCGCGATAAACGCGCCGCATTAAGCATCATAATGGTAGCGGTGACTGGATTCGAACCAGTGACAACACGGGTATGAACCGTGCGCTCTAACCAGCTGAGCTACACCGCCGTATGTGGTGCTGCGAAAGGAAGAAGAAGAATGGAGCCTGCCACCGGATTTGAACCGGTGACCTCCACATTACCAATGTGGTGCTCTACCAACTGAGCTAGACAGGCATGGTGGGCGCTCTAGGATTCGAACCTAGGTAGGCATAGCCAACGGGTTTACAGCCCGTCCCCATTAACCACTCGGGCAAACGCCCATTCTTTGTTCTTCTTTTCTCAGGAACCTCTGCTTGCTCGCGTTGGGTTGGTGCGTTCAAGCAAGTGGGAATATTACGCGCCTCCACGCTGCCTGTCAACGGGGAATTTGGAAGAACTTGAAGTTCATAAGTCCTTCACAACCGTTGGAGGAAGACGTGGTGCCGGCTAGGAGACTCGAACTCATAACCTTCCGCTTACAAGGCGGGTGCTCTACCATTGAGCTAAGCCGGCACGTGGATTCCCACGGCGGGAGACTTTACACGATGTAGCTGCTCTATTGCAAGTCTGCAAGCCATTTGACACAAAGATATCTGTACTAAACAAACTGTGGCGGGTGCACCGGGATCGTCTGGACAAGACCAGCCCGCATCCCCGCACACCCGCCACAGCGAGAGCTCAAATCAATGTAAAACGTCCGTTATAGGACGTTGCCTACCACTACGCCAGCAACAATGACTACGGCTGCTGCAACGATTCCTGCGACTTTACTTGACGCAGGAAGGTTCTTTGAGGCACAGAAGAACAGGGCCCACAGGGCACATCCCGCCGACGCCATCACGACGCCGATTGCAGCCTGCGACTTAGCGGCGCGGATGGAACCCGCCTTCTTCCACATGCGCTGCCCGAACAACGTGAGCACAAGGCAGCCCACAACGCCCACGACCACGCAAAGCCAGGTCATATCCGACAGCACGGGAACATACAGCGCCCCCGAGACGACGAGGATCCAGGCGACCTCAAGCGCGATGGCAACCACCCAGAGGGCAAACGCAGCCACACGCATGGGTATGGGGCTCTTAGCGCGGTCGAAATCGGTGCGGTGGGCGTCTTGCGCCTTCGCCCACTGCTGATCGGCGGGTCTTTCCTTACTTTCGGCCATGGCTGGCTCCTTTGCTTTGTCTGGTCATTGCCATCTGCATGAGGCGGGCGCGCACGTCGCTGGGAAGCCTGTCCTTGACCGTTGTGCGCGCAGGCGCGCCCGTGTTAGGAACATAGCGCATCTGATCGATGCGCTCGTTCATGTCGCGCGCCTCATTGGTGAACATGCGCGAAGAGAGCCTCGTAACCCCGTCGGCAAACACCGTGGACTGCACCCCGGCGTCGGACGTGATGACCGTGACCTCCCAGCCTTGCACGCGATAGGTGCGCGCCAGCTGCTCGATGACGGCATCGGCCTCGACCCCCGAGGGCGAAAAAACGATGTCGATGCCCGCGCTTCTGCGCGGAGGACGCTCGGGGTCGGGGTTGCCGAATCCGTCGAAGACGACCGTCGTGCGGGTGTAGCTTCCCTGTGCGAAGGCGGCCACGTCGGCGATGAGGGCCGCACGGGCACGCACGTACACGTCATGCAGCACCGGATCGTGCAGATCGTCGTCAACAAGGCGCCTGTAGGGGCCCTGTGAGCGAATCACGTTGTAGCCGTCAACGAGAAGGAGGGACTTACGCACGTTAGCGGCTCTCCCCCGCAGGCTTGACAGCGGCCTTGGCCTCGCGTTCCTCGCGGCCCATGACGCGGCGGAGCCACTCGTAGCACACAGCCGTGGTAGCCTGGGCGACGTTGAGCGACTCGACCTGGCCGCGCTGGGGAAGCGCGACGAGGAAGTCGCACTGCTCCCCTACGATACGCGAGATGCCCTCGGCCTCGTTGCCGCACACGAGGGCGATACGGCCCTCCAGAGGCGCATGCCAAATGTCGGCGTGCGCATGCTCGGAAGCGCCGGCAACCCAGAAACCGCCGTCCTTGAGCGTCTTCAGGGCGCCCACAAGGTTGGGAACGCGGGCGATGGGCACGTGGAAGGCAGCCCCGGCGCTCGTCTTGTACACACCCACGGTGACCTGGGCAGCACGTTTGGAGGGGATGACGACTCCGTCGGCGCCCATGACCTCGGCCGTGCGGATAATGGCGCCGAGGTTGCCCTCGTCGGTGATGTGGTCGAGCACGAGCACGAGCGAGTCGCGCTTCTTGGCGCCCGCATAGGCGATGTCCATGATGTCGGCGTAACGGTAGGGCGGGACCTCGCACATGATGCCCTGATGCGCGCCGTGGCTGCCGCCATCGGCCGACATGCGGTCGAGTTTGGCCTTCTCCACGACCTCGATGGGCACGTTGGCACGGCGCAGCTTTGCGCACACGCGCTCAAGCGCCGCGTCGGCCCCGCTGGGAGCGCCCTGCTTCTCACGGCCGCGCCTGGCCTGCTGCTGGCCGCGCTTTGCCTGCTTGCCACCCGTACGCGAGTCCTGGACCTCCTCTTCGGCCTGTTTGGCCGGTGCCTGGACAAATACCTTGCGGATGGGGACGCCGGCCTTGAGCGCCTCTTCGACCGCGCGGCGGCCCTCGATGTAGTCAGCCATGTTGCCTCCTGCTGGCTTTGGTCTTAGGCGCGCTTGACGCGTGCGCCCTGGGCGGTGTCCTCGATGACAAGGCCCAAATCGGTCAGGTCGTTGCGGATGGCGTCGGCCAGCGGCCAGTTCTTCTCACGACGGGCCTGGGCACGCAGCTCAAGCAGGGCCTGCGCGGCGGCGTCGGGGTCGGCGGCGGCGCATCCGTGCTTGGCCGCAAGGTCAACGAGGCCGGTGGGCAAGTTCTCGTCGCCATCGCCCTTGAGGGAGATGCCGAGCACGGCCATACCCCAGTCGATGACGTCGGCGGCAAGGCGGCATGCCTGGGCGTCGACGCGGCCCTGGGCCTGGTCGAGATAGGTATTGGCGGCGGTCACGAGGCCGAAGACGGCACCTGTAGCACCGGCGGTGTTGAAGTCGTCATCCATGCAGGCCTCGAACTCGGCGCGAGCCTTCTCGGCCGTCTGCGCGAGCTCGGCGGCAGTATCTGCGCCCTCGGGGGCGTGATCGGCCGCCCAGGCCAAGTTCTGCACGGTGTTTGCGATGCGCTCAAGCGAGCCGGCGGCACCGCGCAGGCGCTCGAAGGAGAAGTCCAGCGGGCTGCGGTAGTGAGTCTGGGCCATAAGCAGGCGCAACGCGTCGGCGGGGTACTCGTCGAGCACGTCCTTGAGCGTGAAGAAGTTGCCCAGAGACTTGCTCATCTTCTCGCCGTCGACCAAGAGCATGCCCGTGTGCATCCAATGGTTGGCGAACTTGCCGCCCCAGGCGCACTGGGCCTGGGCGCACTCGTTCTCATGATGGGGAAACTGCAGGTCGGCGCCGCCGCCGTGGATGTCGATGGGCATGCCCAGATAGCGGTGCACCATCGCGGCGCACTCGGTGTGCCAGCCGGGACGGCCCGGGCCCCAAGGAGAGTCCCACGTGGGCTCGCCGGGCTTTGCGGCCTTCCATAGTGCAAAGTCGAGCGGGTCACGCTTCTGCTCGCCGGCCTCGATGCGCGCACCCACGAGCAAATCGTCGATGTTGCAGCCGGAAACCTCGCCGTAGGTCTTGTCGGAACGCACGGAGAAGTACACGTCGCCCTGCGCCTCATAGGCATGACCGCCGGCGATGAGCGTCTCAATCATCTCGATCATCGCAGGAATCTCCTGCGTGGCGCGAGGGCGAATGTCAGGCTCCTGGATACCGAAGCGCTCCATGACCTCGATGAACGCGTTGGCATACTGCGTGGAGACTTCGTCGGCCGCAACGCCGCGCTCGTTTGCGCGCTTGATGATCTTGTCGTCGACGTCGGTGAGGTTCTGGGCGAACGTAACGTCGTAGCCGCGCTCGACGAGCCAGCGGCGGATGATGTCGAAAGAAAGGAACGTGCGGGCGTTCCCGATGTGGATGTTGTCGTAGACCGTGGGGCCGCAGACATACATCGTCACCTTGCCGGGAACGACCGGCTCGAAGTCAACCTTGCTCCTCAGCGAAGAGTCGTAGAGCTTCATGGGGCGTGCGTCTCCTTATGCTTACATGCGGGCAAACCGCGGATATTGATTGCGTTACTAATTCTTAGATGGCCTGCATGAGGACGACCGCCCATGCGGCTATGCCCTCTTCGCGGCCCACGAAGCCCAAGCGCTCGGTGGTCGTGGCCTTGACGCCGACTTGGCTCGTGTCAACCGAGCAGGCACGGGCGAGCCTTACGCGCATCTCCTCGCGATAGGGAGCCAGCTTGGGGGCCTGGGCAGCCACCGTGCAGTCGGCGTCGACGAGCTCGAAGCCCGCCTCGCGCGCCACCTCGACGACGCGGGCAAGAAGCTTGAGCGAGTCGGCGCCCTCATAGGCCGGGTCGTCGTCGGGGAAGAGCTTGCCGATATCGCCGCCGCGAACCGCGCCCAGAATGGCGTCTGCCAAGGCATGGGCAAGCACGTCGGCGTCGGAGTGACCGAGAAGACCCTGCGTATGGGGGATCTCCACGCCTCCCAAGATCAGCTTGCGGTCGGGTGCGAAGGCATGGACGTCATAGCCGTGGCCGATGCGAAGGGTTCCTACCATGTTTGCGCTCATTGCTCCTGGGCCTCCCCGTAACGGGCATGCAGAAGGGCGCTCACGGCAGGGAGGTCTTCCGGTACGGTGAGCTTCATGTTGTCGCGCGGGCAATCGACCAGGACGATCTTGCCGCCGATACGCTCAACCAAAGAAGAGTCGTCGGTTCCGACGTAGCCTTCCTGAAGAGCCGCGCGATGCGCCTCGAGCAGGACGTCGGAATGGAAGACCTGGGGAGTCTGGGCAATCCAGAACAGCGAGCGGTCGGGTGTGCCCACGACCGAGGTGCCCTCGACGACTTTGAGCGTGTCGATGGCGGGGTGTCCGCACACGACGCCGTCGGCGTCAAGCGTGCCCTTGAGCACGTTGATGGCATGCATGATGGTCTCAGGGAGAATGAGGGGGCGTGCGCCGTCGTGCATGGCGACGATGGGGAAATCCTGGGCGACTGCCTCGACGCCGTGCAGGGCAGATTCCTGACGAATGCTGCCCGACGGGACGAACTCAACGGGCGTCACCAGGCCATACGGCTCGACGGCGAGGCTGCGGTACTCCTCGCAGCGGGCCTCGGGACACACGATGACGATCTTGCCCACGCAGGGCACGGCATCGAATGCCTGCAGGCACCACGACATAAGGGGCTTACCGCAGATGGGCAGCAGCTGCTTGCCCCCGTGGCGACCGAAACGCTCGCCGGATCCACCGGCGACGATGACGGCAGCAACGTTGGCTTTTTTACCGACGACCCCACGCCCCGAGGTGCTCGGGACGTGGGGCGCAGGTGAGGTTACCTCAGGCGGCTCATTGTGTACCGCATTGCTGGAAACGACAGGCTGGATGCCCGCCGCGGAGTCGATATCTGCCATGGCTTGACGATTCCTTTCGAAGACCCTGCAATGCGGCAATCATAAAACAAACGGGGCGCTTAGTCAGCGGCGCCGCTCCCACAAGTGGTGGAAGGCAGCTGAGAAGGCGCGCCCATGCGTCCGCGCGAAGGACGCGCGATACGCTCGTCGGCAAACGTCTCACGCCTGCGCGGGGCGGGGATAACGCCCGCCTGGCAATCGAAGGTGAGCTTGCCGTCTTCCTCGTCGACCGTGACGACCTGGCCACGCGTGAACTCGCCAGCGAGAATCTTCTCGGAGAGTGGGTCCTCCACGAGGCTCTGGATGGCGCGGCGCAGCGGGCGGGCGCCGTAGGCGACGTCGTGGCCCTCCTTGGCGATGAGGCGCTTGGCGGCGTCGGTGAGCTCGATGTTCATGCCGCATGCGATGAGACGGTCGCGCAGGTCCTCGACAAGGATGTCGACGATGGAGAGCAGCTGCTCGTCGGTCAGGCTCTTGAACACCACGATGTCATCGATACGGTTCAGGAACTCGGGCTTGAACAGCTTCTTGACCTCGGTCATGACGTTGGCGTGGATGGCCTTGTCGTCCATGCCGCCGTCGGAGCGCTGCACCGCAAATCCCAGGGGTGTAGTCTGGGCGATCTGGCGGGCGCCGACGTTGGACGTCATGATGATGACCGTGTTGCGAAAGTCGACCTTGCGGCCCTGGCCGTCGGTGAGGCGACCCTCCTCGAGAATCTGCAACAAGATGTTGAAGAGGTCGGGGTGGGCCTTCTCAATCTCGTCGAACAGGATGACCGAGTAGGGCTTCTGACGCACGGCCTTGGTAAGCTCGCCGCCCTCGTCGTAGCCGACATAGCCGGGAGGCGCGCCCACGAGCTTGGAGACCGCATGCTTCTCCATGTATTCGCTCATGTCGAACGTGATGAGAGCGTCCTGCGTGCCGAAGAGGAATTCGGCGAGCGCCTTGGAAAGCTCGGTCTTGCCGGTGCCCGAGGGGCCCAGGAAGATGAACGAGCCGGAAGGACGGCGCGGGTCGCGAAGACCGGCGCGCGAACGACGAATGGCGCGGGCGACCTTGGAGACGGCCTCATCCTGGGCGATGATGCGCTGATGAAGCACATCCTCCATGCGCAGCAGCTTGTCGGACTCGGCCTCGGTGAGGTTGGTCACGGGCACACCCGTGGCGCGCGAAACGACCTGCGCGATGGTCTCGGGCGTGACTTCACCGGCGGTGGCACCGCCGTCGTTGCGCCAGGCGTCCTCGAGGGTCGAGACGCGCTCGGCGAGCTCACGCTCGCGGTCGCGCAGGCTTGCGGCGGCCTCGTAACGCTGCTCGGAGACGGCCTTCTCGCGCTCGGCACGCACGTCGGAGAGCTGCTGGGCGGCCTCGTCGAGCTCGGCGGGACGGGCAACGGCGTGGATGCGCACGGTGGCGCCGGCCTCATCGAGCAGGTCGATGGCCTTGTCGGGCAGGTAGCGGTCTTGGATGTAGCGCTCCGAGAGACTCACCGCGGCCTGGACGGCCTCGGGAGAGTAATGCACGCGATGGTGCTCCTCATAGCGGGCACGCAGGCCTTCGATGATGTCGAGGGCCTGGTCGCTCGAGGGCTCCCCCACCTGGATGGTCTGGAAGCGGCGCGCGAAGGCAGAGTCCTTCTCGACGTGCCTGCGGTACTCGTCGGTCGTGGTGGCGCCGATGACCTGAATCTCACCGCGCGACAGCGGCGGCTTCAGGATGGCAGCGGCGTCGAGCGAGCCCTCGGCAGAGCCCGCGCCGATGAGGGTGTGCAGCTCGTCGATGAACAGGATGATGGACTTGTCCTCCATGACCTCGGAGACGACGCGCTTGAGGCGGTCCTCGAAGTCACCGCGGTACTTGGCGCCAGCCACGAGGGCGGACACGTCGAGCGTCCAGACGTGGCGGCCGCAGAGCATCTGCGGGACGTTGCCGGAGACGATACGCTGAGCCAGCCCCTCGACGACGGCCGTCTTGCCGACGCCGGGCTCACCGATGAGCAGCGGGTTGTTCTTGGTGCGGCGGGCCAGGATCTCCATGACACGCTCGGTCTCGTCGTCGCGGCCGATGACGGGGTCGAGCTTGCCCTCGCTGGCAAGCTGCGTGAGGTCGCGGCCGTACTCGCGAAGAGCGGAGCCCTCCTGGCTCTGAGCCTGCTGCGTGCCGAAGCCCATGGGCAGGCCCATGCCGGCCGCAACGCCTGCCAAGGGCGGCGTCGTGCGCTTGGGGGTAAGCTCGGCCACAGCGGAACGCACCGCATCGGCCGAGACGCCCATGCGCGTGAGCGCCTCCATGGCCACACCGTTGCCCTCGCGCAGGATGCCCAGCAGCAGGTGCTCAGTGGCAATGTAAGACTGGCCCATCTGCATCATCTCGCGCAGGGCCGCCTCGAGCACGCGCTTGGCACGCGGGGTGAAGGGGATGTGGCCGGCAGGTGCAGGCTCCTCGGGCTTCTCGGCGATCTGCTTGATCTGCTCGGCGGCCTCGTCATACGAGATGTCGAGCTTGCGCAGGGCCTGGGCGGCAATGCCGTCCTCCTCGCGGATGAGACCGAGAAGGATATGCTCGGTGCCCACATAGAGCTGGCCGTACTTATGTGCTTCTTCTTGGGCAAGGTTCATGACCTTGCGAGCGCCGTCAGTGAACTTCTCAAACATGGGGCGCCTCCTTTGCGTCTAGTCTGCGCAAGATATCTAAACGTTTGCGCTTAGATTTTGTACCAATAGGGACGTAAAGGCATTCATCCTCACGGAAAATCAATGCTTAGTGCTGGTGATGGCCGCAGGTGCACTCGTCGCCGCAGTCGCAGTCACCGTCGCAGTCGCACTCGCCGTCGTGGCAGCCGCAACCGCAGCCGCAGCCGTCGCCGTGGCCTTCGGTAAGGCCGAGAGCAGCCGCGAGGTCCTGGGCCACATCGGCCAGGGCGACCTTGCGCTCCTCGTGGCTTGCCATGTCGCGCACGGTGCACTGACCAGCGGCAAGCTCATCGGGACCGAGAACGACGACGGCGTCGACGTTGTACTTGTCGGCGAGCTTGAACTGGCTCTTGAGCGAGCGACCCTGGCGGTCGGCCTCAACGATAAAGCCGGCGTCGCGCAGCTCCTGCACGAGGCAGAAGGCCTCAAGGGACACCTCGGGGCCGGTCTGGGCTACGAAGACATCGGGGTGGACGAGCTGGGGCATGGGGGCGTCGGCGGCCTGCATGGCGAGCACGATGCGCTCAAAGCCGGCAGCGAAGCCCAAGCCGGGGGTGGGCTTGCCGCCCGTGACCTCGACGAGCTTGTCGTAACGGCCGCCCCCACCGATGGCGTTCTGCGAGCCGAGGCCGTCGGTCACCTGGACCTCGAAGACGGTGCGCGTGTAGTAGTCCAGACCGCGCACCAGGCGCGGGTCCTCGACATAGGCGATGTGCTGGGCGTCGAGGTAGCGCTTGACGGCCTCGTAGTGGGCGCGGCAGTCAGGGCACAGGGCGTCGGAGATCTTGGGGGCACCCTCCATCACCTCGTGGCAGTGGTCGTTTTTGCAGTCGAAGGCACGCAGCGGGTTCGTGTCGGCACGACGGCGGCACTCCTCGCACAGCTCCTCGGAATGCTCGCGGATGTAGGCGGCCACGGAATCGCGATAGGCCGGGCGGCAGGCGTCGTCGCCCATCGAGTTGATGAGGATGCGCACCTGGCTCTGCTCGATGCCCAGGGCCTCGATGAAGCGCACGAACATGACGATGAGCTCGGCGTCGGCGGCAGGGTCGGAAGCGCCCAGGCACTCCACGCCAATCTGGTGGAACTCGCGCAGACGGCCCTTCTGGGGACGCTCGGCGCGGAACATGGAGCCGGCATACCACAGCTTTGCGGGGGCGGCACCCTGCGGCACGAGATTGTGCTCGATGAGGGCGCGCACCGTGCCGGCCGTGCCCTCAGGACGAAGGGCGAGGCGCTGGTCAGCCTTGAGCTCGTCGGCCCTGCCCTCGCTCACCTTGGCGTAACCGTCGGGAGACAGGACGGTGAACATCTCCTTGCGGACGACGTCGGTGGAGGTGCCCAGACCGTGGACGAAGACATCGGCCTGCTCAAAGGTGGGAATCTCGACGGGGATGTAGCCGTATGCAGTGAATGCCTCCTCGGCAGCCTCACGCATATAGCTCCACATGATGGCGTCGTTGCCGATGAGATCCTCAGTGCCCTTTGGCTTGTTAGTTGCCATGCTTTGCTCCTTGGGTAGACGGTTAGCCCCTCAGAATAACACGCGGGGAAAGCGGTGCATATTACTCCACGTAAACTGTGCTTTCAGTGCATAGTTTGTTAAGGTTGACATATGGGAAAAAATCGATGAGACTGGCGCACAATGCATGGGCGCAAAGGCATGCTCAGGACAGCGTGTTGTCCGGACATGCATCGTGTATAGAGGAAAAAACCACCCCTGAGAAAGGCGGGTATCATGCCGGAGTTCAACCTTGCAAGCTTCATCGTCGTCGCCGCAGTGGCAGCTGTGGCGATCTACGCCGTACGGCACCTCGTGCGCATAGGCAAGGGAAAGGATTCGTGCTGCTCGGGCGCCGGCGGGGGCGCACGCACCGTACAGAAGACCAAGCACGTGGAGGTCGCCGACACCGACCCTGCCCACTACCCCTTCACCACGCAGGTCCGCGTAAGGGACATGGTGTGCGAGGGCTGTGTCGAAAACATCCAGAACGCCCTCAACGCCCTGCCCGGCACATGGGCGACCGTGGATCTGGCCAGCCGCACGGCTTGCGTGCGCACAAAGGCCGCACCTGACGTTGTCGCGCTTGAGAAAGCCATTGAAAATGCCGGGTACAGCATCATCAGGATGTAAGGCGCTCCCCCAAAGCAATCCCGGGCAGGCCGTCCTTCGGGGCGGCCATTTTGTTTGTGGAGCAACTGCGCTATGGTGGGTAAAATAGGCCCTATAAACGCAAAAAGGCTGCTGCTCTTTCGAGCAACAGCCTTGTGCGATGCAATGGAGCCAGCAATCGGATTCGAACCGATGACCCCCGCTTTACGAGAGCGGTGCTCTACCGACTGAGCCATGCTGGCAACTCCCCGTAGGGCGAGAAAGAATAGTAGCAGAGATGCGCCGCGTGACGCAAGACTTTTCTTGCACAAGTTGAGACGCGCTCACGAGCAGCACACAATCGACCCCAAAGAGCGCATCTATAATGACACGCCAGAACGACGCCACACCTAAGGCAGGATGCATGGAACTCGACCACATCATCAACCGCATCACCGGGCTCGACGAGGGCGCGATGCAAGAGGCGCACGGCCGCTGGGCGCGCGTGGCCAAACCGCTGGGCAGCCTGGGGGCGCTCGAGAAGACCATGGAGCACATCGCCGGCATCCAGGGCAGCGCCGAGATTGCGCTCGCGCCTCGCTGCGTGGCCGTGATGTGCGCCGACAACGGCGTGGTGGCCGAAGGCGTGACGCAGACGGGAGCCGAGGTGACCGCCAAGGTAGCCGCGCAGCTTGCGCATCACTCCTCGAGCGTATGCGTCATGGCGCGCGTGGCGCACACCGAGGTGCGTCCCTTCGACATGGGCATGCTCCACGAGGTGCCGGGCGTGCCCGTGCGCAACGCGACGCGCGGGACGTGCTCCATCGCGCAGGGTCCGGCCATGAGCCGCGCCGAGGCCGTGATGGCCGTGGAGGCTGGCGCGGACATCGCATATGACCTGGCAGACGAGGGCTTTCACCTCGTTGCAACAGGTGAGATGGGCATCGGCAACACCACAACCTCAGCAGCGCTGGCGTGCGCCCTCGTAGGCATGACGCCCGAGGAAGCCGTGGGCCGAGGGGCGGGCCTGGACGACGAGGGGCTCGTGCGCAAGACCGCCGTTGTGAGGCGCGCGCTTGAGGTGAACGCCCCCGACGCAGACGACCCTCTCGACATGCTCGCAAAGCTGGGGGGCTTCGACATCGCAGGCCTCGTGGGACTCTATCTGGGGTGCGCCGTGCAGCGCATGCCCGTCGTCATCGACGGTTTCATCAGCTCGGTCGCAGCGCTTTTGGCCTGCCGCATCGCCCCTGCGAGCCGCGCCTTCATGCTTGCCTCGCATCGCTCGGCCGAACCCGCGGCGGCGGCCGTGATGGACGAGATCGGCCTCTCCCCCATCATCGACGCTGGCATGCGCCTGGGCGAGGGCACGGGGGCCGTGTGCCTCTTTCCCCTACTCGACATGGCGCGCGCGCTTTACCGCGACGGCATGACGTTTGACGAGTACCACATGGACGCATACCAGGAGCTGGGTAAATGATCTGCCTGGTGTGGGGTCCCTCGGCCAGCGGCAAGAGTGCCTGGGCCGAGACGCGGGCATGCGAGCTGGCGCAGGGCGCATCGAGCGGGCGGGCGACGCCTGAGGCAGCGCCCGCCAACGGTGTGCGGCCCGCCCCAGATGAGACCGAGACGGCCGCCCCCGCGCGTCTCGCCTACTTCGCAACCATGCAGCGCGGCGGGCGCGAGGCTCAGACACGCATCGAAAAGCATCTGGCACAGCGGGCGGGAAAAGAATTCGTTACATATGAGACGCCCGTGCTTTCTGCCCTAGCAGATGCCCTGGTAGATGCGAGCGCGACCGTGCTTCTCGACGATTTGGGCAACCTTGTGGCCAACGAGATGTTCGGCACGGAAACCCCGAACGCAGACATCGAAGAACTTGCCGGGCGCATATGCGCGCGTTTGCTGGACCTCGCCGGACGCGTGCGCCACCTCGTGGTGGTAGCCGACGCCGTGGGCGAGGCGGGCTGGCGGGGCGGCGGGCTCACCCTTGCGTGGATCGAGTGCTGTGAGACGTGCTGCTGCCTGCTTGCAAACGTCGCCGGTGAAGTCGTGGAGGTGCGCGGGGGCATCGCGCAAACGGTGAAGTCCCTGCGTCCGGCCCGTCTCGAGCAAATTGCCACAGAGACACCCACGAACCTGCCCACACATCCCTCACCACGAAAGGCCGCCCCATGCGACACCCGATAGAGAGCCTCCGTGCCGCCGGCCGCGCCGTGGTCATGGCGTTCTCCACGTTCTCTCGCATACCCATGCCCCAGATATGCTGGGAAAAGGCCAACATGCGCTATCTCATGTGCGCCTTTGTGCTCGTGGGCGCGGTTGTGGGGGCGGCTCAGGTCGTCTGGCTTGCGCTTGCCGGTGCCTTAGGGCTCTCGAACCTTCT
This sequence comes from Coriobacteriaceae bacterium, assembly GCA_019420325.1. Taxonomy (GTDB): domain Bacteria; phylum Actinomycetota; class Coriobacteriia; order Coriobacteriales; family UMGS124; genus UMGS124. The sequence goes on along the minus strand of JAHZHK010000050.1, from coordinate 6,433 downwards.
GCAAGGCGTGGGATACGTGCTTGTCGCCGTGGGCGTAACGGGCGGTATCCACCTCGACGGCCTCGCTGACGTGGCCGACGCCCTTTCGAGCCACGCCGAGCCCGCTCGCAAGGTTGAGATCATGAAGGACCCACACGCCGGCGCCTTTGCCCTCATCGCCCTTGTCTGCTACCTCATGGCGCAGGTGGCTCTTGCCGGCGAAGCAAGCATCTCGGGCGTGCGCGACCTCGTGGCGCTCGGCCTCATCCCCCTTGCCTCACGCTGCACGGCCGGCCTCGCCACGCTTGTGCTGCCCAGCGCCAGCAAGCACGGCATGCAGCAGTCCTTCCGCGATGCGGGACGGACAGACACACGACCGCTTATGCTGCTTGGCGCCGAGGGAGCCCTTGTGGCGTGCGCCATGGTGGCGGTGCGCCCTGTGTTCGGCCTGGTCGGCGTGGTCGTATGCGCTGCCTGCGCGGCACTCGCCACCCGGCGCGCACGCAAGGAATTCGGTGGCTTCAACGGCGACCAGGCGGGATGCCTGCTCCAGACATGCGAGCTTGTGCTCCTCACCCTGTTCGTGGTGGTTCAGAAGGCGGGACTCATATGATTCTCATCACCGGTGGGACAAGCTCAGGCAAGGCGACCTTTGCACGCAACCTCGCAGCTCAGCATGGATGGAGAGAGGAAGACATCGCCTTCAACGTGGAGGAACTGCTGTGGGGGCAAGCCGAGGGCAGCAACCAGATTGCCTCAGCTGGCGACGATGCCGCCGACCATACCAGCAGCAAGGCCCTATTGGCAACGCCCAAACTGATTGAGCGGCTCGCGGCCAAAGCAATTGTCACGTGCTCTGAGGTGGGCGCAGGCATTGTGCCGCTCGACGCACAAGAGCGTGCCTGGCGCGAGGCCGTGGGCCGCATGTCCTGCGAGCTGGCAAGCCAAGCCGAAACCGTCGTGCGCATGGTCTGCGGCATCCCTGTCGTGCTCAAGGGAGAACTTGCATGAATGGCGCAGGCCGCACGCAGTGTACGCCCGATACCCATGAACCCGGCGCCGTCCACATCGCCCTCATCAGGCACGCGCCCACGCAGGGTAACCTGGAGGGACGCTATGTGGGTGCCACTGACGAGGACCTAGACGACCCGGGCCGCGCGCTTGCCAGCGAGTCGGCCGCCGTGCTCGCCGGCCTGGCGCCCCGCCATCTCTTCACGAGCGGCATGCAGCGCTGCGACGAGACGGCGGTCATCCTCTTCCCAAAGCTGGTTCCTGCGCACCTGCCCGGTTTGGCCGAAATGCACTTTGGAGCCTTTGAGGGCAAGACGTACGCCGAGATGGGCGAAGACGCGCGCTACCAGGCCTGGGTGGACTCGGGATGCACCGCGGCATGCCCCGGCGGCGAAGCGCAGGCAGAGTTTATCGCACGCGTGCGCACGGCGTTTGAGCAGGCACTCGACGACCTCGCAGGCGTGCAAGCAGGGAGCGGGAATCAGGGCTTGCAAGGCAGCGGGCGACACGCAAACCGTGCAAACCCGGATGCGCACAGGGACGCTCGCGCCATGGGAGCCGTAGACGCCGCTTTTCTTGTGCATGCAGGAACCATCATGGCGGCGATGTCGGAACTGGCAGAACCCAAGCGCAGCTACTGGGACTGGAAAACGACCTATTGTGCAGGCTTCGAGGCATGGGCACGGCACGCGGAGAATGGCTGGCGGCTCACAGATGTGCGGGAGCTGCCGCGTCGCATGGAGTATCATGGTGTCTGACCGTATCAAGCGCGAAGCCCGGGGATTGTGCCTGGGTATTGCAGGGGGAACCGGGTGAGATTCCCGGACTAGGGACATAACTGTGAGGGCACGCGCCCGTAGTCAGATTACCCTGCCCGCCTGAGCGGCCATCCCGCAAACGGGAGGCCGCGCACCGCACCCGCCTTGTGAACCCCGAGGCGGGTGCCTGCCAGAAGGCAACGCCGAGCCACACGTCCGGTGGGCCTTGGCGTGCGCGTACTCCACGAGAGAATTGGACACGCACATGTTTGAGACCGCACTTTCCCGTCGCACCGCCATCGCCGCAGGACTCACCGCCGCCGGCGCCAGCCTCGTCGCCCAGACAGGCATCGCCCAGGCCGACGAGGCCAAGGCCCCCAAACCCGTCATCCTCGTGGTAAGCTTCGGCACGAGCTACAACGACTCTCGCCACATCACCATCGGCGCCATCGAGGACGCCATCCGCGAGACCTACCCCGACTACGACGTGCGCCGCGCCTTCACCGCGCAGATCATCATCGACAAGCTCGCCGAGCGCGACGGCATCGTCATCGACAACTTCGAGCAGGCCATGGACAAGCTCGTGGAGGAGGGCGTGCAGAAGGTCATCGTGCAGCCTACCCACCTCATGGCCGGCTACGAGTACACCGACGTCCTCAACTCCCTGCAGAGCAACTACGCCGACAAGTTCGACGCCATCGTGCTGGGCGACCCGCTGCTCACGAGCGACGAGGACTATAGCGAGGTCGTTGAGGCCATCTGCGACGCTACGGCAGAATACGACGACGGCCAGACCGCCATCTGCTTCATGGGCCACGGCACCGAGGCCGACTCCAACGGGGACTACGCGCACCTGCAGCAGGTCCTGACCGACGCGGGCCACACCAGCTACTTCGTGGGCACCGTCGAGGCAACCCCCACGTTCGACGACGTTGTCGAGGCCGCCCAGGCCGCCGGCTTCACCAAGGCCGTACTGCGCCCGCTCATGGTCGTCGCTGGCGACCACGCCAACAACGACATGGCCGACACCGAGGACCCCGACTCCTTTGCCAGCAAGTTCATCGCCGCTGGCTTCGAGGTCGAGTGCGTCGTCGAGGGCCTGGGCCAGCTCGTTGCCATCGACGACATCTACGTGCGCCACGTGGCCGACGCCATCGCCCAGCTCTAAGCCTGCATAGCTTCCATATTTCAAGCAACAGGCCCCGCGTCGCACCGGCGTTTCCCCAGGCCGGCATGCATGGCGCGGGGCCCTTCCTCGTTTCTGCATGAAGCGCATCATCCAAGGACAGCACATGACCTACAGCACACATCGCAACGCCATTGCACTCGCAGCGCTCAGTCTCACACTCCTCTGCGCGCCCCTGGCTTGGAACGCAGACCAGGCCCATGCTGCCGTGCGCATCCAGCCTGCCGCGACCCAGCAGGCTGGCGATACCGGCAGTTCCTCCGACAAAGTAGCTCAGGGTGCGGCGGCGGCCCAGCAGGACCTGCCCGACACCAAGAAGCTCACCGCCGTGAAGGCCTCCGACCTTGAGGAGGGCACCTACACGATCGAGGTCGCCTCAAGCTCGAGCATGTTCCGCATCACCGAAGCAAAGCTCACCGTTGCTGACGGAAAAATGACCTGCGAGCTCACCATGAGCGGCAAAGGCTACGGCAAGCTTTTCATGGGCACGGGCGAGCAGGCCGCCAAGGCCGACGAGAAGGACTGCATCCCCTACGTGGACAATGCGGGCGGCACGCACTCCTTCACGGTGCCGGTGGAGGCGCTCAACACCGAGATCGACTGCGCCGCATGGAGCATCAAGAAAGAGTCCTGGTACGACCGCACCCTGGTGTTCCTCGCCGACACGCTGAAGCCTGCCGAGGCCACGCTTGCCGACGGTACCTACACGGCCAACGTGGCGCTTGAGGGCGGCACGGGCCGCGCGAGCGTTGAGACACCCTGCACCCTCAAGGTGGAGAAGGGTGCCATGACCGCCACCATTGTGTGGTCGAGCCCCAACTACGACCAGATGGTCGTGAACGGCACGCAGTACCTTCCCGTGAACAAGACCGGCAACTCAACGTTCGAGATTCCCGTGGCGGCGCTCGACACCGCCCTGGCCGTACAGGCCGAAACGTGCGCGATGAGCGAGCCGCACATGATCGACTACACGCTCACCTTCTCCGCACCCGTCGCGCAGAAGGGCTAGACGGATGACCCAGAGCCGCGAACGCACACGCACATGGCCTGCGAAAACCCTCACACGCAGGAATTTCATCGGCTTGGCCGCTGCTGCTGGCGCAGGTGCGGCGTGCGTTGCGGCTCTGGGCCTTGCGGGATGCTCTGGCGCCGACGACGGCGAGGTCGCAAACGGCGTGGCGACGTCGGCAAACCAGACAAGCGAACCCGACGAGGGCAACCCTGCGAGCGCCGAGCGTCCCTCGTGGAGCAACCCCGAGGTGGGAG
>JAHZHK010000050.1:0-2223 GCA_019420325.1 Coriobacteriaceae bacterium | reverse complement strand
AGGCAACTTTGTGCACACGGGCAACCTCGACCTCGCCTGGGCCACGGGTTTCACCGTGGACCTCTACGAGGGAGACCGCGCCCTTGCCTGCATCGCCGACGGCACACGCTATCTCTTTGTACCCGCAGGCGATGCGCCCCAGGGAATCGCCGACGACATCACGGTGCTTGAGCGGCCCCTTTCGAACATCTACCTCGCAAGCTCCTCAACGCTGTGCCTCTTTGCGGCCCTCGATGCCTTGGGTTGCGTGAGCCATGTGAGCGTCACGCAGGAAACTTGTACGGTAGAGGCGTTTACGCAGGCCATCGCCTCGGGGGACATCGTCTACGGCGGCAAATACAGCGCACCCGACTACGAGGCGTTTCTCAACGGCGGCTGCAGGCTCGCCGTGGAAAACACGATGATCTACCACACCCCCGAGGTGCGCGAGAAGCTCATGCAGCTCGGCGTTCCCGTCATCGTTGAACAATCGAGCCTGGAGAGCGCCCCGCTCGGCAGGCTCGAGTGGATCATGCTGTGGGGCGCCATGCTCGACAAGGTGTCGGCGGCCCAAGAGGTTCTCGACAGGCAAGCCCAGCTTATCGCAGACGTTGAGGCGCGTGTGGCGGCCCAGCCGCTCGCATGCACCGTGGCCTTCTTCTACATCAACGCCAACGGCGCGGCCGTGGTGCGCAAACCCGGCGACTACGTGGCGAAGATGATTGCCATGGCGGGCGGCACCTACGCGTTTGCCCAGCTCGCAGGCGCTGACGAGAACCGTTCCTCCTCCACCACGCTCGAGATGGAGGCGTTCTACGCCCAGGCAAAAGACGCTGACGTCATCATCTACAACTCCACGGTGGCAGGCAGGCTCAAGGGACTCGACGAGCTTGTGGCGCTCAACCCCTTGCTCGCCGACTTCAAGGCCGTCAAGAACCGCCGAGCCTGGTGCTGCGAGCAAAACGTCTACCAGCAGATGACTGCAACGGGCGAAGTGGTGGCCGACCTGCACGAGGCGATAGCCGACACCGAACGCGATGAGCTCACCTTCCTCTTCAGGCTCACATGACACACGAAAGGCGTGCGATGAGGCACACGGACAGTTGGCGAGACAGCAAACGGCGATTCGTCGTGACCATGGTGCTGGCAAGCCTGGTGCTGGCGGCGCTTCTGTGCGCAAACCTGTGCATCGGGTCGGTGGGCATGAGCCCCGCCGAGCTGCTGGGGGCGCTCGCGGCAGGCCCGGAGGCAAGCGGCCTTGAGGCAAGCGTCATCTGGCAGATACGCCTGCCACGTGCCGTGAGCGCCGCCATTCTCGGCGGGGCACTGGCGTGCTCGGGCTTCTTGCTGCAGACCTTCTTCAACAACCCCATCGCGAGCCCCTACATCCTGGGCATCTCGGCAGGCGCCAAGTGCGCACTGGCCGCCGTGACGATCTGCGTCATCGGAGCAGGCGGGGCACTCGCGTCCTGGCAGGTGGTGGGCGCGGCGTTTGTGGGCTCGCTGGCGGCAACCGCCCTGGTACTGGGCTTGTCAACAAAGATTCGCTCCATGAGCATGCTCATTGTCGCCGGCGTGATGGCAGGCTATGTCTTCAACGCGATCACCGACTTCCTCGTGACCTTTGCAAGCGACCAGAACATCGTGAACCTGCACAACTGGGCCCTGGGCAGCTTCTCGGGGGCCACCTGGAGCCAGGTGGGCGTTGAGGCAGCCGTGTGCGCAGCGGGCTTCGCGGCCTCGATGGCGCTGGCAAAACCCATGGCGGCTTTCCAGCTCGGCGAGGGTTACGCCAAAAGCGTCGGCGTCAATGTGCGGCTCTTCCGCGCGACGCTCATCGCCGTGGCAAGCCTTTTGGCCGCCTGCGTCACCGCTTATGCCGGCCCCGTGGGATTCGTGGGCATCGCGGTGCCCTACCTGGCGCGTACGGCGCTTGCCTCCTCGAAGCCCGTGCGCGCAGTGCCGGCGTGCCTGGTGATGGGGGCTGCCTTCTGCCTTCTTTGCGACCTGGTGGCGCGCACGCTCTTCTCCCCCACCGAGCTCAACCTGGGCACGGTCACAGCCGTGTTCGGCGCACCGGTGGTCATCGCGCTCATGATGCGCCGCACCCGGGAAGGGCGTTAAATGATCAGGCAGATGGCATTGCAGACGTGCGGTCTCAATGTGGGATATGGGCGGCGCTGCGTGGTGGGAGGCGTTACGCTCGACCTTGTGCCCGGCGAAGTACTCTGCCTCGTGGGGCCC